>DUCH01000294.1:11435-21282 GCA_012959865.1 Myxococcales bacterium | reverse complement strand
TCACCGGGCAGAACTTGGCCGGAGAATTCGACGTTCACATCGGTAAAAACCGTGATCACCTTCTCGACTTCCTCGGCGCTGAATTCAAGCGCATAAAGATAAATTCCTTGAGCGACGACGCCCGCCTGGGCCATCGTCTCTACAAGAATCACCCCCGGTGTAATCGGGTTTCCGGGAAAGTGTCCTCGATAAAAATCTGCGTCTTCGGGGAAACGATAGCTCGCAACAATATGCTCGCGATCCAGTTCGTGGATGGCATCGATGAAGCGAAATGGGGCTTGCTGCGGGACCCGTTCCAGCACCTTCTGGGGGCTCAACTCGTCGCCGTTGCCGCTAGCCACCGTACATCCCCCCGTTGACGTGCAAAACGCTGCCGTTCACGTAGTGACCCCGAGTCGCAAGAAAAGCGACCGCGTCGGCCACCTCTTCGGGGCGGCCCATTCGGCCCTGAGGGATTCGGGCCAGGATCGTGTCCTTCACGTCTTGAGGGAGTTCTCCGGTCATTTCCGTATCGATAAAACCGGGCGCTACGGCGTTGACGAGAATGTCCCGGCCGGCAAGTTCCTGGGCCAGGGATTTTGTAAACGCGTCGAGACCCGCCTTGACCATGGTGTATGGGATTTGCCCCGGATTGCCCGTGTGGCCGACCACGCTCGAAATATTGATGATTCGCCCGCTGTTCTTGCGCAGCATGAAGCGACGCAGCACGCACTTGGAGAGATACCACGTGCTGCGCGCCATGACGGCCACGGAATCGTATTGTTCGAGATTCATCGCCAGCATGGGCGCGTTGACGTTGTAACCCGCGTTGTTGACAAGAACGTCCACCCCGCCGGCCTCGTCCTTCAGGCCCTTCACCAAGGCATCCACCTCTTCGGCGACGGTCAGATCGGCCTGCACCCCAAAAGCCTCGGGCAACTCGGCCACGAGTCGCTTCGCCTTTTCGGCGCTCGAACGGAAATGGACCGCGACCCGAAAGCCTTCGGCGGCCAACTGCCGAGCGCAGGCCGCGCCGATCCCCGTTGCGGCTCCGGTCACCAACGCGACGGGAAGCTCGCTCAATCGTCCATCCTTCCGCCGCGGGAGTTTCCCGACTCCAGGGGATAATCGGGGTAGTCGATGCCTCGGAAGAGACCCACCCGAGCTCCCTTGACGGTGTAGATCTCGTCGCCATCGACCCTCAGGCTCGCGTCGCCCACCACAAGCGCAGCCCCGGTACTTCCGAGCTCCGCGTAGCGCTTGATCTCCACCTCGTAGCGAACCAGCGCGTCATGGGGCCGGATCTGCCCGAAGAATTCGACCTCGCCGCAACCCAGTGCTCGACCGCTCCCCAATCCCCCCCGCCAATTGCAATAGAAACCAAGCAACTGCCAAATTCCATCGAGGCCCAGACAACCCGGTTGAACGGGATCACCCTGGAAATGGCATTGGAAGAACCAATCGTCGAGGTTCACGTCGCGTTCGGCCACGATACGGCCCCGGCTCTTGTTCGCGCTGATTTCGAGCACGCGGTCGAGCATCAGCATGGGAGGGGTCGGAAGCCGGGCCTTCAACGCTTCGGGTGCGTCTTCGACCAGACGACCGTACGCAAAGGCGAGCAACTCGTTCTTATCAAAATGGGTGCGGGTTTTGAAGGTCTCGTATTTCATTGATCGGCGGCCTTCCCAAAGCGTGCAATATAGGAGGCCCAGGTCAACCCGGAGCCAACGCCCACCACCGCGACATCGTCGGTGGGACCCCACTTTTCCCAACTTTGCGAGAGTACCGTGCCGGAACTCGATGCACCTGTATTTCCGAACCATTCGACGTTAGCGTGATGCCGATCCTGGGCGATTTCGCAGCGGCGACACACATTCTCGAGCATCCGTAGATTCGCCTGATGGCCGATGAAGTGCAGAGCCCGGCCGGGGGTTTCGTACTCCGCCTTTAGCCGGTTGTAACACAGCGCTGTCTTCTTGATGGCGAAAGTCTGCACCGTCCTGCCCTCTTGTGTGAAATACCCCTGACGGGGAATCACGACCTTGTCGGCACCCGCAGGGTTGGACTCCAGGGAACCGCCCACCAGCTGGGCGCGCCCGGGATGACGCGGCGACAAGACCGCGGCCAGTCCGGCGTCACCCCAGAGGACGGCCGCGCTTCGGTCGGAGTAGTCCACCGTCCGCGTCATGGATTCCATACTCACCAGCAACACGTAATCGGGCAGGGCATCTTCGCGCATCATCCCGAGCATGTGGAGACCCGCCAGAAAACTCGTGCACGCCGAGTTCACATCGAACGACGGTGCGGCGATCTCGAGCAAGCGCGAAACATTGCAGGCTTCGGCGGGGGAGGCCGTATCCGGCGCGCAACCGCCCCCCACCACCAAGCCGATGTCGCCCGCCGCGATGCCCGCGCGCTCCAGGGCCATTTGCGCGGCCCGGGCGCCCAATTCGGCATTGGTGAACTCTGCGGCCTCGGCGGAGTCCCGGGATTCCGAGTTTCGGGTCTGGCGGATATAATCCAGGGGCAGGACGGTGCGGCGAGAGCGAATCCCCACCCGCTCCATGATCCATTCGTCATCGGTCCCGATATCCAGGGACTCCAGGAACGAATTGCTGACTTCGTTGGTCGGGTGAAAATGTCCCAGCCCAAGCAGGTTCAACGCCAACTCACATGCCCCCTCATCGGAGTTCTTCGGGTGCCGGGATCACGGGCTAATCGGCCAGCGGCCCTTTCCGCTGAGGCCCCGGAGGCCCACCGGAAATTTCGGCCGGGTCATTCCCGGGAGGAGCAGTATGACTCAGGGTCATAGAGGGTCAAGCCTACCTAGACCGAGCTCAGCCACCATTTCGGGCAATTCCGAGGCCTCGACGACCCGGATCGCCGTTCCCACCGGGAACGCGGATTCCAGCTGGCCGAAATAGCCTCGGTCGGTGCGCGCTTCGACGATCACAACGATGCCTCGGTCGTCTTCGCCGCGGATCAAGCGACCCGTCATTTGCTTGAGGTTGAGCAACATCTTCCCCAGCCGATAGCGCTGGAAGGCGTTTTGGCCGAATTCGGCCACTCGCGCCTCACGCCGACGTCGAAGTTCGGTGGGCACCTCGAAGGGGAGTTTTTCGATCACCACCGCCTGAAGATCATCGCCGGGGATATCCACCCCCTGCCAGAACGTCCGCGACCCCAGCAGAATTCCGCCCCCTGGCAGATCGCAGAAGCGAGCCACCAAACCGCCCGGATCGTCCACTGCCCGGCGGGGGGCCAGCACTTCGATGGATTCATCGGCCAGTTCTTCGATCAGGATTTCGGCCACTTCGTTCATCCGCCGCAAGCTGGTAAACAAGCCGAGGGTTCGGCCTCCAAGCAGCCGCGCCAGGCACGCGAGAACCCGGGCGGTCTCCACCACCGGACTCTCCGAGCCCGAACCCGAACGCAGAGCCGCGACTCGCATATGATTCGCATAGTCGAAGGGGCTTGATGCGATCAAGCTCTCCACTCCAAAGGCCGAGCGCTCCTGAAGCTCAAGCTCCCCCATGGCCGCAAAGGCATCGCCCCCCACGAAGAGGCTGGCCGAAACCGCCGAAAAGGACTCGAGCTGTTCCATGAAATGCTCGTGGAAGGAACTCGCTGGAGAAACCGACCGGATCGCCAGAACCCAGCGATCGTAGGGGACAACCAGCCGGTCGAAGGCCGCAACGGTGTCCTCGCCGCTCTCCGCAAAGGCAAGCCGAAGCCCCGTCGCCGCCTCCCGAAGCGCCTCGGCGTTGCGCTGAACCGGGCCGGGCCCGTCGCCATGGGAGGAGGGCGTTTCCTCGAAACTCCATTCGGCGCGGCTGTCGAGTTCTTCGGCCAGGCGCGCGACACCCTCGAGGCGTACAGCGGCGATTTCAGACATTCGCGCCGCATTGGGATAGAGGCGCGCGGGGTCCGCGGGCAGTTGCACTTCACCGTAATCGCTCGCGCGCTCCACCACAGCGCGACCGATCGCCGCAAAATCCAGCGCCAGCGAGCGTCGGGCTTCGTTAACTTCTTGAGCGGCTTCGAGTCGCTGCTTTCGCGGCAACTGTCCACCCCCCGCTTCGCGGCCTCCGAGCAACTCGCCGGGAGCTCCGAAAATTTCGTCGATGCGCTCGCGTACATCTTCGGGTCGAACCACCCGGGCGTAGACTTCGTCGGCCACACCCGCGAGCTCGTGACCCTCATCGGCGATCACGTGTTCAAAGCGCGGGTAATCCGGGGGCCAGCGCAGGAGAAGATCATGGTTGGCCACCACCAGATGCGCACGAGCCAGCGCCGACCGTCGTTTTCCGAAAGGACAATTTCGCCGCTTCGCGCACTCTTCACGGCTGCACTGTTCCGCCCGCCGGGCCACCGACCGATGGACGAGATCGAGCAGAAGCGGGTACCGGCGAAGCAGCGACGCTGGCAGCGAACCCACTTCTCCACCGGTTCGCGTGCGCGCGCAAGCGACCAGCACCGCGTAAGCGCTCCGGTCCTCGGCCAGGAGTCCGGGGTCGGCCCCCGCCGCCAGGGTATCCTGAAGGCGTTGTTCGCAGACATAGTTCGCCCTGCCCTTGATGGAAAGCGCGCGGAGTTCGGGATAGCCGAGCATTCGCGCGGCGGCCGCGATGTCTTTTTCCAGCAGCTGATCCTGAAGAAGCTTGGTCCGCGTCGAGATGACTACGGGATCCCGGGCCCCGCTGCCCGCTCGCTCCATGACGAATGGGATGGTGGCCGCGAGATACGCCAGGGACTTCCCCACCCCCGTCCCCCCTTCGAGCAGGAGTCGGCCGCCGTGATTCAAGCTCGCGTGAAAGCCGCGCATCAACTCAATCTGCTCGTCCCGAACTCGGTAGCCCGGAAAATGACGCGCGCCCCGCTCGGCATCGGCAAGCACTCGAGCGATGGCGTCGGCATCGTTGGGAACCGGCTCTTCCGACGATTGCCCCACGGCAACAAACTGCCCGATTTCGCGAGCGTCGTCGTCCAACTCGGGAGACCCCGCGAGAACCTTGAGCCACGGCGAAGTGGGGAACTGGCGCTCCAGGGCGCGCCGTGCATTCGAGTAGCGCACCTCGCCCGCGCTCGATCCCGCTGCCACCGCCAACAAAATATCCAAAAGGTTCGTCGCGCCATCCATCGCTCGCCGGGGGGCATCACGGCCCAGCAGGCGCCCGATCAAAGCACGCGCATCCCAGGCCCGGGCGTCCGGGTGGGTCAGGGCCAGCAGATCCTCCACATCGAGAACCCGGGCTCGGGCGAAGGAAGGCGAAAAATCCCGAACCAAAAGGCCGCGCACTTCTTCTGCACCCTGGGCGATCAGCGTTCGGCCCTGCAACGCCTCGGCGATCTGGGCCCGCCGGGCGGACAGCGCCGGAGCCGATTTCACCTCTTCGGGATCCGGCCCCGTCGAGCCCGCCAACCTCTCGGGAATTTTGCCGCGAATCCGAAACAAGGAATGCAACGCCAAGGGGCTGGCGCGGAAATCCTCCACCAGGACCGCGGCCAGTTCGAGAATCTCAGTCGAACGCGAGTCTGCCGGACCCGTGGTTTCGAGAGCCACGAGGCCAAGAGGCCCCAGGCCCTCCAGAAAAATTGAAAGACGCGACAGGTCGCGATCGGCCGCCAGCGCCTTCAGGGGCGGCTGACTCGAAGCGTGCCCGGCGCTGGCGTGGGTCTCAGACGTAGATTCCGCCCTTGAAATTTCGATCCTGCTTGATCATCACGTTGACGAGCGCGGGCTTGCCCGACGCCGCTGCGCGCTCGAGGGCCGGTCGCAGTTCTTCGGGACTTTCCACGTGCTCGCCGTGCCCGCCCAGCGCTTCGACCACCTTGTCGTAGCGCGTTGGGTTGAGGAGGGTTCCGTCCAGGCGATCCCAGCCGAGCATTGCTCCCTGGGGCCGCATCATCTGCCCCCAGGCCGCGTCGTTGCCGATGATCCCGATCACGGGAAGGTTGAAGCGCACCGCCGTGTCAAACTCGAAACCGTTGAGCCCAAACGAACCATCGCCGTAGACAATGACCACCCGCCGGTCGGGATGCGAGAGTTGCGCGGCCAAAGCGAAAGGCATTCCAACGCCCAGAGTCCCCAAGGGACCCGGATCCATCCAGGCTCCCTCGCCACGCACGGGCAATATCTTGGCCGCCGTCGCGACGATGTCGCCGCCATCTCCGATCACGATGGGGGCGTCGAGGGTGTCTAGCCAGTCGCGTACCTCGCGGCACATCCGTTGGGGGTCCAACGGACTTTCGTCGCTGTTCAGATTTGCCTCCACCTTGGCGGCGGCGGCGTCTTCGATGACGCGCAGTTGATCGCGCCACGCCGTGAAGTCGAGGTTTGCCCCCTGGTTTTTCATTTCTTCCACGAGCAAATCAAAGCTGCATCCGAGGTTGCCCACGAGGGGAATGTCCGTAGTTCGGTTCTGGCCGATCAACGTCGCGTCCATCTCGAGTTGGATGATCTTTGCGTCGGCCGGAATCGTCTGACCGAAACGCATACGGAAATCGAGGAGCGTTCCCGCCAGGACGATGCAGTCGATCTGCTGCATCGCATCCCGACGCGATCGATTGAGAAATTCGGGGGAATCGTAGGGAACCGACCCCCGGGCCATTCCGTTGGTGTAGGTCGGAATATGGGTTTCGCTAATAAAGCGGTTCATGGCCGGACTGGCGTTCGACCACTTCACACTGGTGCCGGCCATCAACATCGGGCGCTCAGCCGCCTGAAGGGCCTCGATGGCGTTGCGAACCTCGTCGCGATCGGGGGAGGTGCGGGCTCCCTGAGTACGAATAAGCGGCATGGGGGCGTCCTCCCACTCCACCTGGCCGTTCCAGGTGTCCATGGGAATTTCGAGATAGGCCGGCCCGGGAATCCCTGAAACCGCGTGCCGAATGGCCAATTCGACGAATTCCGGAATGCGATCGGTCTGGTAGACGGCATCGCAGAACTTCGTAATGGGGCGCACCACCCCCAAGTGGTCCATCTCCTGCAGCGAGCCTTTGCGGAGTTGGCTGAAGGGCCCTTGGCCGCCAAAAATCAAAATCGGCGAATTGGCCCGCCAGGCGTTGGCGATCCCGGTGACCCCGTCGGTCACACCGGGGCCCGCGGTGATCGCCGCAACCCCGATACTCCCTGGATTGCAACGCGCCCATGAATCCGCGGCGTGAACAGCCGCTTGCTCGTGCCGCACATCGATGATCCGGATGCCTTCGTCGATGCACCCGTCGTAGAGGGGCATGATATGCCCACCCGGAAGCGTAAAGAGCACTTCGACTCCAGCGTTCTTCAGTGCGCGAGCTGCGAGCTTTCCGCCGTGTACAGGCATGGAATATTCCTTGTCGTTTTTTTAGGGGGGGGGGACACACTCGCCGGCGCGAGCGAATCGGGTTTGTCCGAAGGGCCTACGGTATCCTACCCGGGAGAAAGCGTGCCAACGCCTCAAATTCCGGCCCGGACCCCAACGATCCTCAAAAATAACCCTCAAAGAAGAGAGGGCAGATCCCTCTTGAGAAGCTGCCCCCTTCGTTGATTCGATTTAACCCCCGGGCAGTTTACCCGGCGGGCTCAAATTCCACTCGGCGATTCGCCGCCCAGGCCGCCTCATTGTTGTCTCGACGCAGCGGGCGCAGTTCGCCGTAGCTCACAACCATCATCTGAGCGGTTGGCACGCCCAGATTGGTGAGGTAGCGACGCACTGCCGCCGCCCTGCGATCCCCCAAGGCGAGGTTGTATTCTTCGGTGCCCCGGTTGTCGCAATAGCCCGCGACGATCACTGTAATTCCGGTGGCATTCAGTTGCTCGGCGGCGGCCTCCAAAATAGGCACAGCATCGGCTCGAATTTCCGAGCTGTTGAATTCAAAGTGCACACGGCCGGGGTTCGTCCACTCGACGACCTCCACGGCAACCACTTCCACCTCCGCTGTCGCGCTTGCGTCGCTGAACTCACTGCCCGTGTCCGCCGGCGCCGGGGCCGCTTCGTCCTCGGTGGTTGCACATCCCGCGAAAGCCAGAGGAAGCATGATCAAAAGCGCCAGCACGCTACGAGAAACAAATGATGATGTAAAAGGAAGAAGTCGTTGCTTCATGTTCATTGTGATCCTTTGCGGCCGAGAAAAGTCGGCATCTGTCCGGCACCCGTCGGGGGCACCGAGGAGCATCCGGGCTACGCGGCTTTCCCGCGTGCTCGGCGGAGATAATGCGGATTCCTGGCACGCCCCGCAAGCGCGAGATACAGACCTGCAAGACCATGCTACCTCGGGATTTCACCGGGTTGACCCGAATCTGCCAAAGTCGCGGGGCGTGAACTATGCTCAAGCGCCTTTCGAGCAAACGTGCATCCGGGCCTGGCGAAATAGGGGCCGGCGGCTGGCACTCCGCCGATTCACCACGGAGACCAAGAACAGTGGACAATTCCAAGAGGACCCCCTCCGGAGAGGGCCCGACCCCGGCGACGTCGGACGCTGAAAAGCGCTCGCTCGTCCTTTTGCGCTTCAGTGGCGATATCACAACAAAGGCGCCTCCCACCCGCCGCCGCTTTTTGCAGCGCATGGGGGCCAACATCAAGGACGCTCTCAAGAGCCTCGGAATTGACCACAAGACAACCCGGACCCACGATCGTTTCTTCGTCGAATTTCCTTCGCATCAAGAGGACTCCGCCCTGGGCGCACTGGCCAATGTTTTCGGCGTTCAGTCCCTGGCCCTTGTGGAGAAACACGCCTGGACCTGCCTCGATGACATCGTGGAAATCGGCGAAAGAATCTTTCGCGATGCCGTGCGGGGTCGGACCTTTGCCGTGCGGGCTCGTCGAGTCGGGGATCGGCGTGCGATTCCGTTTCAGTCGGAAGAAGTTCAGCGTCGCCTGGGGAGCGCCCTTCTCCCCGGAGCCAAGGGCGTTTCGTTGAACTCGCCCGAACAAGTTGCGGCTTTGGAGATCGTGCCCGGCGAAGCGTACTTTTTCGGTCAGAACATCCGCGGCCGTGGCGGTCTTCCTCTCGGCTGCGAAGGCAGCGCCGTCGCTCTGGTCTCCGGTGGTTTCGATTCGCCGGTAGCGGCGTGGCTCATGATGAAGCGCGGCGTCGCCCTCGACTATGTGTTTTGCAATCTCGGAGGCCGCGCCCACCAACTCGAAACCCTCGAGGTCATGAAAGTGATTTCTGACCGCTGGTCCTACGGGACGCGTCCGCATTTTCACGCGGTGGACTTCGACGATGTCACCCGCGACCTTCAGGAGAAAGTGACCACACGCTATTGGCAGGTTGTCCTGAAGCGACTGATGCTGCGGACCGCCGAACTCATTGCCGCTGAGCGCGATGCCGCAGCGATCGTCACCGGCGACGCCGTCGGCCAGGTCTCGTCTCAGACTCTGCAAAATATCGCGGTCATCTCATCCGCCACGACGCTGCCGATTCTGCGCCCCGTGGTGGGCCTGAACAAGGATGAGATCATCGGGCAAGCCCGCGATATCGGCACCCATGACCTTTCGGCCAAGGTCGGTGAATACTGCGCCATGGTCCCGAGCAAGCCTGCGACTCGGGCGACCCGGGCCCAGATCGACGCCGAGGAACACGACCTCAACCGCTCCCTCCTGGAGCGTGCTGTGAGCGAACGAACCGTCTTTGACCTGCGCACCTTCGATCTAAAAAGCCTGGAAAAACCCGAAATTCAGACGTCCGAGATTCCGAGAGATGCCATCGTTCTGGACCTGCGTTCCAAAGCCGCCTTCCAGGGCTGGCGCTACCCGGACGCGCTATTTCTCGACTTCCCCAACGCCCTGCGCGTCTACTCCCAGCTTGAATCGGGTCGCTCCTACGTGCTCTACTGCGAGTTCGGACTCAAAAGCGGGCATTTGGCCGAGTTGATGCAGCGCGA
>DUCH01000294.1:0-11370 GCA_012959865.1 Myxococcales bacterium | reverse complement strand
GTATGCGAAACAACAGGGATTGAACACCCCCGACGTCTGATGCGAGCTTCTGCGGAGGGGCATGGGACACGGCGCTACGGGAGCAAGGAATCACGGCTCGGTTCCCGGCGGAGTTCTAGCGTCGTCGCCGCGCTCGCGGATATCCCCATTGCGATCGCCCTCACGTCTTTCGAGAACCACTCGATCGAGCAACTGCTCTCGGCGAGCCGGGGTCATTTCGCGCAACCTCCGCATACGGCGGCGCAGCGCGTCCTGCTCGGCGATCGACATCGACTCCCATCGGCGGCGATTCGCATCGAGATTCTCACGCGCCGGGCGCGGGAGTCCCTGCAATTCGTCGAGGTTCTCACGAAGTGCTTGCTGTTCCTGACCGGCGAGACGGCGGAACGCGCGTAAATTCTCGCGCAAGGCCTCGCGCTCGGCGGGCGGAATGTCGCGAAGGCGGTGGCGCAAAGCGCGGCGCTCTTCACTTCCCCCGATCTCCATCTGCTCGCGTAGGGCCCGGCGTTCGGCCGCCGGGAGATCGCGAATTTCAGCACGCCGAACCTCGCGTTCCTGCATGCGGCGACGGAGCCCCTGACGCTCCTCGTCACTGAGTCCCTCACGAAGTTCGCGCCGCCATAGTTCGCGCTGCTCGCGCATCTCGTCGCGCTCCTGGGGCTCTGCATCGCGCCAGCGCCGCCGCATCCGCTTGCGGAGTTCACGGCGCTCGTCGATCGCTTCGGCCTTGATCGCGTCATCGAGCCGAGGGCCCGGGCGCTCAACGACGCCAATCTCATTAATCTGGCTGACGGTCCGCTCCTCCAGCTTGCGGTCTGCGCCGGTGGCCGACGAACTCAGCAGAACCCATGCGCCGAGTCCAATCAACGCTCTCAGTCCCAGGCTCTTCATATTTGCTCCATGATGTCTAATTCGTCCAACAATTCGAGAAGTTCGAGATTTTCGATGACATCGAAGTCGGCGAGCACGTCGAAGTCGAGAGCAATCGCCAACTCTTCATCGCCGAGCGCCGCTAGGTTGAGGGTCGCGAGCTCATCGATTTCGGCGATCTCCACGGAGTCCATCTCCGCGCCGGCCCGGGGATTGTCTCCGCGTGGACTCGCCTGGGCGATCGCTCCCGCTCTTTCCAATCCATTCTCCGGCATGGCGATCCCCGATGAAGGGGAAAGCGATGAAGGGGAAAGCACAGGAGTCCCCGGCGTGACCGCCACATCGGAGGCGACCCCCCCGGACAGATCCCTCCCTACGGCCGCAATTTCTTCTGCGGACCCTGGATTTCTCGTGCGCGAATCCTCGAAACCCGAAGACCCCAAACCCAGATAGAGAACAAGACCTGCCGCCGCGGCGGCGGCGGCGACGGGGAGAAGCCAACCACGAGAGGGGCGCAGTGGAATCACCTGCGCTCCCGGCGCATCCATAGTTTGTGGACCGTTGACTTGTTCATCGTTGACTGGGTCATCGTTGACTGGTTTGTCCCTGACCGGTTCATCCTTGACCGGTTCATCCTTGGCGGCCAGGCGACGGCGGAGCGCGGCTTGCATAGCCTCGATCCGTGCGTCTTCGCGCTGGCCCTCGGCCTCGGAACGCGTTTCGGGATTCGCGAGGATGCGCAAATGCCCGCTGACTTCGCCCAGTTCGGCCCAGCGCGCCGCCAAGCTGGGTTCATCGGCCAATCGGCGCCGAAGTTCCGACTCGCGCTCGGGCGAGAGTTCACCGTCGAGGAGTGCGGAGAGATCCGCGTCCTCCGGCCCACCGTCGGAGGCGACGGGCGGTCCCTCGCCCCCGGCGAAACCTTTGGATTTCTCGGCGGCATTATTTTCTCCCGCAGCCGGTCGAGTCTTGCCCCCCGAGCCGCGTATTTTTTTTCTTTTTGCCATGCTGTTTTCCCCCTTCTCGCGATGGGACCGTTAGACCGTTCCCCGGCGAGGCATCGAAGCCATTGAACCGGCGCAATCCCCCATGCGGGCGACGAGCGCGGCGCGGCCCCGATGGACCAGGGCCTTGACCGACTTTTCGGTGGTTTCGAGAATCAGAGCCACTTCGGCGTAAGAATGTCCTTCGGCGGCCGAGAGCCAGAGCGCCATGCGCTGGCGCTCGGGAAGTTTTTCGAGTTCTCGCCCGACATCGACCCCCTGACGCTTGGTGTCCACCGCCTCTTCCGCCCCGGGTCCAACCGCTCGCAGGTCGGATTTTTCTTCTTCCTGGTGGACATGCCGTCGCCGCGGTCGCTTCAATTCGTTGATCGCCAGGTTGGTCGCAATTCGATAGAGCCAGGTCGAGAAACGGGCGCGCGACTCGTAGCGGGCGCGTGCCCGGTGGACGCGAAAAAAAGTTTCCTGCACCAATTCTTCGGCAACCGCGCCGTCGCCGAGCATTCTTTCGAGGTAGCGAAGCAGCGGACCCGCCCAACGACGAAAAAGCCGGTCGAATGCCGCCTCATCGCCATCGCGAAAAGCGAGCATCAACGCAACGTCCAGGTCCGGGTCCTTTTGCTCCACTGCCACCTCCGGGTCGTTCTTCATTCAACCGCCGAGGAGTCAAAGAGTTGCGCGACCGAGAGAAAATTTTCCTCCCCCGGGGCGACCCCGTTTTTTGGACCCGCTAGCGCGAGCGCGCCTTCTCGCCGTGGGCGACCTCTTCGATGAACTCGACCATCAGCCCGTTGAAGCGCTCGGCCGCCTCGATATTGACAATATGACCCGCTCCCGGGATCAGTTCATGGCGGCTGCGGGGCATCTTCGCGTGCATGACCTCCCCAGCCCGCAAAAACGCCTTGTCGTCCGCCCCCACGACGATCAGGCAGGGCGCTTCGATTCCGGGCAATTCGTCGATGACCGAAAGCGCGAGACCCGAAACGTGACGACCAAAGCGGGCCACGCCGGCGGGATCCTGAACACGAATCCCATCGGCGGCCACGCGTGCGGCGGGGAGTTCGGGGTCGTTCCCGATGCAAGTCGGCGCCGCTTTACCCGTCACGAAAGCCTCCATGCCCCGGGACTCAATGTAGTCGGCGGTTTTTTCCGAGCGTTCCTTCCAGCCCTGCGCGGCTTCGGGATTCTTGAAGCCGGGGCCACTCCCCACGACCATCAAGCCCGCCACCCGCTCGGGATGGGCCACGGCGAAATGCAACGACGCGAGCCCTCCAAAGGAGAGCCCCGCCAGCACGCAGCGGCCGTCTCCCGCGACCCAGTCGATCACCCGCCCCAAATCCGAGACCACCTGCTCCATCGTGTACGCACCGATTTCCGCCGGAACTTCCGACCGCCCGTGGCCTCGGTAATCCCACAATGCAACCCGGTGACCCGCGGCCACCAGGGGCTCGACCTGGGAGCGCCAGTTTGCGTGTGTCGTGGAATACGCGCAGGAAAAAACGATGGGCAAACCCGATGCGCTCTCCCCGTCGGGATAGCGCTCGGCATAAAGTTTTACTCCGTCAGTGGCCTCGACAATGGCCATGCGATCTTCCTCCTCGGATTCAGCGAATTTCGATCAGGTAGGGGGGCACCAGAAGCGGGCTCCCCATCGGCAGATCGGCTAACCACGACTGCACGCTACGCAGGGCCTCGGGAAGGGGCAAGCGCGCTTCAACCATTTGCGCGAGCCGAACGTCCAGCGCATCGGTCAGCTCCTCGCTCAGCGAGCGCGGCGGCGGAAACGGGACCAGCGCGACATCCGCATCGGCAGCCAGATTCAAACGCCGACGGACTCGGTCGGTCGCGGTATGGAGGCCGCCCAGAAAATCCACCAATCCAAGTTCGTAGGCTTGACTGCCTGTCCAGACCCGACCCTGGCCGACTCGGTCCACCGCATCGCGCTCCATACCTCGTCCCTCGGCCACCCGGCTCACAAAGAGATCATAGATCTGGAGCACCATGGCTTGGAGTCGCTTCCGTCCGCTTGGAGAGAGCGGCGGATTGGAGAGCATGAAATCCGCATGCCGACCCCGAGTCAGGGATTCGGAACTCACCCCCAG
Organism: Myxococcales bacterium; assembly: GCA_012959865.1. GTDB lineage: Bacteria > Myxococcota_A > UBA9160 > UBA9160 > UBA4427 > JAZXM01. Next base: position 7,397 of record DUCH01000294.1, on the reverse strand, counting down.
CTTGGCGAGGCCGCCCGCCAAGACCGGCCGCAACGCAAAGACCCCGATGGAGCCCGTCAATGTGGCGTCGTTGGAAACAATTTCGTCGGCCGCCACCGCGACGTAGTACCCCCCAGAGGCCGCTACATCCGAAAACGAAGCAATGATCGGTTTGCCCGCCTGCTGAGCGGTGCCGATGCTGCGCCAGATTTCCTCGGCGGCCAACGCCGACCCGCCCGGACTGTCGATTCGCAAGATGATGGCGTCGATGGACGGATCTTCCGCCGCCCGCTCCAGCGACTCGGCGACTCGGCCCGCGGCAAAGACCGACTCACCCCCGGGTGAGCGCGCGCCCCAGCCGCTGACCACCGGCCCGCTGCCATAAATCAGCGCGGCCCGAGCGACGGGCGCGAAGCCCACTTCCTCCGGCGATACCGCCGCGTACTCGTCGTGTTCCACCACCGCCTCGCCCAGGGCATCCAGCAGGACATCCAGGTGCTCCACCCCGTCGATGAGACCCAGGGACTCGAGATCCACCGGTAGGATCGGCCCATGGTCGATCGCCGCCCGAACCTCTTCGACCGACATACCCCGTCCCTGGGCGATACCCGAGAGAAAGAAATCGTTCGTGGAATCCAGCAGCGAATTCGCCATTTCCCGGGACGGCTCGGACATCCCCGTCGCGGTATAAACTTCAACGGCGCTCTTGTAGCGACCGGCCTTGGCGACATCGAATTCGATTCCAAGATTGTCCCAGAGCCCGCCAAGGAAAAAATACTCCGCCGCCAAACCCAGCACGGGGACCGAGCCCGCGGGCACGACCCAGACCTCATCGGCGGCGCTGGCCAGGAAGTACTCGCGGCTGCCGCTGAATGTCGCCATTTCGAGATACGCGAGGGTCCGGTGACCCGCCGCCTCGAGGCGACCGATGGCTTCGCGCAGTTCTCCCACCTTTCCCCACCCGATGTCCAGGGGGCGAATCACGAGGACCACGGTCCCCAGCCGCGAGTCGCGTTCGGCCAAGTCGAAAAGCGAAAGCAGGCCGCTGAAGGGCGGACTTCCCTCGCCCAGGAGACGGGAAATCCAGGGAGCTTGGCTCGCCTCGGCGTAAGCACCGCCGATTTCGAGGACCAGGGTACTGTCGGCATCGATCACCGGTCCGGGCTCTTCGCCAAACCAGAACATGGCCACGAGGAGGCCCAGGACGAACAACAGACAAAATCGGTATTTTCTTCGCACGGACATGGGGCGCCTCCTGGACCCAAGGCTATCCCAGTCGGGCACAAGCGCCCGCCAGATGCCGCCATCGGGTTACACCGACCGAGGAGTCCAGCCCCGTTGCCCGAGCCCGCCCCGGAGATCGCTCAACCCGCCGCCCGCTACATCGAAGAACGCGACGGCCTGGCGATCATCACCCCGAACGTCCCGGGCGACTCCATACCCCGGAAGGAGCCCGGGCCTCGCGGACTAGCGAGGTTCGTAATGGGTCAGTTCCCGGTGCTCGAACAGAAAGAGCAAGGTCGAGACCGAGCCCACGGCCCAAACCCCCATACGGACGGCGACATTCAGCACCGCGTCCCCCTCGAGCGGTTGCCCCGACCAGCCCGAGAGTGCAAGCACGATGGCGCTGAGAATGGGAGGGCCGATTTCGTCGAGAAGACTGAGGACGGTCCCCAGGGCCATCCCCGAAGCCGCCATCAAATTGGCCATGGCCACCGACGCAACCCCGCCGATCACCAAGAGAAAGGTCACCATTCGGGGTAGATAGAGCGAGGACACCATGGCGAGGGCGGCCACCCCAATGCAATTGACCATGGTGGCTCCGATTGCCAGCACGGCGGGCAACAGCGGCAGTTCGCCGCGAATCGCCAGAAGAATTCCGGTTCCCCCGAGTAAAAAGAATGCCGCCGCAAAGGAGATCGTCAAGGAGCCGCCCAGCCGGGCGAGGGCAAAGGTGCGCCGCGACAAGGGACGGGAGAGCACCAACAGCGCGCTGCCATCTTCAAGGGTCGCGGACAGATGATCCGACGCCACCAGGCCCGCAAGAATCGAGCACCACAGAGCCAGCAACCCCACCGTGATAACACCCGCCCAACCGAATACCGCCAGGGTTTCGAGTTGACCGCCGGTGGTTTCGACCGCGGGGCTGCATTGGGTGCAGCTATTGACCATCGCCAGGGTCAGAAAACAAAGGCCCGCGACGGCGGGGACCACCCGACGGCGAGCTGCATCGCGCAACCCTTCGCTGGCGAGGAGCCTCAGCGGACGCCACTCAACCGCCATTCGGACCCCCCCGCCCACCAGCCGAACGCCCCCCCACCAAGCGAATGAAAGCGTCCTCGAGTTCCTCGCCCTCCCGAACGACTTCGCTCATGGCTCCCGAAGCCACCACAATTCCTTCGTGGAGAATCGCCACGCTGTCGCAAGTGCGTTCGACTTCCGAGAGCAAATGGGAGCTCACCAGAATCGAGCACCCCCCCTGCTTGGCCTGAACCATCCACTCGCGCGCCTCGCGCATTCCGATGGGATCAAGCCCGCTGCTCGGTTCGTCGAGCAGGAGCAAGCGTGGGTTGCCGATGAACGCTTGGGCGAAGCCCACGCGCTGGATCAACCCTTTGGAGAGCGTTCCACACCGATCCCTTAGCCGCGCACTGATGCCGGTCTGCTCGGCCACCCGAGCCACCTCACGCGCCAGTTCGCTGCCGCCGAGCCCAGCCAACCCACCGTGCATCTTCAGAAATGAGTTCACCGTGCGGTGGGCGGGCACCACCAGGCGCTCGGGCAAGTAGCCCACCCCTCGTCGGCTCTCGGGGGAAAATGGATCGCTGCCGTGGAGCCGGACCGTCCCTTCGCTCGCCTCGCTGTGGCCGAGCAAAAGGCGCAGGGCGGTGGTCTTGCCCGCACCGTTGGGCCCGAGCAGCCCAAGCGCGCTGCCCGGAGCGAGACTGAGACTGACCCGAGAAAGCGCGGCTCGCTCACCGAAATATTTGCTGACCGCAGCGAGTTCAAGGGCGTGCATCGCCGCCAGCCTACCACGCCGAAGAGCCCAGATCTCCCCTGATCGAGTTCACCAATCGGAGCTAGCCTAGCCTCCATGAATGACGGCTCTCCGCTGCGCTTCGTCCCCGGCCATATCGCCCCCGAGGATGCTGGGCCCGCCCCCCGACTCTTCGCCTTCCTTCGGCGCGAGCTTCTGGTCACCGCGGACAACGCGTTGCCGAGCGTGGCCGCCATCGATGCTCTCGGAATCGAGGCCACCCGTACCCAGTATCTGGGCGCCTGGGAGGACACCCATTGTTTCTCCGCCGAACTTCCCGACGATTTCAAACCCCCGGACGGATTCGCCACTCGGGACTTGCGGATGCTCTTTGCCAGCCTCGAACCCGAACTCCACGCCCTCGCCGGGCGGGCGGTCCAGATCGTCGAATGGGATCGCAGCCACCAATTTTGCGGCGCCTGTGGAATTCCCACGGAGCCGTCTTCGTCCGATCGTTCGCGCAGTTGCCCCGACTGTGCGGTCCCGATGTATCCCCGGCTGTCCCCCGCCATGATCGTCGCCGTGGAACGCGGTGACGAGATTCTGCTCGGCCGCGGAGGCAATTTCCCGCCTGGCATCTTCAGCGTCCTCGCCGGTTTTGTCGAACCCGGCGAGAGCGCCGAAGAGGCGGTCATTCGCGAGGTGTACGAAGAAACCCGCATCGTCGTCGAAGACGTACGCTATTTCGGCAGCCAAGCCTGGCCTTTTCCCAACTCGCTCATGCTCGGTTTTACCGCGCGCTACGCGAGCGGCACTGTCAACACCGACCACGACGAGGAAATGGAAACCGCCGACTTCTTTCATGTCGACAATTTGCCCACGACGTTTCCAGGCAATATCAGTATCTCCCAATGGCTGATGGAAGATTTCGTCAAGCGACACGGAAAAAATCGCGACTGAGCCAACCGAACCCCGCTCGGCCCAGGCTCTCGCCCCTGGGCGCTACGAATCGGCACCCTGGCAGTCGCGCTCGAAGCTCCGACTGCCCCAAAGCAAGAGCAGAGCGCCGATCGCGCAGGTCGAAATCACGATCACCATCGAGTAGCGAACGGCGCTTGCGCCATACTCCGGCGCGAGCGCATCGTTGAGAAGGCCCACGGCCTGGGGGCCGGCCCCCATTCCGAGGAGCGTGATGCAGAGAATCAGCAGCGAGGCACCGAGGGCGCGCATTCGGGGCGGAGCCAGCGCCTGGGCGGCCGCATAGGCGGCGGGCGCCCAGCCTCCACCGAGGAGACCCGCCGGGATCGCGGAGAGCAGCGCTCCGCCGGCGGTAGGCGCAAGACAAACGCCGATCAGGAACGGCAGCGAAGTCAATACGCTGGCTCCGGGAATCCACATCAACCAGCGCCGATCGCGCAGGGAGAGGCGATCGGTGACCACGCCCGCAAGAATCGCCCCCATGGAGCCACTGATCGCCATAGTGGGCCCGAGTTGCAGGCCCACCTCCATAAGGGTCATCCCGTGTGCACGCTCGAAAAGCACCGGCAACCAGAAACCAAAACCCGTCCCCCCAAAGGATGCGATGCCGGCCCCCACCATCAGAAAACGAAAGCTCGGCCGACGCCACAAAATCGCAAAGACCTCGCGCATGGACGGAGTGGAGCTTTGTTCGGGGGGCAGGGGGGGCAGGGGGTCCAGCGCGCCGCGCACCGGGTCTTTGACGGTGAAATACAAGAGCAAAGCGAGGACCACTCCGGGCAGCCCAACGATCACGAAGGTCATCCGCCAGCCCACTTGGGCGACCAGAAGGGCGCCCACCATCAGCCCGAGCATCTGCCCGAGATAGACGCCCTGTTGAAACACGCCGAATCCCAGGGTCCGCCTTTCGGGGGGGAAGTAGTCGGAGATCAAAGAGTGAGCGGGCGCCGTGCCTCCCGCTTCGCCAATGCCCACGCCCACCCGAGTCGCCGTCAGTTCCAGGCCCGTTCGCGCCAACCCGGCCAAGGCCGTCATCGCGCTCCAGAGGGCAAAACTCACCGACAAGATGACTCGCCGAGAATGCGTATCCGCCAGCCGCGCAATGGGAATCCCCAGCGCGGTGTAGAAAATCGCGAAGGCCGGGCCCATCATAAAACCCATGGCGGAATCCGACAGGTTCAGTTCCGCTTGGATCGGGACAACCAAAATCGTGAGCACGTATCGATCGAGGTAGTTGAACGTGTACATCAGCGTCAGCAACGCCAACACGTAATGGCTATAGCGAACGCTGGGGAGAGGGGCCGCCGTGCCCGCCCCTGCAACGGCCGGCGATGGGCTCTCGGTCTCTCCCGCTCGGATGCTCACGGCAGCCCGGCGCCGGGAACCTCGACCTCAACCACTTCGATCCGGCCATCCCGATTCTTCGCGCAGGCGGCGGGTTCGCTGCTCCCCGCCGTACAAACAAAGAGATGCTTGCGCTCGGGCCCACCGAGCATGCACGCAAAAGCTTCGGTTTCGACTTCCACCTTATGGGTGATCTCTCCGCCTTCGAGGATGCGAAAACAACCCTGGCTGACCGGCGAGGCCACCCAAATCGCTCCTTCGGCGTCGAGACAAATCCCGTCGGGCAGAATCCCCGGTGTGCTGGCCCATTCCCGACGCCCGCTAAGACTGCCGTCGGCCTCGATGTCGAACGCGGTCAAGCGCTTTCCCATCGTCTCGCCGACGATTAGGGTGGCGCCATCGGGGGTAATCACGCAACCGTTGGGAAATTCCAAATCCCCGGCCGCCACCCGGACCTCGCCGTCGGGGGTCACCAAGACCAGTTCGGCGGGCTGGGGCTTGCCGCCGCCGTGGAGATCCCAACCAAAATTCCCCACGTAGGCGCGCCCGGCTTTGTCGACCACCATGTCATTGCAGTGGTAGCTCGCCCAGGGACTGAGATCGGCGACTTCGCTGAGCCCGCCATCGGCTTCCAGGCGGAGCAGGCGGCGGTCGGTCATGGAGACCACCAACATGCGCCCATCGGGGAGCCAGCCCAAACCCGAAGGGGCGTTGGGCACCGCACAAATCACCTCCCAGCGACCCTCCAGATCCGCGGCGAAAACCTTCCCGCTGTGCATATCCGAATAGTAGAGGCGACCGTCGTGCCAGCGCGGCCCTTCGGCGAACGCAATGTCGTCGATCAGAGAACGCGGGATCAAGGTCTGCATTTTGGAAATCTCCTGCCTGCATCGGCGGGGTACGACCCCCGAACTCAGTGGACCGCGGCGGCCAGAACCGAGAAGGCCTCGCGGACCTCCCGCGGCGCCTGGACGAGTTCTACCAGAACCCCCTCGCCTCCAATCGGTGAGGCCTCGTTGCCCTTGGGATGAATGAAGCAGACATCGTAACCCGCTGCACCGGGACGAATGCCGCCGGGCGTGAATCGAACGCCCAGGGCCTCGAGCCAGGTCACCGCCGCCGCGAGGTCATCGATCCAAAGCCCCACGTGGTTGAGCGCCGGCTCGTGGACCTTCGGCCGCTGCTCGGGGTCGAGGGGCTGCATGAGATCGACCTCAACCTTCAAAGGCCCGGCGCCGGCCTCGCAGATATCCTCGTCGACGTTTTCCTTTTCGCTCCGATAGCTACCCGCGAGGGTGAGACCCAGGGTGTCCACCCAGAAAGCCCGGAGCCGGGCCTTGTCGAGCCCCCCTACGGCAATCTGCTGCAGACCGAGAACCTGGAAAGGACGTTCGGATGCCAAGATGGAATCTCCTTTGGAGGGTGAACCGTGGAGCTAGGCGTCGACCGCTGTAGGTCGATAGCCCCGGGCGAGTAGATAGCGTTCGCTGCTGCCTTTTCGCGTGGCCTCAGCGCGAACCGTTTTGGCGCTGGCAAAGCAGGCACGGATCCGGCGCTGAAAATCCTGCGCTTCCGGACATTCCAACAACTTGACTAGAAGGTCTCCACCTTCTTGAAGTATAAGAGGAATTATCCTCTCCACGGCCTCAAGAATTCGCTCCTCGGCGGCTCGATCCGCCTCGCGGACGCCGGTCAATTTAGGAGCGGCATCCGAAAGCAGGACATCGCAGGCACCTCCCAATTCTACGCGAATTTGTTCGCATAGATGGCTGTCCTCAAGATCCCCCACAAAAGAGACCACGTTCTCATTTTTCAGAGGAGGGTCGACGGGCACCAAATCCACCCCGACCACCCGACCCCGAGCCCCCACCGCGCGTGAGGCCTCCTGAAGCCAGCCCCCGGGCCAGCAGCCGAGATCGACTACCCGCTGTCCGGGAGCCAAAATTCGGTGGCCCCGCTGGAGCTCGGCGAGCTTATAGACCGCCCGCGAGCGGAAGCCCTCGCGCTTGGCGCGTTGGTGGAAATGGTCCTTGCGGTCGTAGCGGGCGACGGCCGGGCTACTTGATCGCGGCGCGAAGCTTGACCAAGCCCTTGACATGGCCGGGCACGGCGCCGCGCA
>DUCH01000293.1:4898-21325 GCA_012959865.1 Myxococcales bacterium | reverse complement strand
GAGAACCCGGGGCGAGAGCGGACGCGTGGGTGAAAAGCCTAAACCTAGCCTCTTGAACCGAATCCACTGGTACCTTGGAAGCGTCGATTTGCCCGAGCCCATGCGGTGTGAAGCCAACCCCGCGTACGGTGACACTCCGAGTCTCAAATCCATGACGGATGCGGCACTTCTGCAGCTTGGTCACCAGAATGCCAAAGGCTTTTTCTTGATGATCGAGTCTGCCTCCATCGACAAGCAGGCCCATGCCCGCAACGCCTGCGGCTCAATCGGCGAACTCGAGCAGCTCAACGAGGCCCTCGAGAGCGCCTTGACCTTTGCCGAGAAAAACCCAAACACCCTGATCCTGGTTACTGCAGACCACGGACACGCTGCCCAGATCATTCCCGACAAGAGCCTCTTTAACCAGTTCGGAATCGCAGTATTTACCCCCGGCCACGTGGTGCGGCTGATCACACCCGAGGGTGCAGGCATGGCGGTCAACTATGCGACGAACGGATTCATGATAGAAGAACACACGGGAACCCAGGTCCCGCTTCTCGCCAACGAAGTCGGAACCGGAAAAGTCCCCGCGATGGTGAGCCAGCCCGAAATCTATGATCTGATGATCGAGCACCTTGGCCTCGGGGGCACCGACTAGAACCGGACGAAATCCCTTGAAGCTTCGCCTGCCCAGGGACAAAATTTTCGCGATCGGTCACCTCGGGCCTCGCACGCTATGCTGGCGCCTCAACCCGATATTCCGTCCGGGTCATTGCCGGGCACCGAGGTCCAGGTGTCAAAGCTCCGAATCGCCAGCTCCGACGAATGGCTGGGTACCGTGCTCGCTGATTTCGATGCGTTCCTACTCGATCACGCCACCTGCGAACGAAAGGCGTCAGCCACCGCTCTCTCTCTGGTGAGCCATTACCCGAATCGCCGAATACTCGTCCAAGAAATGATGGTTTTGGCGCGGGAGGAACTCGAGCACTTTCATCAAATGCTCTGGATCATCCAAGCCAAGAACCTCACCCTGCAGCCCGATGAAAAGGACCTTTACGTTCAAGAACTGCGAAAAGAAACGCGGCGCGGCACCGAGAAATACTTTCTCGACCGACTGCTCGTGGGCGGGATCGTTGAGGCACGGGGCTGCGAGCGCTTTGGCAAGGTGGCCAATGCCCTCGCCCCGGGGCCTCTCAAAGAGTTCTATCAAGGCATCACACGCGCCGAATCCCAGCACCACGTCCTCTTCTATCGAGTTGCCAGGAATTATTTCGATGCATCCGAAGTCGAAAGTCGATTGAATGAGTTATTGGACCACGAGGCCGAAGTGCTCCAAAAGCTTCCCATTCGCCCAATCGTCCACTGATCCCCCCTAAGCGAGATCCGGCATGGAACCAGCCACCCCCTTCGTCCACGCTGCCAAGGCGACGAGAAAGTATTTATCCCAGTACGCCGAATCCGAAGCTCGGCTCTCCGCGGTCATCACTGCCCGCTGTGGTCGTTTTGGCCACGGATTGACGATTCCCAGCTACGCCGAGGGCGAAGGCATCGGTAGCTGCCTGAAAACGGTTCCACCCGGAGATCGTGGTCCGGTTCTCATGGTTGTCGTGGTCAATGCTCCGAAGGAGGCCGCGGCGTTGATTCATGAGGCCAACGCCCGAACCCTGAAGAAACTTCGGGATGACTACGGGGAGCCCGAAGTGTTTTCTCCCACGGTTTGCGTCTATCCCCACCCCGCTGGCTCCCTTCTGGTCATCGACCGCGCAAGCCAGAATTTTCTACCCGCGCGGCAGGGTGTAGGCCTGGCGCGAAAAATTGGTTCGGATCTGCTGCTCGCCCTGATCGAAGCCGAGCGAGTCGCCTCCCCTTGGATCCACTGCAGCGATGCCGATGTCAGCTTTCCCCCCGACTATTTCGAACAGACCAGCGCATACCCGGGAACAGGCGCCTCGGCTCTTCTCTACCGATTTCGCCACGTTTCCGGCAAGAGTCGATTCGAGGACAACGGCCCAAGCTCAGTTGACGATCCCAGCTTGGGTTCCCGTCTTGAGCCCGGGGACGCAGACCGGTCCTACCAGGCCGCCCTGAAATACGAAATTTCGCTGCGGTACTACGTCCTGGGCCTGCGTTTCGCCGGCTCCCTCCATGCCTTTCACTCGATCGGGAGCACCCTAGCCATCCACGCAAACGCCTATGCGAAGGTGCGAGGGTTTCCCAAACGCGAAGCTGCGGAAGATTTCTATCTTCTCAACAAGCTCGCCAAGGTTGGACGTATAGAACGACTCGAAGGCGACCCCCTCTCGCTGTCCTCTCGGACTTCATCTCGGGTTCCCTTCGGAACCGGCGCCGCTGTGCGGCGATTGGTCGAAGAGGCCGGTTCTCAGTTGCTGACCTACGACCCGAAAATTTTTCATTACCTGCGGGTTTGGCACAACGCCTTGACCCGGGCGCTTGATCCCCAGGAACCGAGAAGCAAGCTACGGGAACGGGTTCGTCAATTCGCCGAGCAAGATCCCCTTGTCGAGTTTCCGAGGCTCATGAATGCCCTCACCGACACAGCTGCGCTTTCCAGCGCCGAAACCGCGCTGGCGGATTCGGGGTCCGGCGTCAGCCGGAGGCTTTTCGACGGATTCGATGGCTTTCGAACGCTCAAGCTGGTTCATGCCCTCCGTGGGTCCGGACTAAGGAGCGTGCCTCTTTACGATGCAATCGAACAGGCTTCCTTTGTCTCACTCCGCGCGCGCGCCGATCCGAAAAGTGCCGAATCCATCGCGCGGGAGATCGAGACCCTGGAGGCTCAGTGCGCCGGCCCGGATGCAGCAAGTGATCGCTGACGATTCGATTCTCTCGATGGACGCTCGCCAACGCGGGTACCGAGTTCGTCCCGCGATTGAGTCCGGGTATATTGATTCGAGCGTGCACATTTCAGCCGGTGAACCTGCCCCTCACACTCCTTTTCTATACGCCAATCGGAGTCAAGCATGACACGGCAAGGTATAGAAGCCCGTTTTGAGAATTTTGGAAGATTCATTGTCCACCGTCGTTGGTTTTTTGTTCCCCTGGTGCTCCTCTTCGCCGGATCTCTTTCCTCTCAGGCGCCCAAGATCCAGATCGATACTTCAGCCGAGTCCTTTCTCCGGGATGACGATCCCGGAAAGATTCTCTACGACGATTTTCGCGATCAGTTCGGCCGTGGTGAAGTCCTCATTGCCGCAGTGCGCACCCGGGATGCCCTGGCCCCCGATTTTCTCGCCAAGCTTCGCGATTTTCACCAGGCTCTTGAAGAAGAGGTTCCCCACCTTCACGAAGTTCGAAGTCTTATCAATGCCCGTGTGACTCGGGGCGAAGGCGACGAACTCATCGTTGAAGAGCTGCTTGAGGAGTGGCCCGGTTCGCCTGAAGAGTGGATGCATCTTCGGAAATACGTTCAGGCCAACTCGCTTTACAGAAATCTCCTGATTTCAGAAGATGCTCGGCTCACGACGGTCAGTGTCGAATCCAACGCCTATTCGTCTGCGGATCTTGACCCTATCGCGGTGGAAGATGCGTTCGAGAGCGAAAGCGAAGACGCCGCTTTTCTGAGCGGCGCGGAGAACGCGCAGGTGGTCTCGGCCACCCGGGCGGTTGTCGAGCGCTTCACTGGAGAGAATTTCGAAATCCGGCTCAGTGGCGAACCGGCCCTTCAGGCCGACATCGCAAGCGCGATCCAGAGCGACATGGTTCGCTTCGTCGCCGGCATGGTGATGATCATCGCGCTCCTGCTATTTCTTCTATTTCGGCGAATCTCTGGGATTCTTCTTCCGCTCGTTGTCGTCGGACCCGCCGTTTCGGGCACGATTGGGTGCATGGCTATTGCGGGAGAGTACTTGAGCGCTCCCAGCCAAATCCTTCCCTCGCTTCTTCTTGCCGTAGGGATCGGCGCGGCGGTTCACATCCTGACCATTTTTTTCCAGAACTTCGATGCCGGGGAAACCCGAGAAGACGCAATCGCACACGCCATGGGTCACTCGGGGCTCCCGGTCTGCATGACCAGCATCACGACCGCGGGAGGGCTCCTCTCATTCGTTACGGCCGAGATCGATCCCGTAGCGGTGATTGGAATTTTCGCTCCCATCGGAATCGGGCTCGCCCTGATCTACTGCCTGATTCTTCTCCCCGCGCTTCTGGCGATCGTTCCATTGAAGAGCCTGCCTGGGCATACGCCCCAGACCAGGGGCCCACGTGGGTCGGGAAGGATCGGCGACACATTGGTGACTATAGGCGATTTCTCCATTCGCCATGCGCATGGATCGGTGGTGGTGACATTCCTTGTAATTGCAATCAGCCTGGTTGGGGCTTCCCAGATCCGCTTCGGGCACGACATCATGGGCTGGCTACCGGAAACACATCCGATCCGCATCGCGACCGCTCTATTCGACGAAGAACTGAACGGTTCCATGGTCCTAGAGATCGTCGCTGATACCGAAACCGAGAACGGCGTTCAGACAGCGAGCTTCCTGAATGCTCTCGAAGCCGTTCAGGGCGAAATTCTGGACCCAAACCACGAGATGGAAATGAAAGCGGGAAAGGTTCTATCCATCGTCGATGTCGTGAAGGAGATCAACCAAGCCCTCAATGCGAATGACCCCAACGCCTATCGCATTCCCACGGAGAAAAATCTAATCGCCCAGGAGATCTTGCTCTTTGAAAATAGCGGCGCCGACGACTTGGAGAGATTGGTCGACTCACAGTTTCAGATGGCCCGGGTCTCAATTCGTGTCCCTTATCTTGATCCCGTTCTCTACGTGAACTATATCGAGGAGACGATAAAGCTATTCGAAGATCGATTCGGCCCGGCGGTATTCGTCCAGGCCACGGGTTTTCTCCCGGTGATGAGCATGACGATCAATGCCTTAATCGCCAGCATGACCCAGAGCTATATCTTGGCTTTGTTGATCATCACGCCCCTGATGATCTTGCTGATTGGGTCATTGCGAATCGGGCTCGTCAGCATGATTCCGAACCTGACGCCCATCATTATCACCCTAGGAATCATGGGTTGGTGGGGGATCGTCATAGACGGGTTTACGTTGATGATCGGCGGAATTGCAATCGGGCTCGCGGTGGATGACACCATCCACTACATGCACAATTTCCGGCGTTCCTTCTTGAGAAACGGTGACATCCGGCTGGCGAACGAAGAGACTCTTCGCACCACGGGGCACGCTCTGCTCGTCACTTCAATGGTCCTCTCCGCGGGTTTCTATATTTTCACCTTTGCGGAGATGAACAACATCTACTATTTCGGACTACTGACCAGCATAACCATCGCCAACGCGTTCCTCATCGATCTGCTGGTCTCTCCGGCCCTGATGGCGCTTACCCATCGCAACAGCGCCCGACCTTCCTAATCGCCGGATCGCCGGTTCTGATGCAATCAACGAGCAGAATCGAGAACTCCTCGAAAGACGCGTTCAAAATTCCCCGACCAGAAAGCAGTGCAGTTCGACTCGCTCTGTCCCTCAAGGCTCTGTTCGAACCGACCAATGGGATTGCGCCCACCCTCGGCATGGGGGTAGTCGCTGGAGAAGAGATAGAACTCCGGCCGTGAACGCTCCATGAGCCGCGCCACATTTTCCGTAGGAAAAGGCGTGAAGCCAAATTGTTCGATGAGTTGTTCGGATGGTTTGCGCTTGAAAGCCCTCAGGGCGGGTTCTGTGCGACCAAAGATCGCTACCAGATCGTCCAAGCGCTCGATAAAGCTGGGTGCCCAGCTTGCGCCAAGCTCCACACTGGCCCCGCGAAGATGGGGGAATCGCTCAAAAACTCCGTCGAGAAGCAGCGCTGAGAGAAAGCGCTCGGGAGCGTGATGCATGATCGTGAAGTCCTTGCCTCTGACGTTTTCTCCGCCTCCCATCCAGTCCTTGGGCAAGGATTGACCGTTGTTCATCCAGGCCTTGGGGAGTTGCAGGGGATATCCGCCGACGTGGATCACGAAGGGTATGCCCGCCTCGGCCAGCCGTGCCCAAAAAGGGTCAAAGTCGGGATGGCCGGGAGAGCGCCCCCCGGCGTCTCCGTGGGGAACCCAGACCGCCTGCATTTGGGCTGCGATTACTCTTTCGAGTTCGCGGATCGCATAGCCGGGATCTTGAAGCGGCACACTTGCCACAGCCATGAGCCGCGCGTCGTCGCTACAAAAATCCGCCATTCCCCGGTTATGCGCCCGAGCTGCGCCATATTGAATTTCGGGGTCGAGTCGCCGATCGAAGACCACCGTACCGCTGAGGGTCGAGAAAACGAGTTGCTTTTCAAAGCCCAATAAATCGAGTGCGCGTTTGCGATCACCGGAGTCGAAGGCGCCCAGGGCTTTCTCTTCTTTGGGGCCCCGGATCAGGCCCAGCCCACCCAGGCCTTCGAGATCTGCGGCGTACTTCCGATCGTGCCCGCCCGCCTTAGCCAAACGCCAGCCCTCACCCTCGTCCATGGAAGACCGCGTGTAGTCGATGGGGGGCAGCCGATCGCGCATTCCCGGGTCCGCATGGTTTACCAAAAAATCAGGCAGTTCCATGATATGGCTGTCTGCGTCAAAAAGGCGTCGGCCGGCCGCGTAGGTCATAAAATCCTCCGGAACAAAAAAGCCATCACATCATCGGAACAAGAACCTGCCCTCTAGGGCCGTACGATCTCGAATCCCCTCTCGAAGCGGTCAAACAAGCCGCCGAAGCTAGCCAGCGCCAGGGGATTGCCCGAAAGATCGACGCGACCCCCGGCCAACAGAGTCGGCATGCCTACCGCGCCCGAAAGCAAGCGCAAAAAGTCGGGCCGGGTCATCGCAAGGCCAACATCGGGGTCAGGATGCGCAACCCCTTGCCGCGCGTGGAGAACGCCGTTCTCCAAATCGAGCACCCACAACTCGTCTCTATCGGTAAAGAAAATCTGGAGGACAAGATCCGCTTCGGCGGCCTGGATTCCTTTGAGTCGCACAGCCATGAAGTCAAATACCATCTCGGAGCTCATTCCCGCCACGACATCGGGGCTGGCAGTATCCACGGTGCGAGTACCCACCACTCCCTCCCGGAGTTCCCGAGCCGCCGTCAGATAAAAATTGCGCCAGGGACCCGACTCGGCCTGGTAGCCCAGCTGTTCGAGAGCGTCGGCCTGAAGCCAGCGCGCGCGCTGATTTTCAGGCTGGGCGAAAACAAGGTGATTTATGGCCTCTGCAACCCAGCGGTATTCACCCGCGGCCAAGGACGCCCTGCCCTTTTCGATCATTGCATCGGCGCCCCCCATCCAATCCACGTACCGCGCGCCGCTTTCTACAGGCGGAAGTGGACTCAAGTGTGCGGGGTTTCCGTCGAACCAGCCGAGATAATACTGATACGTTGCCTTCGAATTGTGGCTCACAGTCCCGTAATAGTCGCGGTTATACCACTGCTGCCCAAGGCTTGCGGGCAACTCAAGGATTTCGGCAATTTCGCGGGGAGTCAGGCCCTGATTGGCCAGGCGCAGGGTCTGATCGTGTACGAACGCGTAAAGATCGCGTTGACTCGCCAGGTACTCAACGGCCTCTTCCCGACCCCAGCGCGGCCAATGATGGCTTCCGAAAACCACTTCCATGTCATCGCCGAAGAGCTGAATTGCTTCTTCAAGCCAGGCAGCCCAATCCTTCCCGCTACGAACCTGCGCCCCCCGCAAGGTATAAAGATTGTGAAACACAGCATTGGCTTCTTCGGCTGGACAGAACGCCTTCCATTGTGGGAGATAAAACATCATTTCCGCCGGGGCCTCGGCGTTGGGGGTATACATGAAGATCATCTCAACACCATCAATAGTGATGGGGGTGGGAGTCTCGCCGATGATGTCGGTGGGCGGAATCATCGAAACCCGGCCACGGGAAGTCGTTTTCCCCAGCCCCGCATCCACCCTGCCCAGGGGACCCGCTTCGAGCAGACCACCGAACATGTATTCAGCGCGACGGGTCATGACGTTCCCAGCCAGCACATTTTCGCTAACAGCGTGATGGCTAAAACCTTCGGGCGCCAGAATGCGAACACGCCCGGCGGCAACGTCTTCGGGAGTCGTAACACCCCTCACTCCACCAAAATGATCTGCGTGGCTATGGGAATAAATAACTGCGACGACGGGACGGTCGCCCAACTCCTGATTGATCAGGGCGAGCGCGGCCCGGGCGGCTTCGACAGTGATCAAGGGGTCGAGCACAATCCAGCCCGTCTCACCCCGGATAAAGCTGATATTGGAAAGGTCGTAGCCCCGTACCTGATAGATCCCGTCCACCACCTCGAAGAGACCGGTTATCCCGTTTAGCTTGGCCTGGCGCCAGAGACTCGGGTTGACGCTGTCTGGGGCTTCGCCCTCAATGAAGTCGTAGACGGTCATGTCCCAGGCCACCTGGCCGGCATCCCCCTGAATCACAAGTGCGTCGGGACCCGCGACGAAACCGCGACGGGCCCGTTCGAAATCCGATTTGTCCTCAAAGGGAAGTCGATCAAGCACCGCCTCGTTGGCGAGGCGTGTGAACTCGCTGGCCAGCTTCGGTTCGGAAGTAAGTCGTTCGGAGACGGGTTCGACGGATTCCGGAGGCCGATCGACACTACACGCCAGAAAACCCAGTACCACAAAGGCAATCCAAAAGTGTTTTTTTGCGTTCGGCATGCTCTCTCCTCTTAGAGTCAACAATTAGCCTTCGATCCCCCCCGCCGAGGCGAGCCCGATTTGCACCGGAATTCCGTTGACGGCCGCGTTGCCCGAGAGCACGTCAACAAATGTTCCCGGGGCCAGGATATTGCTGCAGACCCCGGCGTTACGTGCAGCCACCCCAAGCCGTGTACCTTTTTTGTCATGGCCCCAGCCATGGGGCAAGGAGACGACACCGATCATCATTTCGTCGCTGAGTTCGACGGGTACGATTAAACTGCCAACCTCCGACCGGACCTTGGCCGAAGCACCGGCCACGAGACCCCAACGCGCAGCGTCTTCGGGATGAACGAGCAGAGTGCAGCGATCCTTGCCCGTCATCAGTTCGGCCACGTTGTGCATCCATGAATTATTGGATCGGATATGACGACGGCTGACCAACACCGCACCCTCCCTTTCTTCGCCCAGTCGCCCCCGAAGCCGATCCAGATCCCCGCACACATAGTCGGGCGCCAAATCGATCTTGCCATCGGGTGTGTCTAGAACCTCTGGGATCCGGGATTCAAGGGCTCCCATATCAACCCCATTCGGAGATCGCTTCATGATTTCGAGCGTCATGCCTTTGGGGTTTTTTCCGTACCCCTCGCCCCAGGGTCCGATTCGAAGCGCAAAATCAAGCATACGCTCGGGGCCCTTGCCCTCGGCAAGGGCGACCACCTCCCCGGGATCCCGCCCCGCAATGCTCGTATGGGGCAGCGCCGTAAGGGTTGCCACCAATCCGGCGAAAAACAGGTCGTCGAGCAAGTCCGTGTCGATATCGTCAGCTTTCTGACCTTGGAGAAGCGCCGAAAGCGCCAGCAGAATTTGCCACTCGTGCGGCCGGCCAGGTTCGGGTTCAAAGAGCGGGGGCGAGTATTTTCCCGCGTTTCGCACTGCCCAACTCCACAACAGTTCGTCGTAGTGGGGCTGCTCCAGGGGGGAGAGACCGGGCAGAATGACATGGGCGTGGCGGGTCGTTTCATTCAGGTAGTTGTCTACCGCCACCATGCAATCGAGACCCGGCAATGCCGCGTCGAGTTTGGCCGCGTCGGGAGCACTCAGAACTGGGTTGCCCGCGATGGTGATCAGCGCCCGGATCTGCCCCTCCCCAGGAGTCGCAATTTCCTCGGCGAGACACGAAACCGGAACCTGACCCAGCACTTCGGGGGCCCCACGCACCCTGGATTTCCAGCGACCAAAACTCCAGCCTTCGGCAAACTCGGGAGGGCGAAGGGTCGTCATCGAGGGCGCGATGGGATTCGAGAACATCAGCCCGCCAGGACGATCGAATTTTCCAGCAAGAATGTTCACGACATCCACCAGCCACGAAGCCAGGGTTCCGAACTCTTGATTGCAGGTGCCGATTCGGCCATACAGCGCCCCAGTCTCTGCCTCGGCAAAGTCCCGGGCCAGGCCGCGAATTTTATCCGCCGATACACGGCACGTGGCCGCGACTGCCTCGGGGGTGAACTCTCGGCAGAGGGCACGTACATCTTCGAGCCCTTGCACGTGCTCGCCCAGTCGGCCGAGATCGACCAACCCCTCCTCGAAGAGTACCTGGACAATGGCCAACAAAAACGCCGCGTCGGTTCCGGGCTGAATGGGCAGCCATTCATCCGCTGCGTCGGCAGTGCCCGTCCGACGAGGATCGATCACGACCACCCTTCCGCCGCGCTTTCGAATCGCCCGAAGCTTGCCCATAAAATCCGGCGTGGCCAGCAAGCTCCCCTGGGATGCCTGGGGGTTGGCGCCCATGATAATCAGAAAGTCCGTGCGATCGATATCCGGAGTGGGAATCGTCCACATCCCCCCATACATCAACGCGCCGGTCACGTTTTTCGGCCACTGGTCGACGGTTCCCGCCGAATAAATGCGTGGGATCCCCGACATGGCGATAAAGGCGCCCACATAGCGAGACAGAGAGAAATTGTGGGCCGTTGGATTGCCGATATAAGATGACACTGCATCGAGGCCATGGGAGTCGATGACCGTTCCGAGTCGGCGTTCGATCTCGCGAAAGGCCTCCTCCCAGCTGGCTTCCTTGAATTCGCCCCCTCGCCGAATCAGCGGTGTCCGCAAACGATCCGGGTCGTGGTGAAGTGCGCCGAGTACAGTGCCCTTGGGGCAGAGATAGCCCTTGCTCCAGACATCGTCGGGGTTCGAACGAATCTTCTCTACCCGTCCGTCTCGAGTCTCGACCCGTAGCCCACACATGGCTTCACAGAGATGACAGGTACGGATGTGAGTCTCTTGCTCCATGCATTCCTCCGAGAAGCGCGGACCCTGAGTCTGGCAGCTTGACCCTCCCTAGCGCAACCAGGCCCGCCAACCCGAAGACGGGTCACCGCGCAGCGCGCCCGCCACCACCCGTTCCACCGAAGTCTCAGCCAAAGCGGAACGCGCTACTTCGCGGGCAAGCGCAAAGCCGCCCTCAGATTCGACTTTGTTGATCAGAATCACCTTACGCGCCCCAGGCGGCGCCCCCTTACCGCCTCCGTGCTCGGAGGCGAGCAGGCGTCCCAGGGCGTCGGGGCTGAGCGTTGCCCGCTCGTCCATTCCCGTAACCGCGCAGACCCGCTCCGGGCGGTGAGCGATCTGGCAAATCGGGGCCGAGAGAGCGTCAAGGCCAGCGACAGTCACCAGGGTTCCGGTTTCCGGGGGAACCACGGGCTCGTGCTCGGCGGGGGCCTTGACGGGGAGCCTTCGCGAGCCGTCGGCTTCGACAATCACCCAATCCGAATCCCGCCGGGCAAAAATTCGGGCCGGGATATGGGCGGGCACGCCCAGAGCGTGACGATCCTCAACTTCCCCCACCACAAGCGCCCCGCCGCTCGCCCTGGAAAGCGCCTGCTCCCAATTCGGATCGTCGAGAGTACAAACCGAACTCGCCAGTCGAGTCTGGCTGGCAAAAATCTTGGTGGTCGTCGTAAGCACTGTTCGACCCGGCAAAAGTCTAGCCAGGGCAAAGAGCAGGCTGCTCTTACCCCCTCCCCCCACAATCGCGACGATGCCCGGCGAAGCGCCGAGACCCAGAGCATCGATCAGAGCGAGGTCTGTCCGCTCCTCCGATCCTTCTGCGCCCGTCCGCATAGCCGTGCTCCTGAATCTGCCGTGGGGTCCCCGAGCGCCCCGACGAAACTCTACTACGCCCGGAGGCCATCCGAGCGACGGAGTATGGCACGGCAAGAATATGCGCTGAGGAGGCTTGATGGGACGGCCGGAAGAGTGCTCCTCAACTCATCCATCGAGTCGAACTTCAAGGTGAGGACTTCCGCCGACGGGATGAGATCGCTAACCTAAACCGATGCTCTTGATCTCATCGGTTCTGGTATTTGGATGCTTGGCATGGTTCGTGGTGTCGGCCACGGGGTCGGGGGCTCCTTTTGGCCACGACCAACTTCTGCATAGCCGAATCCCCTGGCTCGCGCTCGGGCTGCTCTGGGTCGGCGCGGGATTCGGAATCGCTTCCCTGGTCAGAAAGCGACGGCTCTCTACCTGGCTGCTCCTGGGCCTCCAGGCGCCGGTCGTGGCCTTTCTTTCTTTCTACTTCCTGTACGGGAGCTTCCTCCCCGAGCACGCCGTCGCCCTGGAGGTCGGACAGGCCTTTCCCAGCTACGCACTCGCCGATCAGGATGGAACCATTCAAGGGCACAACGCTGGAGAGCCCCGCAAACCCGCGCTCTACATTTTCTATCGCGGCGACTGGTGACCTTTTTGCCGCGCCGAGCTGGTCCAGCTCGAAAGCTACTACGAAGAAATCAATCGAAAAGGCATAGAGCTCTACGCGGTGAGCGTCGACCCCCCCGAAACTTCTCGCCGCCTGCGCGATCACCTCGAGGCGAGCTTCACCTTCCTCTCGGATTCCGAAGGCGAGTTGCTTGATGTGCTGAATATTCGGCACAGGGGTGGCCACCAGGGCCTGGACATCGCTTTTCCCACCGCGATTCTCGTCGACGAAGGAGGGCGGGTCCGCTGGATCTACCAGTCCGACACGTACCGGCAGCGCGCTCGACCCGAGTCGATTTTCGCCGCCATCAACCGTATGGAAGCCCGCTGATCCATCCGCGGCCCAGAGGCCAACCTTGGACGACTCCGGGCACGCGAAACTTCCGCTATCCCTCGGAGCGATCGGCCCGAACTTCTGGCCTTCGATTTGACCGTCTGGCTAGCAGCAATAGACCCAGCGTTCCGACTCGGAGCAGGGCCGTCGCCGACGGTTCGGGAACCTTGTTCAGAACCGAATTTTCGGCGCCCGGAGTTCCGCCCACCGCGAGGCTCGCCGCCCAGCGCGTTGCGTCAGAAGCCGGAACAGAAGGGTCGATACGCTCCAAGGAAGTCCCACCGCCGTCCGCTGTCGTCGGCCAATCTCCCCAGTCTAGGTAGGTAACCGTATCGCGAAGTACCAGGGGCGCGATTCCCAGCGCCGCATGATCGGGGCGCCGCAACTTCACGGTCTCCGAGTAGTCGTTGAGCTTCCCCATGAAGGGGCCATAAATCGGTGTCGAAGCGGGTACTCCGTAAACGCTCTTGAACTTGGCCAACTTCAAAGGTTCCGTTGCCGGATCAAAGGCGACAATCAGGACAAAACCCGAAGCCGGGACCGCTGCGGTGACGGGAAACTCGAAATCCACGCCTCCGGTGATCCACCACGAAAAAATCCCTCCCGCGCCCCAATCCTCCACCAAGGGCACGTCCACCGAGCTGTCGTTGTGAAGTTCGACGTATTCCAGATCCGCGTCGACCAGCGGAAGCTGTGCAGGCCCAGCGGGATGATACATGATCTCGTTGATCACAAGCGGTCCAACATGGGGATTGCTGTTGATACTCCCCCGAGTTCTAGAAACCATCCGAAAGAAGGAACCGCTGCCATTGGGGAATCGGCCAAACGAAACACCGTTTTCAAGTGGGCCAAACTCGACAGACGTGCGCCCACCCGTCATCCCCCCCGCACCATTTCCTTGGGAAAGATAAACAGCTTCTCCCATTTCACCATTCAAAGAAAACGGCAAGTTGGCCTCCAGAAAAACGAGATAGCCATTGCCAGGAATCGTCGTCCCGGCGGGAATCAAGTGCTGCATGAGGTTGACCGAACCATCACTGAGAAACCAACCGCTCAGGTCGACCGCAGTCCCTGTCGTGTTGAAAAGCTCGATCCAGTCCTGCTCGGGAGGATCGCTATGCGAGTTGATTTCGTTGATGACGACCGACTCCAAGGGAAAATATGGGACGACCGAGCGAAGCAGGCTGAAGTTCTGCGCCATCGGGCCCTGCAAATCGGTCCACTCGTTGGGAAGGCCAAAGCTGCTCGATCCACCATCGGTGTACCAGATCGAATTCGGAGTCGTTCCGGGGAACGGCGTGTCTTCCAGCTTGAATACCTCGGTACTTCCAACTCCCGCCAGAGGCGAAATTCCTTCGCCACTTGGACCATACACCACCGCGCCCAGTGCATTCAGAATCGTCAGCTGCGTCTTGTCATTGGAAACTGCAAAATTACTCGCCGAAATATATCGCCCGTTAGTCGTCATCGACGCACGAACGTTGATCCACCACTCACCGATTTCTGGCCGATAGTCGCCCGCGTTCGAGGGAATGTCCTCCGAAATCGTCACTATGGTTCCAGCTCGCAGATCGGCCCAAAGGGGATCGGCCGTCAATAGAAGAGAAAAGATTTGCTCTCCGGGGCCGGGGAAAACGGGTTCGCCAGTTCGGTGGGAGATGACGATCTCCCAACCCCGCATATCCAGATGATCGGTAATCACCACCAACTCAAACCAATCGCCCCCATTGCCCTCGCGCCGACCCAGCCTCGAGTCCGACTTTCCGCCCTGGAGAAACCCCAAAACCTCGGACACCGCGTTGTACTCGTTGAGCACAACATCCGCTGCGAAACCTTGATCGGCTACAAATACCGCCAGTGCGAAGACAAGCGTGATTGCGAATTTCATTTCAATTCCCTTGGTCTTCTCAAAACAGAAATTTCGCGTCTAGAAAACTCTTCGGTTCTCTGAACAGACGCTTTTCGCGCACACAATGACCTCAATTTACGTGATCAGACCTACCAGTCAGAAATAGAGATTCCCGTCGCGGAAAGAAGCGCGCAGACTGCGGCCCCTGCACGATCGCGCGCCTTCAAGACTGTGACCCGAGCCGAGTAGACCGTATCCAAAAGCTTTGCGATGTCCTTGGGGGTTGCCCGCCGACTTCGCCACCACTCGGCTGCGACCGACTCGGAAGAATCGGCGAGAGCAGTCAAATCTTTCCAGTGTTGAGATTGTTCCCGAAAAACATTCACCTCGTCGATGGCCATCTTCGCGGTTCTGACTCGATCGTCTAGAACCCTTCGAGCATCACTCCCTTCGGCATGCGCCAGCGCTTGATAGCGCTTCATTCTGGCACTCGACTCGCGGCCAAAAGGAACTTCAAATGCGACTCGGGCGGAATATTCTCTTTCCTGGCCCGAGTAGGGCACGGGTTCGAAACCAAAGTCGACGAACCGGACCGAAGGCAATCGCTTCATGGCCTCCCCCTTCGCCAGCGCTTTGTAGCGCTCTTCCCTGGCCCTGTGGACCTCAATATCCGGCTGATGAACCAGCAACTTTTCTCTTAGGGCATCCACGCTGATATCGAGAGGTGGCGCGATGTTCTCGATGTCGGGCAGGACACCCAAGGCCCCCTCCAGTCCGAGTGTGGTTATGGGCGCTTCGGCATCCGGGACTGCCCGGCTTGCCAACCGAACGCGACTGGAGAGTTTAAAGAGGGTCCAATCCATGTCGTTGACTAGTCCCGACTCACGAAGCTCTTCATTCCACTTGAGAAGGGCGCGGCTCTGCTTCGCGTACTTAGCAAATATTTTTTTGTCTTCGACTTGACTCTCGTATCGAAGCAAAGGCATACAGAGGTCGACGCGGCTCTTGATCATCGCTCCCGAAAGTTTGGCCAACGCGACGCGGGAATCCGCACGGCGGGCTTCCTTCATGGCCGACAGGGCCAGGGAATTTCCGATCGGAACGCGGACCAATGCGTTCATTTTGGTCTCATCCTCCGTGACCGCGGCCGCCCGCAATTCGACACTATCCAGAAGTACTTCCTCCTGCTCGCGCGCCAGCGCGGCTGCCAACTCGGACCGCGCGGCCTCTACCCTCGCATCGTGTTCGAGTCCAACTTCGGATATTTTGGCTTCTACTGCTGCCTGTCTCTGGACCAGATCAGATCGCGGTGGACCCGCGCACCCGAAGGCGAGTGTCGCCATAGTCACGATACCCAGCAGACCTCCGCGAAGAAGAGGAAAGCCGTCGGCAACCTCGGGCATTAGCTGACCCGATCTTTAATGAAGTCAAGGGTCACGACCTGGCCATTCCCAAGCTGGCACGAGGCGGGCACTGAGATATGAATTGGCATTCCGTGAATTCTGCTGCCCAGAAAGTTCCGAAGCTGCGGAGGAGCTTCCGACACGGTCGCGCCCCGACGCCGCACGAGGCCAACTGCATTGCAGCCGGGCCCCTTCGCGCCGACGATAAGGACTGACGCACCGGTTGCGATCGCGTCCGGGTCGGTGGTCGAATTCACGAACGCGACGATTTCCTGGGCGAACTCGGGCATGACTGCCGCAACAGACTGTCCCTCCGCGACAGAGGCCCCCACCCTTGTCACTTCTTTCACGACCCCTTGGTAGCTACTCCTCACGACCAGAGAACTTCGATCCCCGATTAGCATATTTCTTCGCGATCGAAGCGCATCGAGTTGCTTCTCGTAGAGGTCCGAGGTTGGGCTCT
>DUCH01000293.1:0-4782 GCA_012959865.1 Myxococcales bacterium | reverse complement strand
CAATTTTCTGATCAACAAAATGGGATGAGAGCTCGACAAGTGGCGTACCGATTTCGACATAGTCACCGGGTTGCACGAAAACAGCCGTCGCGAATGAATCAACTAGGGACGGATGCTCAACGATCGCACCCACTGCAACCGCTTCGACTCGAATTACTGCGTTCGAAATGCCCACAAGTTGCACCAAGAAGAAAAGACTGGATAGGAAAACTATAATCCCCAGCGGGCGAATTCCGATGAAATCAAAAATGCGATCTGTGGCTCGCAGGATACCCCTTCGTACACTTTTGAGTTTTTGAGACATTCTTCGCCTTCCCCCACGTCAAGCTTCTATAAATTATTCGTTGATTCGGCAACTGACCAGAAAGTTCTAGTACTCTGCCGATGAGTCCTGCAACATCAAGCGGGTATCACGCGCCTGCATTCGTTCCCGAAGAGCGTCTAAGATTTCGGATCGGTCAGATTTGCTGAAAAATTTAACCTGATAGATGTGTTCAATGAATTGACCGCCTTCTTGTTCAACGCTGCTCAAAAGCGTATTCCTTCGGCAATATTCATCGAGGAGGCGAGCCAATTCGCGGTCGCCGTCTTCGTGCGCCCCGACTCGAAAGCGCAATACACCGTCAAATCGCGCTCGAGATCCAAAGGGACCTGCGGCCAAATAGAGAGCGACCCCACTGAGAAGCCCACCCCCGAGAAGAGCGACCATCCACGCATGGACTCCACATGCAACGCCGAGGCAGGCTGAACCCATGACGAAAACTAGGTCCCGAGAAGTCTTGAGATCGGTGCGAAATCGAATCATCGAAAGAACGCCGAAGAGGCCGAGCCCTGCGAAAATCGAGTGACTCATGGAGAGCACGAGAATTGCGGCACAGATGCTGACCAGCACGAGGGTGTGGCTGAAACCTCGCGAGTAGCTCAATCCCACATAGGTTCGCTCGTAGGTCCATGCGAGTAGTTGACCCAATACGAATGCACCGAGCAAAGAAGACAGGGGATCTACCCATGAGCCTCCGAGTGCAACGAGTTGGAGATGTTCCGTAAGAAATGTCATCGTTTATCCCAGTGCCTTTAGGGAGCGACGGGATGATTTTCTTCCCAAGCCCCAGTTCTCATCGCAAAGACCAACGCCGATTGAGTATTTCGAAAAACTTGAGCTTTCGAGTTGATGTTTCCGAATGAGCTCTACCATCCAAAGCGGAGGAGTAGTCTCACATTTGAGTTCAAGAACAACGGGGCTGATTCTGCTCCTTTTTTCCCAATACTCATCGAAGCTGTGCCAGCCACCCGGGTGGGGATTGAGAGACCAGTCCGTCGCTGCTTGAACTTTGATTTTCCTGTCGAAGGTCACTCGGGCATAGTTATCCACCAGACTCTCGTATGCTTCGCGTCTGTAGTGAACGGTAAGGGTGGGCTCTGCACCTGACTTCGCGGCAATTCGCGAAAAGTCCGAAAGGACGGACTGGGCGCTCTGGGTTTTTACTGAGCCTACGGGATAACCCCGCGCCGCCTTTTCGACCAGATCACGATCGATCGCTGTGCGTGTTTTGTAGATTACGGCCGAGTGGCGACGCTTGATTTCCAGGGATGCCAATGAGGTTTCGGAGTAGGTCCGGATTCTCAATTTGAGCCGATGAGAATCACCTCGTTCCTTGGCCCGGTGGAAAGCCATTGCCGGGCTGTCTAAATAGCAAGAATAGATCGGGTATCCCCGTTGATTGAGGGAACCGTTCTCCCGGATTCCGTTGTAGGCATCGGACTTGCACAGGGTAGAGATATCTTTTCGGATGGAATCCGCATGACTTTCTTCGACAAGAAATTTGAGTTCGAGTCGCTCGAATTTTGTTTGAAAGCTTGGCATTACTTTCGACCCCATATGCTTCGAATTTCTTTTGAAATCTATTCGGACATCGGTCGACGCAGGTCGCTTCCGAGGTCTGACTTGTGTCAGCTCATCTCAATTTTCTTGAATACCAGAACCACCCATACCCATGACCCACGCTGCTCAATGCAGCGCGAATTTCTCCTACTCAAATGCTCGAAACAAGCCCCTCTCGTACTCCATCGGGCTCCACGAAACTTCCCCAAGCCTCCCGGCGGTAGAGGCCGGCGACAGAGGCGTATAGAGGCGATAGGTAGTGAGAAACCTGCGTCCAGTTTTGTTGGTCTTTTCCTACCCTACACGTGTCGCATTAAGGCAGTCTGAAGACGGAAGTATGCTGGGGACCGCCTGGCCTAATATTTCCATAACAGCGGACGGAATCACCGGATTAACCCCGGGAATTCGAGCGTTTATTAAGAAGAAAGCGGTTATTTACTTACGCCGAAGTCTGCCTAATGCTTTCTCAAAGTTTCCGCTCAAGCGCTCGCCGGGGTCCGGTTGGTTTCCGGTAGCGATGGCGGTCAGCACACGACGGGATCACGTGCGGACAATATGTGGAACCGGCCGACCCCAATGGAGAGGGATGCAGGACCGATTGGTGCGAAAAACAGCCTGGACGGAGAACACCGACCAAGCCAGGCGGACCCTCTGGCCAAAATGAACCCGCTGGATGCGCCTACGAACCGCGAGAAATTCGATGGCGTCCTGGGCTAGGACCTGGATATTCGCTCTGCTGACGCTCAATCTCCTGCACCGACCGATTCGCATAGGTGACCAAGGCGAATGACATCAACGAGACAACCACTCCACCGAGGCCGATTGATTCACCGAGGAGTTGAGTAATCAGGGTCACTGCCGAACGGTGCCCATAGTGCTGGGGGTAGATCCGTCGGAGGGGCTCCTCATGATCCCCGCTATGGCTGCACCCATGAGATTCACGGCTTGGGAATTGCGCTTCGACCAATCTGCAGGTGTACCTTCGGGAAATCGAATCCGATTCACCAGATCTTCGGCGACAGTCCTGAAAACTTGGCTCTCGCACTCGTCGTCGGACGTTTCGGGCCAGTTCTCATGCTGAACGGCAAGTGCTTCTAGGGTGACCGGACCCACCGCATGAAGCCCTCGAAGTGCATGGAGGCAATCGCAGCAAACCACGGCGTCGTGATCCTCGAGGGCGAATTGGCCGACCGGGAGTCCGTATCGGCGATAGGCCTCAAAGGGTTGCGCGCCACAATATCCGCATTCGTTCTCAAAATCCCAACCCGCACCCAATGCCTGAACCTTCACCGCCCTGCTCTCCTCTTTCTGACTCGGATCGACCCGTCGTTTTCACCTATCCGGGTGTTTCCTACTGTCTCTCTTCCTCTGCAACTGCAGTAAACATGCCACCCGTGTAGGCCAAGTCACGGGCTGCCCTCTGGGGGATAGGGGCCTAGGCTCTTGAATTGAAACAACCCGCCGGTCGATACCGACCGGATCGGCAGCGGAAATCGGATGAGCGGCCGGGCCTAGGGATCCCATGCCACCACGGAGCACCGGGAACTCGCGAACAAACTCTCAGGCGTGATCGCGTGCCAGATGGAACGGACGCTCGGAATGCAGTTCAGCGAGCGTCTTCCCGCCTCTCACTACCCAGGGCCGGTTGTCGTAGACCTCCCCGGTCACCTCGTTGTGCTGATCACCTCGGCAATACTGGATGACCCAGGAGCGGCGCTGCCGGTCGTGAGTTTGGTTGCCCAAAGTCTGATGGACGAGGAGGGAGGAAAAAATCAGCAGTTCCCCTTCACCCACATCGAGAGGCACCGCCGCCCCCGTGTCCAACCCCTCGGCGGGGATGACAGCATGCACCCCCTCCCACCGGTGCTCTTGCTGTCCCGCGGTGTGGGTGCCCGGAATCACTTCAAGACCGCCATTCGCCTGCTCCGAATGATCCAGCGCCAGCCAACACGTCAAAAACTCCTGGGTTCGGCCGCGTTGGTAGCCGTTGTCTTGATGCCACGCGATAGGGCTCCCCGCCCCCGGCGGTTTATTGATCCCCTGGTCCCACCAAAAACGGACCTCTTCGCCCAGGATCTGCTCCGCGACCGCGACGAGCCGAGGATGCAAAATGAACTTCTGCAATTCCGGACTACGAAAGTTGAGCATGGCCCGGTAGGGGAAAAAACCTTCCTCCTCGTTTCCCAGAACCTGAACCTCGCTCCGGACGAGTCGATCATACTCCCTTGAGATCGTGGCGAGTTCCTTCGCATCAAAGACAGTCCCCAGATTCAAATAGCCCTGGATTCGAAACGTTTCGATATCTTGTTTAAGCAGCTTCATGGAACCTCCTCGTTTTTGCGGCCGGGAAGTACCGAGCTCAGACCGTTTCTGGAACTTCCTGCAGTGCCGTACCGCGACCTGTCAGGCTTCGAGCCAGGCCGTAAAGACCGAGGCCAATGGGGCCGAGCATGAGTGTAAATAAGAGACAGACCACAACCCAGCCGTGGGGAATTCCGCGTCGACGTGCATCGCGAACCTCCCAAGCACCCACAAAAAGATCAAAAACCAAGTAGTGGAGCCACCCGGCCAGGGCCGACCAGGGATTCGTGAAAAGCAGCATCACGCCGGCAAGGCTCGAAAAACTCGCGTCTTCGTCGGCCCCGGGAGCGCCACTGATCAACGAAAGCAAATAGATCGAGGCGACTACGAGCGGAATCCAGAATGAATGAACAATTCGCTCGGTCCAAGCCCAGCCCGGCGCAAAAATCAGCATCAGCCAGCCCAGAAGGATTCCATTGTTGGAAATCAAAAAGACATTTTCGGGGGTCAAGATCCGTTCCCTCCTCGGGCCGATCGAAAATTAGACTCGATCGTAGCCGAACCGTACCCTTGACAGAAGAACCGAGTCCCCCGCCCAG
>DUCH01000292.1:1942-3539 GCA_012959865.1 Myxococcales bacterium | reverse complement strand
TTGAAGACCCGTCGGAAAAGCTAGCAGAGCGCTCTGGTCCCCGATGGACCCCGGATTCCCGCCCATCCAGGAAGTGGTACGGTAGGCGGTCGCGCGCACGGGTTTTCGGGGCGGGGCGGAGCTGGGGAGGAAAGGCGATGGCGAGCGGGGAGCGCGTGAGAGAGAGCGCCGGCGAATTGGACTCCAAGAGCGCCCGTGCGCCCGGGCTCGATCCCGGGGTCGTTGTGGAGGCGCGCCTCGAACCCCGCGCCGGGATCGCCGGGACGCTCCTCTCTGTCGCTCCTTCGGTCGCTCTTTTTGTCGCTCTTTGCGCCCTTGCCGGGTCGGTGGCCCCTCGGGCCATTTTCGCCGCCGGGGATATTCCTACTCTACAGGCGGCAATCCCGGCGGCGCCGTCTGCCCGGCTATGCGAGGAAGAGGCGGAACCCGGGGAACTCGAGGGCTTGCCGCTCCCGGTGCAGAGTTGTCTTTTGATGGAACGCGGCATGCTGGCCAATCTCGAAGGCCGTTATTCCGACGCAGAGTTGATCTGGCAGAGGCTGCGCTTGCTGGCGCCCAGCGACGGCGCGGCCGCGCTCGGGCAGATCGATACGGCGTGGTGGCGATTGATGCTGAATGAGGGCGCTTTGCGCAATGATGCCACGATTCTCGAGGCGAGCAGCGCGGCCATTCAATTGGCAGATGCTCGTCTGGCGATAAATCCTGCCGATGCGGATGCCCTCTATCAGAAGGGTTCGGCGCTCTTCAATCGCGCCCGACTCAACGGTGTCCGGGGGCGCTATCTCAAAGCGGGGACCGAGGGCGAGCAGGGCAGGAAACTCCTGGAGCGCAGCCTCGCGCTGGATCCGGATCGTACGGACAGTCGCTATGCCTTGGGCCTGTACAGCTACTACACCGATATTGCGCCCAAGGTGGTGCAGTGGATGAGCTGGCTTTGGTTTGTGCCCAAAGGGGACCGGGATGCCGGGCTTCGAAACCTTGAAATTGTGCGCGCTCGTGGAGGCCTCTACGCGACGGGTGCTTCATTTATCTTGATGAACGTTCACACCTACCACGCCCCGTTGGACCTTCCCGGGGCTCTGGCCACGGGCCGGGCGCTGCATGCGCGCTATCCCGGAAATTCGCTTTTTCACTCGGAACTCGTCGAGGTTCTTCTGAAGCTGGGGCTCTATCCCGAAGCCATTGAAACCGCCCTGAGTCTGGAGGCCAGTGAGCCCGTCGAAGTCGAGGCCCAAGTGAGACCCCAACTCGCACGAATTCTGCGCGCCCAAGCGGTGCTTCTCTCGGGGCGGACCGAGGAGGCCTGGGGGATTCTCGAACCCATGGACCCCGAGAGCAGCACGCTTCCCATCTGGGGAGGCGCATGGCTCCATCTGGTTCGCGGCCAGATACAGGATGCCCGGGGCAGTCGCGCGGCGGCGCGCGAGGAATATCGCAAGGTGTTGGCCCTCGAGGGCGGGCGCTTCAACCCCCGGGCCGGGATGATCGCCGAAGCCGGCTTGAAGGTCCCGTTCATGGCCACCGAGTATCAAGAACTCCCGATGGTAGGAGCCGGTCGCTGAGGTGCTCCGGGTGCGACCGAGTTCGGGAAGGCAGT
>DUCH01000292.1:0-1869 GCA_012959865.1 Myxococcales bacterium | reverse complement strand
GAGCGGGACAAGATGTCGCTTGCCGGGCCGAAAATCCGGCAGTATTGTGCGCTTCCGAACGAGGAGCAGTCGGTGCTATCCGAGACAAAAATAAACGAATTGATCGGCCAGACGCTCGAGAAGCGGGATGGAGCGGCCCTCCGCGGCGAATTCGAATCGGGCGGCAACCTGCTTGTGATCGAAGATTTCTTGCCCGAAGAGCTCTTGAACTCGACCCTGGATGAGATCAATCGTGTGCGCCACCGGGTAAATCGCAACTACGTCCCCCATCAGAAGAAGGGCGGGGCCGTGAGTCGTCACGCAATCGACAGGGAGGCCGAAATGATCGCGGGCCTCTATCGGTCGCGGCCCTTGCGCGCGTTTCTCGAAGAGATCAGTGGAGCGCGCTTGCTGGACTGCTTGCCCAGCGATCCCCACACCTATGCACTCTATTTCTACACCGAACCCGGCGATCATATCAGCTGGCACTACGACACGTCTTTTTACCGAGGGCGTCGTTTTACCCTTCTGTTCGGCATGACCCAAAATGAGAGTTGCTTGTTCGAATGTGAGACCCATCGACGCGACGATTCGAAGGCGACCGAGTCTCGTGCGTACTCGCTAAAACCCGGATCCCTTGTCTTCTTCGATGGTGATGGTTTGTGGCACCGGGTTACGAAAATGGCTGAAGGCGACAGCGAACGCATCGTGATCACCATGGAGTTTGTGACGGATCAGTCCATGCATCCCTGGCGACGCCTGGTTTCCAACGTTAAGGATGCCGTGGCCTATTTCGGCCTTCGCGAGGTTTTTGCCCGCAAGGCGACCTTCTCGGGCGCCCCCCGCTCCGGAACCTGAACCCCGTACCGCGGACATACGAACCCTGAGAGGCGCTGCTGGGTTCAGTCGGGCAGATGGGCCCGGGGGCCCAACGCAGTCAGGGTTTGCGCCCGAACATTCTGCATCAGTCGGGGAAAGTCCTGCTGGGTAATCGTCGGACCGATTTCTTCGAAAATCGGCTGCTCCGCAGGAAATCCGTGAGGGGTGATTTCAAGCGTCGCGAAATCACTGAAGGCATAGTTCCCCAAGGCTTCGGGGATGCGGAAGACCAGCGCTTGGGGTTGGCCGCCGCATTTCTCCCGAAGATCGGCCCGCAGTTGGGGCGAGGCCAGACCATCGGGCAGGAGCCAAGGCTCCAGTGTTGTATCGGTCTTGAGGTAGCGCCGTTGGACGACGGCGTTGTCGGGGAGCAGGGCTTCGGAATTCCACCAGACCTGATCCACTGCGCGAACGGCTCGCTCGCCCAGGGCGCTGGGGACCGGTTCCAGATCTTCGAAGGCGATCTGAATCAATTGGTCGACCTGGCGGTTGTAGGTTTTTTCGCTGGCGAGTATCTCCTCGATGTCGGCTCCCGAGAGGAGAGAGATTCCGATGGCGTTGGAGATCGGGTCCTCGGGTGAAAATCCGGAGAGGTACTCGGGGTAGAGGTTCACGAGGGACCAACCGTACCACTGGGCGATCTCGTGCCAAATCGACCCCTGATAGGCAAGCCACTGTGCAACCGCCACGATCACCTCGCTGCGACCGTATCGATCGATCAACTCGGGGGGGATGGGTTTTAGAATCAGGCGGCGCTCGGCGCCTTCGGGAGTCAAATCGACTTCGGTCCCCGTGGTCAAATTTCGATCGATTTGGGAGATGAAGAAGGCCACCCAATCCACCTGCTCACGAATGTGGGCCGTGTCGAGAAAGCCAGCGCGGCAAGTGTAAACGAGTCCGTTCGCTTCGCCCCAGGGAAAGGCGTTCTCGCGCTCATCATCGATGGCCGCAGTGGCGCCGTCGTAGCGGTGGGGGCCGAGATCCTCGGAATCGAGAACGCGGCCGACTTTG
>DUCH01000291.1 GCA_012959865.1 Myxococcales bacterium | reverse complement strand
TCCCCTTCTAGTCCGAACACTCAGGCTCTGCCTTGATTTCGCGCTGGAGGCGGACGTTGGGACGGAGGCTTCACTTGCTTATCGACCCGCATCAGGCCGGCGCACCGCGGTAGTAGAGCCAGAGAAAGAGCGAACCGGCGCTTCGGTAGGGGGCCCAATGGGCGACCAGACCTTTAGCCTGGCCCGGCGTGGGGCGTTCATCGAGTCCCTTGAGTCGTGCCAAAGCCACGCGGAGAGCGAGGTCGCCCGAAGGAAAAATATCGGTGCGGCCCAAGGAGAACATCAAGTAGATTTCCGCACTCCAGCGACCAAAGCCTCGAAGCGCGGTGATGGTTTCGATCGCGGCTTCGTCATCGAGTTCGGCCAGCCCATCGACGTCGAACGTGCCCTCGACCATGGCCCTTGCCAGTCCCTTGGCGTACTCGACCTTACGACCCGACATGCCCGCGCCCCGGAGCGCATCGTCGCTCAGGGCAAGCAGGGTAGTTGGCGAGATTTCGGGCAGTAGCGCGTCTACCCGGCCGCGAATGGTTCGAGCCGCCTCTGTTGAAATTTGCTGGCCCACGATGGTTGAGAGTAGGGTGTCGAAGCCGGCGGGCCGTATGCGCGGTTCGGGGACGCCCACCCGTTTGACCCCTTGCGCGATATCGGCATCGACCTCCGCCAACTTCTTCAACGCCCGATTGATGGTGGCTCGGTTCATGGAATTCCCAGTGGGGCTGAATTGAAGCCCCCTTCGCCTAGCTGGATGCTGCTTGATTCGCGGATCCCGTGACGCTTTCGTTGTGTTCGGCGTGGGGATCGATTTCCAAGAAAGCGCTTAGGCGGCGGGTCAAGTAGTAGAAGGGCAGGGTGTCGAGCAGGGCCACTGCGAACTTGAATGCGTACCCCGTCAGGATCAGGAGGAGCAGTTGCCCCGCGATGGGCGACTCGGTGTTGAGGATGCCCGCGAGTCCCCCGACCCACCACGTAATGAGAATGACCGAGGTGCTGTCCACGATCTGGCTCACCATGGTCGATCCGTTGTTCCGCAGCCACAGGTGTCTTCCTCGGGTGAGTCGCTTCCAGAAATGGAAGAGCCAAACATCGGTAAATTGTGCAGCCATGTAGGCAATCATCGAGGCCAACGTCGCCCCGAAGGCAAAAGTTCGGACTTCGAAGAAGACAGGCGATCGGTTTGCGGCGTCCAGAACGAATTTCCCATTGGCCGGATCGATGGTTTCGAATCCGGGCAAAATGCCTCCGATCCAGAGAATGAAGAGAACCCAGCCATTCAGCAGGAGGCCCATCCAGACAACGGCATTTGCCCGGGCCTGTCCGTAGATCTCGCTGATCAGGTCGGTGCAGAGAAAGGTGACCGGGTAGGGGAGGACTCCGATCGCAACGGCGAAGGTCAGGGTTCCCCATGTGGCTGTTTCGAGTTCGCCCAGCTTGATGAAGCGCAGGATGCCGAGGATATTCAGCATCGCGAGGGTTCCGAGGAAGAGGCCTGCGAGCACCAGAAACACACGTTCGCGGCGGGCGTGGAGAGGGGATGCCTCGATGGGATGATGATCCATCGCCCAACGATAGCTTCTTTGGTGCGCAGTCAGAAGGCGCGCAGTCAGAAGGCGCGCCGTCAGAAGTCAACGGGTCAGTTGCGGTGACTCGAGAATCGGTCCTGATTCTTCGCCAAAGCGTGCATTGCTGCATCCATCCGGTCGAGAGCTTCGACAAGAAGTTTTTTGCTGGTGGCGAAGCACAGGCGGATATGCCCCGCCCCGCCCGGCCCAAAAAATTGATCGTTGCCCGGAATGACCGCGACATGGGCGTTTTTCTTCAAATACTCCGTGAGTTCTTCGGGTTCGAGGCCGGTCTCCCGGATGTTTGGGAAAAGGAGATAGGTTGCCTCGGGGGCTTCGCAGCAGACGCCGGGCATCGCGTTCAATCGCTCGACGGCAAGGTCCCTCAGGCCGGCCAGGTGGGCGACGAAGTCATCGACCCAGTAGCGGCAGTGATCAAGGGCGGTCTCTGCGGCCACTTGTGAGAGCGTCGAAGCGCCTCCAGCAGTGGACATCACGTGGGATGCATTCAGAATCTTGCTGTAGGCCGCCTCGCTGGGCGCCAGGATTGTACCGATTCGAAGGCCTGCAAGGCCGAAGGACTTGGAGAAACCGTGGACGGTGATGACTCGTTCATGAAGTGAATCCGGGAGGTGATGAAAGCTCGAGAAGCTTCGGGGTGGGAACACGATATCCGACCAGACTTCATCGTTGAGAATCCACAAATCGTGTT
Source organism: Myxococcales bacterium (assembly GCA_012959865.1). Classification (GTDB taxonomy): domain Bacteria; phylum Myxococcota_A; class UBA9160; order UBA9160; family UBA4427; genus JAZXM01. The sequence continues at coordinate 1,276 of DUCH01000291.1, read as the reverse complement.
TTCGTGCGAATCGCGCGATAGTCTCCAACTCGTCGTCCGTCATCAAGCGTCCCAACGGATTGTGAGGGTTGCACACGCCGATCATCCTCGTCTTCGGAGTGACAAGGCGGTCTAGTTCGCCCAGGCGAAAGGCCCGGGTGCCGGGGTCGTAGGAGCAGCGCCTAACCCGGCCACCCACGCTCGTCGCAGCTTGTTCGAAGAGGAAATCGACAGGATCAAAAATGATCATCTCCTCGCCTTCTTTGAGAAAAGCGCGGGCAATCGCGTACATACAACTGGCCGCGCTGTCGAGGGGTAAGATCCGCTGGGCATCGACGCCTGAGTATCCCCGCGATGAGAGTTCTCGGGCCATGGCGATCCGAAGCGAAGGGGTACCCCTGTGTGGCCCGTAGGAAAAAACGCCTTCCTGGGCATAGCGCGAAATTGCGTCGCGGATTTCCTGGGCGACTGCGAAATCCGGGTCGGCCGCCGTGAGCGGAATCACTCCGGGATCGACTTCGGCCCAGCGGTAGTTGTGGGCGCGCTCGGTCAATAGATCCAGAGGAACGGCATCGTTGCCGAAGAGCGTGTCCGGCATTGGGTCAGGCCGTTCGAGCCAGCGGGATTTTCGGATACATCGTCGACGGTGCCAGGAATTCGTCTTGTAGTTTTTCGCCGTATGTCAGCAGGGGTCGAATCGCGATCTTTCGGGTTTCCGAGTAGTCCAGCAAGGGCTGGTGGTGGTGCACCGCACGACCGGCTGCCAAGGTCTCGGCGAGAACGGCGGCGTCCTCGATTGCGGTATTGACCCCTTGACTCGTGAAAGAGTGGAGCGCGTGTGCGGCGTCGCCGAGTAGAGCAACGTTTCTGCGGAAGTACGCATCGAGGGGTTCAAGGACCCGTGTCGGGCAGACGTGAGTTCGCCGGAAATCTGTCGCCCGAATCAACTGTTCGGCAGGCCCCGACCAGCCTCGGGTGAGTGATCGAGCGAAGTCCTTTATATGCGTGGGGTCTGCTTGTGGGGTGGGGTACTTGTCAGCGTCGAATTGGAGGTACCAGATCAGAGTTCGGGAGTCGGCAGGCACCATTCCCAGCGCCAGACCTCCCGCCTCGTGTCGGATCTTGAGAAAGCGCCGCTTCGAGCGGGCGACATGGAGATTGCTGTCCACCACCGAGACAAGTTCGCAAACTCGTGTACGCGAAATCTTGGCATGGGGGAAGATCTGTGCCCTGACTCCCGATTGGCTCCCGTCACAACCGAGAAAAAGATCGGCCTCGATCGCCTCGCCATTTTCGA
>DUCH01000290.1 GCA_012959865.1 Myxococcales bacterium | reverse complement strand
GGGAGCCGGTGACGGGCCTGGATCTAGTCCTCTCGAGATCGGAAATGGGAAGGGAACTGTGATGGGACGAAGGGTGTGCCAGGCGGTCGTGGGACTTGCTTTGCCGATCGCGCTCGCAGCTACGGCCTCTGCGCAATGGTACATCGGCGGCAAGCCGGCTGCGGACCTGGATTTCGCGAAGTCCGATGGTGCGTTTCGGGTGTCGCTATTTCTGACGAACGATCCGAAGGCCTTCTTCGAAGCCTGGAAGCAGCCGAAGGATCCCGTGCAACTCGAGACGTCGCGACGAGCGGTTCGGGGGAAGCCGATCGAGGCGATCTTGATTTTTTCGAACTGCGAAGCGGGTCCAGACGGGTTGTGCGACGCAACGGTAGATTTCGTCGTGTTTCGGCCGGATGGGTCGATCTACGGAAAAGTTGAGAACACAGAGCTCTGGTCGAAGAAGCCGCCTCCCGTGAAGGATGCGATCCAGTTCGGTGTTCAGACGCTGGGTGTTACGATCGAACCCGACGATCCGGACGGTGAGTACCGCGTAGAGACAACGGTTCGCGACAACGTGCGCGGGTCGACCCTCCGATTGACTGAGCGCTTCGGGGTTGGTGCCACACCTCGATAGTTCGATTGGCGTGGCGGCCCCCCGGAATGATGCGTCGGATCGAGCCACCGCGCCGGCCCTTCAGGCGGGAAACACCGACGAGGAAGCCCACCTGCAGCGGGATCCCCAGGCGAGCGAGACCGGAAGAACCCCGACAACGAGAGCGCCCATCGGATGCCGGAGGGCTTGACGGGCCCGCAGAATTGGGGATAGGACATTCAAGCTGGGTTCTGACACAATGTCCGAGCCTGGGCGTTATGTTAAATCCCTAAGGAGAGCCCCGTGGCGGGCAATGACGCTCTCCCTGGAAAGCTGTGCCTACACGAATTGCTCCTGGGGCAGCAAATACGGCTGGAAGTGCCAGAACTGAGCCTACTGGGCCCCGAAAACAGTCCTTTATTCCACCAAACTTCGAAATTCTGACCCGATTCCCTCGGTGTCGCCGACCGATCTCTCATAGGACAGCAAGCGCATCCCTCTTCGTGATGCGCGCGCCCTCTGAGGAGTCCACGACATGGGAATCCATATCCGACAACCTCCATCCAATGGACAGCCGCTTCTGGCGGGAATGACCACTGCTACGACTTCCTTGGGAACGGACTCGCCGGAAATCCCAACGTCTATACCTGGGACCTGGGCAGAAGCACGTCTCGATGCAATTGCACGGGGCGGTTATATGGCCACGCCTACGAGCGCTGCCGGGTGGTCTTTCATGCAGGCCAGCATGTACGACTGGGTAGCGGACGTAGACCCCGTCTACAACACATGCGCTGCCTGTGGTTGCCGTTCATACCAAGGCTGAAATAAAACCAAACAAAGGAGAATGGAAATGAAGAAAAAAATTCTATCCGGACTAGCAACGGGGGTACTATTTTTTGGAATGGCGACACACTCTAATGCAACCAGTTATGGTTTTAATGTTTCTGGTGCATACATCCCAACAGGTGGTTCGGATTCTTTCGAATTTGATATCAATTCAATACTTACCGGTGTTTTTTCGGGGATAGGATATTCAATTGATACCGCACAACTTGCATTCCATTTTTCTGATGACGGCAGTAATGAACTTCATACCACTAGTGTAGTTACAACGGGTTATAGTGGTGCCCCAAGTTCGTCGTGGTATAGAAATCAGACAACTTATCAGACTGATTGGGCTGATGTAGCTGGCGTCTCAATTGAAGGACCAAATTTCACAGTAGGCTCTTCGTACTATAGCACTGGGCCACAATATCTTGGCACTACTCAGACTGGATCTCACACTTACACTACTTCTTATCAATGTGGGTTTAGTACATGTTACACATCCCACAGCGCCCCTAACTACACTCAGAATTATGAAATTATATCAGGACGCACTGGGCTTTTTACTTTAATCATCGCTGCCGACTCCAACATGTTGGCAAGTCTCACGACTGATGGATATTTAGGCTTTGATATTTCGTCTGAAAATGGAGATTTTTACTTTTTGGATGCAACACTAACAGCAGATATTAATACAGCACCAATCCCCGAACCCTCCACCGCACTCCTCCTCGGCCTCGGTCTAACCGGCCTTGCGTGGTCGGGCCGTCGGCGCTCCTGACTCTTCTGTCCTGAGACCAAGGGGATCGCTGCTGCTAGGAGGCGACCGGCGGGCTGAGCGTTCGGAAGTGTCCCCGTTGTGTCCGCTTCCCTAGCCGGCTCTAGTCCGCTCTAGGCTTTTCTGATGGCGTTCGACAACGAATTGTCTGCCACCTCCCGGCCTGCCCCGTGATCCGTATTTCCCATTGAGAGCGACTGTCGTAGCTCAAGGCCTCAATGAGAGTATGGGGCTTCACCTCACTCACCGAAGGGAAGAGGTCTGTTATGCGGAAGGTTGTTCTGGCAGCGGTATTGGTTCTGATGGCGAGCGGAGCGCAGGCGGCCACGCTCAATGTAATCGGCGGGCAGTTGTACGGGGCGTCCGGGGTAGACGTCGGCGGGACGCTTTACGATGTCGAGTTCCTCGACGGTTCGTGCATTACCTTGTTCACTGGTTGTGATGATGCGTCGGACTTCACGTTTCAATCCCAGGCGGCCGCCCTGTTGGCCTCTCAGGCTCTGCTCGATCAAGTCTTTTTCGAGGGGGCCACGCTTTTTGATTGGCTTCCAGCTTCGATCACTGGTTGCCTGGGGGCATTTTCCGAGGGTGGATGCTGGACGTACACCCCTTACCAACTTGACGGCACGACGGGCGTGTACGTCTCGTTTGCGTTCCGCAACCTCTTCACAGGAATGGAAGGAGCAGGCGGCGGCGGTGTCCCGACCTCCCTCCCAATCGCACTCGATACGCTTATAAGTGGCCGGGATAACTATGCCGTTTGGTCCCTCGTCCCCGAACCCTCCACCGCTCTCCTCCTCGGCCTCGGTCTAACCGGCCTTGCGTGGTCGGGCCCGTAGGCGCAATCGCCCCTAACTCTTCTGTCTGAGTACACGGCACCCGGGCTCGCTCGTAGAGGGGCTCGGGAGCCGTGCGTTCGTCCGGGCGGATGCTTCAGTCCGAGATGAGTCAGGACGTGGTACAAGGTGCGTTTGACGCCCCCTTTCCAGCAGACAATTCCGTCAAGGCCACCGAGGTGCCATCGCCACCAACGCAACACGTACTGCCGAAGGCGCTGCCAGTCGCCCTCTCGCTCATAAAGCCGGCGAGCACGCTCACGGAGGCGACCGTTCTGAAAGCCCAAGCCCCTCGGCGGAAGGCCGCAGCCTCACCCCCGCACGGATCCGGTAGCCGAGAAAATCAAAACCATGTGTAGTGCGCCCAATGTATCGCTTCACGCGGTGCAGGTGTAAGCCGAGCGCCGCGATCTCTTAGTGCAGCGCGGCGATGGCGCGTCGGAGTTGCCAGCGGGTGCGGGCGAGCAACACGATGGTGTTGAGTGGTGGAGGCGGCGGGAATCGAACCCGCGTCCACTTGGCTCTAGCTGGCCTGTAGGG
>DUCH01000289.1 GCA_012959865.1 Myxococcales bacterium | reverse complement strand
GTCTCGAACCGAAAGGCGGAATCATCAACCCGCGACGTATGGTTCGTGCGCAGCTCCAGGCCGCCGAAGCGAACGGCGCGAGCATCGTCAATGACGAGGTGGTGGCGCTCAACCCAAGAGCCGGTGCCATCGAGCTCATCACGCGCAGCGGCGGATCCGTGTTCGCAAATCAGGTCCTCGTGGCGACCGGCGCTTTCACGAACGCTGCGAATTTTCTCAAGCGGCGCCTTGCGCTCCATCTCTACGGGGTCACGGCGGTGCTCATCGAAGCGTCCGGCGACTCGCGTCCCGACTTTCCGACGTTCACCTGTCGACTCGGAAGCGAGAGGAACGCCCAGGTCTGCTTCGCGATGCCGCCAATCCAATACCCGGACGGCCGCTGGTATATCAAGGGCGCGACTGCGAGTTCGGTCAATACGCCGATCACGAGCGATGCAGCGATCACGCCTTGGTTTCAGGGGAAGGGGCTCGCCGAAGATCCCGCTCTAGTCGCGAGCATGCTTAGGCGGCTGCTTCCCGGCTTCGAGCCCGGGCCTGCCCGAGGGCTACCGTGCATCGTCTCATATACATCCACTGCCAGTCCCTATATCGATCGAATCGATGAACGCGTCGGGATCTCTGTGGGCGGAAACGCCTGGGGGGTGATGACGAGTGATGCGATCGGTCGGCTCGCATCGGACATGATGCGGGGGGTGCCTTGGTCGGGGCAGCTGGACCCAGAGCGCTTTCGCGCGAAGTTTGTTTAGCATCGGCCGTTGAGGCCTCCGCCGTCTTCATCGGCGCCCCGGAGACGCAGCCGCTCCCAGACTCACGCGCCCAACCTGCTCGGCGTGTTCTCCAAAACCCAGCCTGGAGTTCCTCTCCTCCATTCGCCCGGCACTGGGACTTCACATGACGCCAAACCCGGCCGCCCTGCCCGAAGCCCGCTCTAAAGGCCTATCCTCCACCAACGACTCAATCACCCCTCGAGCGGAGATGACCCCATGATCGATGAATCACGCCTCCCCCTCCACCCTGCCGTGGGCATGACCGGCCGCGTTCTATTTACGCTGATCTTTTTCCTTTCCGGGGTCACACATTTCACAGACATCGACGGATATACGTCTCTCATGCACGAATCCATTCCCTTTCGGACGTTTTGGGTCTTGATCTCCGGCGTGGTCGAACTCGCGGGTGCCGCAATGATTCTATTCAACCGCGGCGCACGACTCGGAGGCTGGCTCATCGCCCTCTTCCTCATCCCCGTCACCTTCACAGTTCACGGCTTCGAAATGGTGACCACCGAAAGCGCAGAGATGCAGGCGATCCAAATGTCGTTCTTCTTGAAGGGGCTGGCGATGACCGGGGCCGCACTCTTGATCAGTCAATTCGGAGTGCAGCAAGACCCCAAGTAGGAAGACATCGAACGGGCTACCGCCGATCCACGATCTCAATCCGAGAGGTCTCGAAAACGTATCCGGCGACATCGATTCATGGTCAAGGCCTGGTCCTCTCCGCCCAAGCATTTCATTGGCTCACGCCGGAACTTCGATTCACGAGATCGGCAGAGGCGTTGCGACCCGGCGGATCGCTCGCAGTCATCGGGAATGCGGTCGGAGTAGATCGGTGCCCGCATGGAGATACCGGCGGCCGCCTGCGAGAAGCACTGGATGACGCCCACGCGCGCTACGCGCCATCGATCCAGGGACCGCCCGTCACCGGTTGGTATGCGGAACAGGGCCCCATGCCTGAGCTTTTCTCGGACTCGGGCTGCTTCGGAACCGCCGCCGCTCGTCGCTATCCATGGTCGTATCACTACGACACCTCGGAGTACATGGGTCTCATGGAAACCCATTCGGACCATCGCCTCCTTCCGGCTGAGCAGCGCGAACGGCTTCATGATGCAATGGCACGAGCGCTAGAGCGTTTCGGAGGAGGGATCAAGGTTTCTTACGAGGCCAATCTCTACCTCGCAAAGCTCGCCCCGTAACGAGGCACTGCGGCGGACCGACGGGGCCCGGCCGTGAAGCGGCTGGGCTACACTTCGAAGCGAAGAGGCGTTTCAAGCCCGGCCGCAAGGCGCCGCCGGCCGATGAGCGCCCCATCCATAAGGCGGCTCGAGTGCTAGCACGAGATCTGTACGAGTTGCTCAGCGCTCAGGAATCGACTGCGGGACTTCGGGCCGCTGTCGCTCCAGCAATGCCTGAGTATAGGAGCGGCTTGGCCGAGCGAGGCCGGTCTTGCCCAGTCTTCGTTGCGAGCGATGGCTCTCTCCTGGTCGTGGCAGCGAGTCATCTTCAAAGACTGTGCACTGCCTTCTTGAATGGAGAGATCGGCGAAATCGAGCTCAGGTACATCGCCACCGCTTTGGATTTCGCACCCGATTTCCGGTTCATTTCCAAGGAGATCGAAGAATGTGCGTTCTTTCTCTCCAGCCCCGAAGCAGATGGCCCTCCGCTTCACAAGGTCGTGTCTGCAGTTCTTCGCGCCCTTCGCGAGCACGTCGCCTAAGCGGGCGTTGTAGAGATAGTCGGCGATGAACTTGCGGATGTGACCTTCTGGCAGGCACTGATTCTAGCGCGAGGCTGTGAGAAACAGGCGGCCGGAGCGTGCACCCCGGGCGCGTGCCCGTGCCGCCGTTGGGCGACGGGCAAGCGCCAAGCCTGCGGCTGCAATCAGCGCGAGGAAGAGCGTCCATTTTCCCGCGTCGTCGAGGGCGGGCACCTCGGTGACCTGCTCCTGGATATCGAGGTCGAAATTCCAGAAACCGGAGTTGACGGTAGCGGACACAACCGCGCTGGCTGCCCCTGAGAGTGGACCTAGGGCCGCTGCAGATCCCCTAGAGCGGGGTCGCGTCCCCAAGGTCAGCGAGCCGTCGCCGGTCGCCTCCTGGCAGCACCCCCTTGGTCTCAGACACAAGAGTCAGGAGAGATTGCGCCGACGGCCCTTCGCCGCAAGGCCGCTGCTGGGTCAGTACGTCTATTCGGCCTGGCTTGCCGAGCGGGAAATCATCCGAGAGACCAAGACCCCGGGCAGCGGCGATGCCGCGATTCGGCGCGATGCCGTGGCCGTCATGGGGAAATTTGGTCCCCAGCTTCGCCTGGCCCCCAGTTCGCGGACCGATCCGAAGGTTGCAGGGACCGCAAATCGGCGCGCCGCCCGAGAGTTCACGCCCCCGGCCGCCGACCCCCACGACTGGCGCTCTGAACTGGCCGCCAATCCGAGCCCCCGAAAGTCGCCCACAAAGCATTAGGCCGAGGCACTCCGGGTTCGCCCCACCGTCCCTGATTTGTTAACACCGATCAGATAAATCGGCCCTACGCTCTAGCGCCCATGAAACGCCTCTAAGCACGGTGACTTAGAAGAGTTGCGCATTTCTTTCACTTTCTTCATCATTTTCTGCCCCCTACGTCCACTCACCCCTCACACTTGAACACACACGAAACACGTTTTTTCTGTTGGGAAAGGGGATGAACCATGCGGCGATTGGCACTTTTGGTTATTGGGCTTTGGGTGGGGCTTGGGTGGAGTTCGGCGGCGTCGGCTACCCCAGTCCAATGGACGGCCGCTTCCGGCGGGAATGACCACTGGTACGACGTTGTTGGAGGAGGCATAAACGGCGTGGCGGGCGGCTTCCTCTGGGACGCAGCCAGGATCGATGCCGTTGCGCGAGGGGGCTATCTAGCAACGACAACCTCTTCCGCCGAGTGGATATTCCTCAAGTCGAACTACACGACCATGGGGCTGGCCCCCGGCTCGAACATGCTGGGATGGCTCGGCGGGTATCAGACAGATCCCGCAGCCGCAAATAACGATAGCTGGACTTGGGTAACCGGAGAACAATGGTCCTTTACCGCTTGGAGCCCCTTCGGAATTAACATACCCAACGGTGGCGCACTCGAAAACTACCTTCTTACCTGGGGCAGTAACGGGGCGGGCTGGAACGATCACTTCGACAGCGAGTTCAAGTACTGGGTCGAATACGACACCTACCCCATCCCCGAACCCTCCACCGCTCTCCTCCTCGGCCTCGGACTTGTTGGCTTGGCTACTAGGAGGCGGGTGTGATGCGGAAGTGGCTCGCCCCTCCATACTGGAACCAGCCTCTGAGTTAGCTTTTCGTTCGGAAAGCAACTGGAGGCGAGAGGCACAAGTCGATCGGCGAGATCAGCTGGCTGTTGGGTTATTCCGAGCCCGCCAACTTCAGCCGCTCATTCAAGAAATGGACCGGCCAGACCCCCAAGGCCTTTCGCGAGGCGTCTTGAGTGGGTTCTCGAAAGAGTGACCAGGGGGCTCGGCATAGACGACTAGTTCGTGCGCCCTACCCTTTCCGCCCGTCACGGAGCTCCTCATAGCGATTTAACATATCGCAGGGCCAGCCAGAGAAGTCTGAGCGGGATCATGCCCAGCGCCCGAACGGCCAGCCTGTGGGCTCCAGTGATGTCCGGTTGTGTTCGGAAGCGTTCGGAAGTGTTCGCTACCGCCAAATCGAGACACAACAACCAATCGGGGAGGAACAGTAGGTATGCGGACGCTATCGGGTGCTGTTCTGGTTTTGGTTATGGCTTTGGGCGCAGGCGGGATTGGGTGCTCGGACGCAGACTCAGGCGTGAGTTCCCAACTGGCGGCCTTTGAAGCTTCCATAGACGCTGCCCAAGATACCGCTGGCAACGCCCAAGCTGCCGCTGACTCGGCCTCTGTTTCGGCGGCTAGCGCACAAGGGACTGCGGACTCAGCCTCCGCTGCAGCAAACAACGCCCAGAATGCAGCAAACAACGCTCAGGAGACGGCGACCTCGGCGAAAAATTCGGCAAACTCGGCTCAGGATGCAGCGAACTCGGCCCAATCCGCCGCCACCGTAAACGCTGACACCATCGCGACGCTGGAGAACCAACACCAATTCTTTGCCTGTTCGGATGGGGTGACAGTTGAGGACTCCGCGACAATGGCAACGTGAGCGGCTTCAACAACAAGACGAACGTCAACTTCGTTCGTGCTGTTCGCGCCGGCTCGTGCAGTCCTTGACTCTTGGGTGCTTTGATTGATTTGATCCTTTGACCGGGGGGGGAGTCGGAAGGGCGTCTGAGGGAAATCTGGGACTCCGGCCCCCGTATCTTCAACCCTCAGAATCCGGAGCCGTTTAGAGCCGGGAGCCGTTACCGGTGCCGCTCTACGCCGCTCGGTGCATCTCCCTGCAGGCAATTGAGCGTAACCCCGCCTTGAAATTCCTATTCGCCCTCGGCTCCGCCTTTGCTATTCACTCAAGCGATGTTCGTAGCCGCGTTCATAGCTCTCGTCCTGGTTGGATTGGTGGTCTTCGCGCTCGTGCGCAACGCCGACTCGCTACCGAAATCGTTCTTGAAATTCCTTGGATATTTTCTGCTTGTCGGAAGCACCCTCGAACTCCTCCTGCTCGCCTGGGTCGTGATCTACATCACATTCGGCGACGCTTCCTGGGGCCTCTCGACGAACGAGTTCTGGAAGCAACAACTCTCGGGTATCTATTTCGTCAAGCAATGGCTCTACTCTTGGGTCTGGAACGACGTGCTGAACTTTTTCCTTGCCTATCTCCCCGCGATTCTCTTCCTGACTATGCGGACCACCGCAACAACGCTGGTGGGCCTCTGGGCTCTCTCTGCCTCCCGGCGATAGACGACACGGGTTCACTGCTCGCGAGAATCCACATCCTCGGCGCGTCCGGATCGGCGGATTCGCTCCACGGGTAGGCCGATTTTCTCATGCCCCGGCGGAAAGAGCAGGGCGCTCGGGTTCGTCACTTGGACGCGATTCTGCACCGGGTGCAAAACGCCAGGTGAGCCGGGAATCGCCTAAGCGACTAATAACGCTTCGTTATTCAAATTCTGGTTTCAGCCTTCGAAGCTGGGGGTCGCCCGCACGCGGACGCGCTTGGCGAGCTTCACTCGCCCGCCGTTCGCGCCCGGGTCACCACTATGGCTCGTTCAGTCTGGACCCGCAGACCGGGCGCAGGGCTGAATTCGAAACGGTCCAGATTGTCTTCGGTATCGAAGACGAGCAGGTTGACCAGTTCCCGGGCCTGGTCGTAAATTGGATCCATGGGGCTGCTGACAACACGCTGAACGATATGTTTTTCGACTCCGGCCGCGACAAAATACATTTCCGAAGTGCCAGGATTCGCGAAGCAGGTATCCACGCCGCAGTCCACCAGGGGTCGAATCAGGGCTTGTGCGCCATTCATGTCGGGCATGATTGCTTTTTTCAGCAAAGGGAGTCGGAAAGAGAATGCGACGTTTGGAAGCGTCAGAAAATCCTATCCCAGGAGCTCTCTCGCAATCATATTTCGCTGGAGTTCGCTTGATCCTTCACCCAATTCGAAGACCTTGCAGTCTCGGTAGTAGCGCTGGATCGGCGATTCGGACATGAAGCCCGCCGCGCCGTTATAGTGGAGCGCGCGCTCGACAATCTTCGTACAAGCTTCGGTGGCGAAAAGTTTGGCCATGCTCGCCTCCTGGCTATGTGGCAGTCCCCGGTCGGCGGCGATGGCTGCGCGATGGCACATCAATCGCGAGGCATCGATCTGGGTCGCCATATCCGCGATACCGAAGGCGACCGCCTGGAAGGATCCGATTTTCTGGCCGAATTGGACGCGTTCGTTCGCGTGTTTGATCGTGGCGTCGAGCGCCGCGCGGGAAAGGCCGACGACGGTTGCCGCTGAGGCGATGCGTCCGAGGGTGAGCATCCTCAAGGCATCCAGAAAGCCGCGGTCTACTCGCCCCAGCATATTCGCCGCGGGGACACGGCAATCCTCGAATGCCAACTCGCCCATCTCGGAGGCGCGCACTCCCAGCTTCGACATCGAGGCAGCCACCCGAAAGCCCGGTCGATCGGATTCGACCATGAAAAGGGAGAGTCCCTTGATTCGTTGCTCCGGGTTGGTCGAGGCGACGACGATCAGGAAGTCGGCGATCGGAGCATTGGTGATGAAGAGTTTCGAACCGTTCAGAATATAATCATCACCATCCGCGATGGCCCTCGTCGCGACGGCGCCCGCGTCCGAGCCCGCTCCACTTTCCGCGAAGGCCCAGCCGCCGATTTTCTCGCCACGCAGGGCCGGAACCAGCCAATCCCGCCGGATCGATTCGGATCCGAAATGTTCGAGGGCACGACAAGCCATCGCCGTATGGACATAGAAGCCCAGGGCGATTCCCGCCGATCCATAGGCGAGCTCTTCCCATAGAATCGAATAGTCGAGATTCGTTCCCGCCGCGCCGCCCAACTCTTCGGGATAACCGAGGGCGATATAGCCGAGCTCGCCGATTTTCGGAAAGAGATGAGTCGGGAAGCGTTCCGCCGCATCGCATTCCGTGGCGATGGGCACGATTTCTTTGCTGGTAAATTCGCGAACCGCGCGACGCAGCTCGCGTTGTTCGTCGCTCAGATAGAAATCGAGTTCGGCCATATTCAACTCCCTTTGAAGACGGGAGATCGCTTCTCGTCGAAGAAAGCGCGCACCCCTTCGCGATGATCCTCGGTCTGGATGCAATTGGTCTGTGCGAAGATTTCATAATCGAATTCTGCTTCACGGTCGAGATCGAGAGAGCGACGGATCGCCCTTTTCGTGAAAGCCAGGGCGATCGGAGGCCCATTGCGAAATTGTGTCGTGAATGATTCGACGGCGGCATCGAGTTCATCGGCAGGAACGACGCGATGCACGAGTCCCAGAGAAAGCGCTTCATCGGTCTTTATCAGGCGTCCGGTCATCATCATCTCGGTGGCCGCGCCGAGGGGGATCAGCCTTGGCAGATAATATCCCGCCGACATATCACAGCCCGCCAATCCGATCTTTACGAAGGGGGCACCGAGGCGGATGCCTTCTTTTGCGATGCGAAAATCGCAGGCAATCGCGAGTCCAAAACCGCCGCCGACGGTATCGCCCTGTAGTTTCGCGATGACCGGTATATCGAGTTCGGCGATCTGTCTAACGGGGTCGAGATAGTGATCGACGATCGGTCCCCATTCAATCGGCGGTCGTTCGATCATTTCGGAACGATCGGCCCCAGCGCAGAAGGCAGAGCCTTCACCCGTAAGCACGAGTACTCGATCATCGCCTCGGTTCACCGTGTCGAGGGCTTCAACGAGGGCGTCGAGCATATCGTGGGCGAGCGCATTCAAGCGATCTGGTCGTGTCAGCGTAATCGTTGCGATGCCATCTTTGCTCTCGAGTCGAAGGGGTGCGCTCATGATTCCTCCATGGGGTTGTGAGCTTCTCGGGGTTCTATCGTTAGGGCCGCGATCTCTTTAGAGCCCACTGTCAATCCTCCATTCGGAAGGCGCGCAGCGTATTTTCCCGAACCAATTTTCGATAGACGGCGTCGGTGACGCCGAGATCGCGCACTTCCTTGAGTGTCCGATCGAAGGTAAGCAGTGGATAGTCCGTTGCCCAGAGAACTTTATCCTGTCCATAGGTCGTCGCGAATTTGACAAAGGACTCGGGCCAATGTTTGGGTGTCCGCGCGCTGGTTTCGACATAGACATTCGGATGTTTCCAGGCCAGGATCATCATCTCTTCATGCCAGGGCTGACCGATATGGCATCCGATGATGACGAGTTCCGGGAACGCCAGGGCGACTTCATCGAGATGAATCGGCCGGCCGGCTTCGGAGGGAAGCAATGGCCCCGTATGGCCGACCTGGATGGCCACGGGCAGACCGAGTTCGACGCATTTCGCATAGACCGGCCAATACATTTTTGCATTAGGCGGCGCGCCGACGGTTCCATCTCCGTAGGCATAGGGCTCGAGTCGCAATCCGCGCAACTCGAGCTCGCGCGAAATGCGCTCGATCTCTCGCACCACATCCATCGGCTTGCCGCGTGGATCGATTGTTCCAACACCCGTGAAGCGATCGGGATGTTTGGCGCAGATCTCCGCCACCTCTTCGTTTGAAATGATGTCGTATTCGCCGTAGCCGAAGGCCGAGAGCATCAGGCGATCGACTCCGGCTTCATCCATATTGTCGATGATCTGCTCGACGCTCATCCCCTTCGTGAAGAGTTCGAGGGAGCCGTATTTCTTGAAAATGCTGATGAATTCAGGCGGCCATCGATCGATCGTTCCGGGTTGCACGAGGGTGGCCCAGGCATCGACGGCGCCAATTGTTTCGCTCATCAGAATCTCCTTCTTCTGTTTATTTGTGTCGTGCCTTATTCGCTTGGTACGTAGAGGAGATTAACAAGTGGACAAAGACGCAGCAAGTGTTAACCTGACAAGAACCGATTTCCTGGAGGCCTTCATGGCTCTTTCGCGCTCCATGATGGCCGCTGATACGTCGCTGCCGGTGCTAGAGACGACAGTTGGGGGCGTTCTACGCGAGGTTGCCGCGCTCGATCCCGACGGCATCGGGCTGGTTTCCTGTGCGGGCGAGGCGGCCAATTGTCGCCGGCTGCGCTTTGGTGAATTGCTCGAGGAATCCGAGCTGATCGCGCGGGCGCTTCTTTCGCGCTTCGATCCCGGTGAGCATATCGCCGTCTGGGCGCCCAATTTGCCGGAATGGATTCTGCTGCAATTCGGAATGGCCTTGGCGGGACTCGTATTGGTTCCGCTCAATCCGGCCTATCGCGAGGCCGAGCTTCGTTATGCGCTAAAGCAGTCAAAGGCGGCCGGGATTTTCTATCTGCCGGAGTTTCGTGGCATTCCGATGGGCGATTGCATTCGCGCCGTCAAGCCGGGTTGTCCCGCGCTTCGCTGCGATGTTTCGCTCGAGCATTGGCAGGATTTTCGAGCAGCGGGATCGGCCGAGCGCGCTCTGCCTGAAGTCTCCCCCGACGATCCAGTGCAGATTCAATATACCTCCGGCACGACGGGCGCGCCTAAGGGAGCCACGCTGGGCCATCGCGGCTTGACGAACAACGGACGTTTCGTCGTGAGCAGCTTCGGCATAGAGCCCGGCGAAGCCTTCTTCAATCCGGCGCCGCTCTTTCATGTCGCGGGCTGTGTCGTCGGTGTACTCGGATCATTGGCCTGTCGGGCGAGCCTGGTTCAGCCCGTCGCCTTTGACCCTGGAGTAGCCCTGGCGCTGATCGAGCAGGAACGCGTTACGACCATGGGCGGCGTGCCGACGATGTTGATCGCCATGATGGAGCATCCGGATTTCAAGAAACGAGATCTATCGTCTCTTCGTACGGTGGGTATAGGAGGCGCTGCGGTCCCTGCCGAACTCGTTCGCCATATAGAGGCGACTCTGGGAATCGATTTGATCATCCTCTTTGGCCAGACTGAAGCCTCGTGTTCGATCACGAAGACCCGTCCCGGCGATTCGCCCGAGGATAAATCGGAGACGATCGGCCTGCCGCTACCACAGACCGCAGTGCAGATCGTGAATCCCGATTCCGGAAAGGTTGTTCCACCGGGCGTGTCGGGTGAGATCTGTGCCCGGGGATTTGGCGTGATGCTTGGTTATCACGATAATACCCAGGCTACGGCTGAAACAATCGATGCCGCGGGCTGGCTGCATACGGGTGATCTCGGCACGATGGACGATCGCGGCTATTGCAGGATCGTTGGGCGCATCAAGGATATGATCATTCGGGGTGGCGAAAATATCTATCCTCGTGAGATTGAAGAAGTCCTCTTTACGCATCCGGCGGTCGGCGATGTTGCGGTCGTCGGTGTGCCCGACAAAAAATGGGGGGAGCGGCTCGTCGCATTTATCAGACTTGCCCCGGGCGGTGGGGCAGGTGGAATAGGTCGGGTAGAAGGGGAAGAACTCGAAAGCTACCTTCGCGAACGCCTGGCGCGCCATAAAGTGCCACGCGAATGGCAATTCATAGACGAACTTCCCATGACGACTTCGGGCAAGGTCCAGAAATTCGCATTGCGGGAGCGATACGCTCTTCAAAATCAATCGGGATCGAAGTGAATAACGATCAGACGAGAAGCCATCGCGCGAAAAGCCAGCCTACGACCCGTGAAGAAGAGCGCTGGCTGGAGCCGACCTTTTTTATCGATTGGAAGTCTTCGCCGGTTCTGGAATTTTCCAGGCGCGAAACCGCGGGGGCGACTTCGAATCGCGAGCGCGCCATACGACTCTTCTACGCGGTTCGCGATGGCTTCCGATACGATCCTTATAGCGTGAGTCGGCATGCCGAGGATTATCGCGCCAGTGCGATCGCCCAGACTTCCCGCGCCTTTTGCGGGCCCAAGGCCATCTTCTTGACCGCGGTCGCGCGAGCGGCCGGGGTGCCGGCCCGAATTGGTTTTGCCGATGTGCGAAATCATCTAGCGACTCCGAAGCTGCTCGAACGCATGGGGACCGACATCTTTGTCTTTCATGGTTATTGCGAACTCTATATCGAGGGTCAATGGTTGAAGGTGGCGCCGACCTTCAATCGAGAACTATGCGAACGGTTTGGAGTGAAGACACAAGAATTCGATGGCAGGGCGGACGCTCTGCTCCAGCCCTTCGATGCCGAGGGGCGCCGCCATATGGAATATGTGAACGATCGCGGGATATTTGACGATGTGCCCTTCGAAGAAATGATGCGAGTTTTTGAAGAAATCTACGGGCCAGGTATCGCGGACCTATCAAAAGAATCCGATCCGGCTTTTCAGACCTAGCCCCGGCCCCCGAAGAGGGATGTGAAATGGAAGTCGATCCGGAAAATGTGGTGAACCAATATTTTTCGGGAATGCGTGCCGGGGATAAATCGGTCGTCGATCTATTCGATGAGGATGCGACGCTGATCGGTCTTGGGAAGACGCAATCCGGCAAGGCCGCGATTCGCGAGTTCTATCATGGCGTGATCGGAAGGGCCGGGCGATCAGGCCAGAGTCCTCATCATTGCTGGAGGAATCGTCGGAGCGAGCATCGCCTATCATCTCGTCGCCCGGGGTGAGCGCGATGTCCTGCTGCTCGAGCGCAATCAATTCACCAGCGGCGCGACCTGGCATGCGGTCCCGACGATACGCCGCTGGAATCGGGGCTGGGCTTTGCGGTCGCCTGGAATAAGCAAACGGAATTCACGGGACGTGCCGCGCCCGAGGAGGCGCGAAAGCACCCGCTCTCCCGGCGGTTGCTGTATTTCGCGATCGATGATCCACAGGCGATGCCCTATCACGACGAACCGATCTGGCGCGATGATATGCGGATGCGGTTTCTGACTTCGGGCGCTTGGGTCCATACGATCGGCGCCGCGGTGGGTCTGGGCTGGGCAATGAATCCGACGGGGGCGATCGACGCGCAATGGGTCCGCGCCGGAAATTGGAAAATCGAGATCGCGGGTCGACGATTTCCTGCACGCGCCTCGCTGCGCGCATCCTATGATCCGGCATCCGAGCGCGTTCGAAGTTGATTCGCGGCTGGCGAAGCGGCTGCGCGCCCGTCCCGACACGCATTCCGCATCGATCCGGAATATCTGACGACATCTGTGAAAATCGTTTCGAGCTCTCGATGAATCGGGCCCTGAGCGGAATTTCGGGTTCCGGCCGATTCAATATGCTCGCGACGAGGCCATCTTCGATGGAGAGGTCGAGATATTCGGAGGGGTTATAATCGGCCCTCTTTTCTCTCGAAAACGATTGAGAAGGCTTATGGCGTAACAAGTTGACAACAAGACATCAAATGTTAACCTAATGAAAATGCCCATTCAGACCGATCCCGATTCCAATCGAGACGACCCCGGTCCAGCCGCTCGGCCCGACGCGTCCCAGCCGGAAACCACTCGGGAGGCCATTCTTGAGGCCGCGCGCGGGCGATTTCTGAGATTCGGTCCGCGCAAGACGACCATGGACGAGGTGGCCCGCGCCGCGGGTTGTTCGCGCACGACTCTTTATGCGCATTTTCGAAATATGGAGGACCTTTACGGAAGTCTTCTGAACCAGGACGCCGAAGCCTTCATTCGCGATGCCTCGAACGCGGTTGCCTCGGAGTCGTCGACGGGTCGCAAGATTCGCCGCATCGTAGAAATTACTCGCGCGACCTATGCGCGGAATAACATCCTGCGCATGGCCTTTACGGGCGATTCCGAAATGAGCATCGAGCGCGTTGCGAATGTCTATACACGAGACCAGGAAGGGCGCATCATCGATCTGCTGAGTTCCGTGCTCGAGCAGGGAATCGCCGAGGGCCGAATTCGCAGGATCGATCCCGAGCGAGTGGCTTATTTGATGTTTCATCTCGGAACCCTACTCGTCGAGCGAGAGGTTTCGGATGCAGCGGACTTTGAATTCAATGAAATCCTGGAAGTGATGGACGACGTATTTGCGAGTGGGATCAGAATTCCACGCGACGAAAGTCGATGACTTTTATTCCGCCGCCCCGGAGACCCCCCACATGCCCTTTCCCGATTGGACCGAAGAACATCAAGCATTCCGCGAGACAGTTAGGCGCTTTGCTGAAGAAGAGATTCGGCCTAACGCGGATAAATGGGATGCCGAGGGCAATTATCCCAGTGATATTTTCCCCAAGGCCGGTGCGCTCGGATTGCTCGGCGTTCGTATGGACCCGAAATGGGGCGGGAGCGGCCTCGATTATTGGTACACGGTGATTCTGGTCGAGGAGCTCGTTCGCGGCCGAGATATCGGTGCCGTCGTGGGTTTGATGGTTCAATCTGAAATGGCCACCTCCGTGATCAACGCCCATGGCACGGATGAATTGTGTAATGAGTGGCTGGTGCCTGCGATTCGCGGCGAAAAAATAGCAGCATTGGGAGTGACAGAGCCCGCAGGCGGATCGGATGTAGCCGCACTCCAGACCAGCGCGAAGCTCGATGGCGACGACTATATTATCAATGGTTCGAAGATTTTTATTTCGAATGGCGCCCGTGCGGATTTCGTAACTCTTGCGGTTCGTACCGGCGGATCGGGTCCGGATGGTGTGAGCCTGATCGTCTGTCCGACCAATAGCAAGGGGTTTTCGGTGGGCCGGCGCCTCGAGAAAGTTGACCAGCATTCCGGTGATACGGTCGAACTTTTCTTCGATGGTATCCGGATACCTCGAAAAAATTTGATTGGCCAGGAAGGGCGCGGCTTCCGTTATATCATGGGAGCCTTTCAGGGCGAACGTCTTGTGCTTTCGACCATGATGAACTCCGTATGTCGTGATGTGATGGAGGAGACTCTGAATTATATCGCGCAGCGAAAGGCATTTGGTCAATCGATCGGCTCCATGCAGACCTGGCGTCATCGAATGGCCGATCATCTGACGGATCTCGAAGCATCGGAATCGCTGACCTATCGCGCGGCGGATCAATTGGTCAGTGGCGATCCCCAGGGCGAAGTGACTGTGAGCATGTCGAAGCTCTATGGCGCCGAGATGATTCGCCGGATCATCCTCGACTGTGCACACGCACATGGCGGTTACGGCTTCATGCGGGAAAATTACGTCGCGCGATGTACCCGAGGTGTTCAGAATTGGGGTATCGGTGCGGGGACCAGCGAAGTGATGCGTGAGATCATCGCGAAGCGCTGCATGAAGAAGGCCGCCACATGAGTCGCCGGGCCGTGATCGCCGGGATCGGGCATTCGGATTTCGGGAAAATTCCCGAGCGCAGCGCCTGGCAGTTGGAGGCCGAGGCTGTCTCGAAGGCCGCTGGGGATGCCGGACTCTCGCCCCAGGAAATCGATGGCCTATTGACGGATCCCGGCCCGGCCCAGGGCGTGCTCGATGGGATCACGCCGCATTTCTTGCGACTCGGCGCGGCCCTGGGGCTCGATCCGACCTATAGCGGGACTGAGATCCTGGGTGGAGCCGGGAGCGTGGCGAGCGTCGAGCGCGCCGCCCTGGCTGTCGAAGCGGGCTTATGCGAGGTCTGTGTTTGTGTTTATGGCGACTCGGCGCTTTCCTCGAAGAGTGCCTATGGATATGGCCGCGGTGACGAATCGGCATTTGGTTTCTTTGGCGCGGTGGGCATTCATGCGCTCGCAGCACAGCGACATATGCATCTCTATGGAACTCGACGCGAAGAGTTAGCCGAGATTGCCGTCGCCGCACGCGCGCATGCCGCTCGGACACCTCACGCGCAAAGACCCAGGGCACTCAGCATCGACCAATATATGGACGAAGCGCCGTTAGTCGAACCCTTGTGTCGTTACGATTGTTGTCTGGTCTCGGATGGCGCAGCGGCGGTCATCGTGACGACCGAAGAGCGCGCCGCAGATCTGCGGAGCAAGGGCATTCGAATCCTCGGTCATGCACAGGCCCATAGCCTCTCGACCTATGCATCTCCCGATCATTTCGACCGCCTGCCCGCTTCGCGCTCGGGCCCCGCCGCCTTCGGCCAGGCGGGCGTGAAGCCAGAGGATATCGACGTGGCCCTGCTCTATGACTGTTTTACGATCGTCGTGTTACTTCAACTCGAGGATTATGGTTTCTGCAAGAAGGGCGAAGGCGGCGCCTTCGTTTCGGGTGGGCGAATCGGGCCTGGCGGTGCTCTGCCGGTGAATACGAGTGGCGGTCTACTGGCCGAGGCATATGGCGGCGGAATGCTGCATGTCATCGAGGCCGTTCGCCAACTGCGTGGTGCGGCGGATCTTCGCCAGGTCGAGGGCGCCGAGTTGGCTCTGGTCTCTGGACATGGGCTCGGCATGAATACTCATGCGACTCTGGTTCTGGGGAGTTGAAGCGATGAGTGATGCCCAGACCTCCAGTGCCAAATCGGCGGATCCGACCGAGCCCAATAGGCGGACCGAAATAGCATTGCCGCTCCCGCAGCCCGATTCGCTGACCCAGGCCTATTGGGATGCCTGCCGCGAAGAGCGCCTCGAAGTTTCCCGCTGCGAGGATTGCGACCATCTCTTTCTTCCGCCGGGCCCATGTTGTCCGAAATGTTGGTCCGGAAAATTATCGACGCGCGTTGCCTCCGGAAATGGGAGTGTCTTCAGTTATGTGGTCTATCGGCGAAGTTATCATCCCGGGATTCCTGCGCCCTATGTCGTTGCATTGATCGAACTCGACGAAGGCCCCCGGCTGATCTCGAATATCGTCGGCTGCGAAATTGAGGAAGTCGAGATCGGCATGCCCGTCAGAGTTCGATTCGAAGCCGCTGGAGATTATCTGCTTCCGCGCTTCGAACCGAATGGCGCAGAGGATTAACAGGGGGAAGAACCAAGATGACGATTCGTTTCGAGGTGGACGGTGCCGTCGCATTATTGACGATCGACCGACCGAAGGTCCATAACGCTCTCGACTTTGAAACCAGCGATGCTTTGATCGCCGCCTGGCAGCGCTTTCGCGACGATGACTCCTTATGGGTCGCGATTCTCACGGGTGCCGGGGATCGTTCGTTCTGTTCGGGGGCCGATCTTCGCGGCGTCGGCGATTTCTATAAGAGCATGACATCGGCTCAGCGCTTGCGGCGTTCGGAATTGGTTCCGGGGCTCGGGGGGATCACCAAGAATCTATCGATCGATAAACCCATCATCGCTGCGATCAACGGTCATTGTCTGGCGGGTGGCCTCGAGATCGCTCTTTCGTGCGATCTGCGGATCGCTTCGCAGACAGCTTCCTTCGGATTGCCCGAGGTGAGTCGCGGCATCATCCCCGGAGCCGGTGGGACCCAGCGGCTGCCGCGGCTAATCGGTCCCGAACGGGCCCTCGACCTGATCATGACCGGTCGTCGCATCGATGCCCTCGAAGCCGAGCGCATGGGCCTTGTCTCAAGGGTGGTTGCGCCGGAGAGTTTGCAGGCCGAAGCCCTGAAGACGGCTAAGCAGATAGCGGAGAATGGACCGCTAGCTGTGCGCGCGGCGAAGTCCGCGGTATGGCGCGGTCTCGATCTATGCCTCGAGGAGGGATTGCGAATCGAACAATTGATCGCCGAGCCCGTTCGTCAGAGTGAAGATGCGCAGGAAGGACCGCGCGCATTTCTCGAAAAACGAAAGCCCGTCTTCAAGGGCGAATAAGACCAATAGGGCGAATAGATCAAGAGCGAAGCCGGCCGCTAGGCGAGGGCCATTAGAAAAGGGAAATCATAATGCCAAACATCCCGCGAAGACACGTCGGTCAATATATTGCCTCAGGCGATTGGAGCGATTATTGGACGACACGAATCAGCCGGGCCGAGAGCGGCAAGATCTGGGTTCGCGGTTATCCCATCGAGGAATTGATCGAAGGGCTCTCCTATACCGAGTCCGCCTATCTATTATTGCGCGGAGAACTTCCCGACGAACGTGAAGCGGCGCTCTTCGATCTCGTCATGCGTAGCGGAATGGATCAGCAGTTGATTAGTTCTGCGGCCTGCGCAGCGCGCTATACGGCGTCGGCCTTTCCTGATTCAGCCGTTCCCGCCCTGGCCAGTGGCATCCTGGCCAGCGGCTCTGTGACAGGTTCGCCTCAGGAGCCGGCGGAGATGCTGATCGAGGCCGTGGGTTGGAAACTCGAAGCGGCCGAGGCGGTCCAGCGTGTCCTCGAAGTCTGGCTCGAGCGGCGCGGAGCGGTTCCCGGTCTCGGACATCCTATGCATAAGGGCGCCGAGCCGAGAGCCGTCAGCGTTCGCAAGATCGCTCTCGAGTTGGATGGCTGGCGCGAGCATGGTCGAATGCTCGATGCGGTGGAAGCCGGACTTGAAGCGAAGAAGGGCAAGCGCATTCCGATGAATCTAGCGGGGGCGATCGGCGCCCTGTTGGCAGATCTGAAATTCGATCCCCTGGTGATCGGCGGGCTTGGCGCGATCACCTACGGCGTCGCGTTATTGGCGCATATTACGGAGGAAATTCGAGAGGGCGTGCCGCTGAGAATCATCCCCGAGGCTTTGGGCTCGCGTTATGCGGGTCCCGAGGAGCGGCATCTGCCCTCGAGTCGGCGTCGCAGCGAACCTTCCGAGCCGAATCAGCAATGATCCACCCCTACTCATATTATCCCGCTCGCACCGCGAGGCGCTGGCCCGATCGCATCGCGCTGATCGACGGCGAACGTCGGCGCACTTACCGAGAACTCGATGAAGCGGCGAGCCGGCTGGCCCAGGCACTGATTCGACAGGGATTGACTCCCGGTGATCGGGTCTGCGTGGTTCAGGAAAATCGCATCGAATATGTAGAGATGGTGATTGCGATCGCTCGTTCGGGTGGCGCGGTCGTTCCTCTGCTCGGGGCATTGACCGAACGCGAACACGCCTTCATGGTGAATCATGCCGAGGGGCGTTTCGTCGTGGCGCTCGGAGACGAAACGATCCCTCGTGCGAGCGCTGCTGCGAAGGGCAGCGATGCCGTAGTGATGGCACTCGGCGCGGCAGAGGGCGTTCTCGATCTCGCAGCACTCGCAGCAGCCGAGCCGTGTCAGGCGCCAGATATCGATCGGCCACCCGATTCGCTTGCCCAGATTCTATATACCTCGGGAACGACCGGTCGTCCAAAGGGCGTCACGCATAATTATGCCAGTGTGAGTGCCGCGATGGGTGCCTGGGCGACGGCCTTCGATGTCGGTTCGGAGGATCGCGTACTCGGCCAACTAGCGTTGAGCCATTTCGGCGGTCGGGGCATGGACGCCTGTTGGGTTGCGGGTGCGACCTTGGTGATTCTGCCCGCTGCGGATCCGAAGGTCATGCTGGCTGCGATTGCCGAGCATCAGATTACGATGATTCTGGTGATTCCGACACTATTGCGGATGCTGCTCGATCATCTCGACGCGAAGAACGCAGATCTATCCAGTCTGCGCGCGGTGGTCTATGCCGCAGCGCCGACGGCGCCCGCCCTGGTGCGCGCGTCGCTCGAACGACTGGGTCCCGTTCTCTATACGGGCTTTGGTCAGACCGAGGCCTACGGGATGAATACATTCATGGGGCCCGCGGAACATATCGAGGCACTCGAAGGGGGAGGCGAGCGCCTCGTCTCCGTCGGACGGGAATGCGCGGCCTTCGCACAGGTTCGAATCTGCGCTGAGGATGGTGTCGAGGTGGCCGTCGATGAGATCGGAGAGATCTGTGTTTGCGCGCCATGGACGACTCCCGGCTTCTGGAAGAATCCGGAACTCGATGTCGCCCGGCTGCGCGAGGGTTGGCTTCGCACGGGAGATCTCGGTCGCAAGGATGCGGAAGGTTATGTCTTTCTTGCCGACCGCATGGAAGACAAGATCATCACAGGTGGATTCAATGTCTACCCGGCAGAGGTCGAGGGGGGGCTCGCGGAGCATGTCGCGGTGGCGGAATGTGCCGTCTTTGCGATTCCAGACAAGAAATGGGGCGAGGCGGTGCGCGCCGCGGTCACGCTGCGCGAGGGCCATCGCGTAAGCGAGGAGGAATTGATCGCTTTTTGCAAGGAAAATCTGGCGCGCTTCAAGGTGCCCAAGGCGATCGATATTCTCGATGAACTTCCAAAGAGTCCGGTCGGAAAAATTCTGCGCCGTGTGCTTCGCGAAGCTTTCTGGAAGGATCATATAGGCGGCGTTCATGGCGCCGAGTGAGGAGTAGGATGAAAGCCGTTCGTCTATATGAGGGCCCTGAGGTTCGGATTGAAGATCGTCCCGAACCCGAATTTGGTCCGGGTCAGATTCGTGTTGCGATTCAGGCCGCGGGTGTTTGCGGAACGGATCTTCATGCGGCGCGTGGCCGCCTCCCTGTTCCAAATTTGCCCATTATCATGGGTCATGAAGGAGCGGGCATCGTCGAAGGTGTCGGCGAGGGCGTGACGGAATTTTCGATCGGCGATCGGGTCTTGCTCCTCCCGAGTGAAACCTGCGGCCAATGCACTGCATGTCAGCGAGGGCATCTCGGTCTATGTCCCGGCGCGCAAATTTTCGGCATGGCACGCGACGGGACTTTTGCCGAGAAGATTGTTGCACCTATTTCCTGTGTCATGGCTCTTCCCGATGCGGTCCCCTACGAGCATGGCGCGATTCTGGCGGACGCGGTTGCGACGGCCTATCACGCAGTCTTGACGCGCGCGGGCATTCAGGGCGGCGAACGGGTTGCCGTGATTGGCTGCGGGGGCGTGGGCTATCACGCCATTGCCCTGGCCAAGCTATTAGGCGCCGAAAGGGTCGTCGCCGTCGACGCGAGCGAGGGGGCCTTGCGGCGCTCCGAGGCTGCCGGTGCGGATATGATGCTCGACGCGCGCCAGGATGACATCCGCAAGGCAATTCGCCGGGCGGCGGGCGGTGATGGGCCGGATGTCGTGATTGAATATGCGGGCAAGAAAGTCACGGTCGAACTCGCCATGGCCAGCGTGGCCAGGGGAGGGCGAGTCATCATCGGCGGCGTTGGAATGGAATCGCCGCAATTGGGCCCATTGGTTTCCTTCGTCGGTCGGGAAATCGGCGTATTGGGCTCGATGGGTTATACGCGCAGCGAACTCGAAGACGTTGTGGAACTCGCGGAGTCGGGTCGGCTCGATCTCTCCGGCTCGATTACCGGTCGATATCCGCTGGAGGATGCCGCCCAGGCCCTTGATGATCTGGCGAATCATGTCAACGATCCCGTGCGACTCGCTCTAATTCCGGGTCAGACCAACTGAGTCGGGTCGGCGCATTGCGATCACGATGGCTTCGAGGCTATGGATTAGTCCGATCGGCGAAGGAGGATAGGACATATAAGCTGGGTTCTGGCGTAACGTGCGGGTATGGGCGTTATGTCAAATCCCTATGGGGAGCCGTGACGGGCCACGTCTTCGTGGAACTCGCGGGCCCGCCCGGCACGCTCCTCGACGGCTGGCAGGTGGAAGGGGTGAACGGTTTCAATGGAGCCGTGGGGCCGGTGATCATGCTCTCGGGTTCGATCCCCGCCTCGGGGCTCTTCGTGCTGGCCGACCGCACCGGGGGCGGGAGCGTGTTCGTGCCGAATGCGGATCTCGTCGCCAACTTCGACTTCCAGAATGGCCCGGACTCCATCGTGCTGCGCGATGGGTTCGGCATCGTGGATGCCGTGGGGTACGGGTCTTTTACATCGGCCCAGTTCTTCGCAGGGGAGGGCAACCCGGCCCCGGCCCCGCCCGGAGGCTCGAGCGTGGCACGCTGGTTTGCGGACGTGGATACGGACGACAATGCCGCGGACTTTCGGGTGCTGGGGGAGCCGACGCCGGGGGTGCTGCTGGGTTTTGGGTTGGCTTTGACGGCGATGAAGTTCAGGAGAGCGCCGGGCCGCTGAGGGCTCTTCGGGGTGTCTTGTTCAAGGGGTCCCTACGCCGCTCGGTTCCCGATCAACATTCGAACCACATCGCCGTCAGTTTGGCGACTCAGGACAAAGAGATAGATACACAAAAAAGGCGCGCCAAAGAAAAACGCAAGCACCGCTAGACCCAGGCCTTGAGGGGAGAACTCATTGCGCCACGCGGTCCACATCGCCGAAAAGGCCAGCATGAACATGAAATCCAGATTGAACTGCCCCGCCCAACCCATTTTCATCATGTCGCCAAAAAAGTATGGGAACAGGTTGAGCCCATACAATGAAACCACAGAGGCGGTGTAGACACTGATGATCAGAAAGACAAATACCAGCCAAAAACGGAAAAAACCCATGGTCACCTCACTTGTTCTTGTTGTTGGCTATATGAGAATAGGACATACAAGCTGCCTTCCGGCACAACGTCCGAGCCTGGGCG
>DUCH01000288.1 GCA_012959865.1 Myxococcales bacterium | reverse complement strand
GGCTCCTCGGCTTCGTCGAGGCAGCATCGGCCATAGACATCGCCGATAGCTCCGGCGTCCTGGGCCACTTCCGTAGCCGCTTCCGCCTGCTCGGCACATCCAGAGGAGAACGGATTGACTCCCGCCGCCTGACATTGGAGGGTACTCCAGCGACAACTCGGGTTCTCGAGCACGCGGGCGTAATAGAAGGCGGGCTGGTCAGGGTCGAAATCGGCATCCTGCCAGACCGTACAGAGTTGCCCGTGCCCCGCGCCGATGGGCGCACAGGTCTCGGGGTCGACGCCCACGCTCCCTTTCACTCGTCCCGCAACATCGATCACGCTCTCATGGGTTTCTCCGTCGGCGTCGACCCATCCCTTGATGATCTGGATCCGCTCGAGGTCCAGGCCCGAGTGGCCGGGCGAGCCGGCATCCTTGAGCGCGGCCACAAGAAAACTCGGAGGTTTACCGCCGGGCGACGGCAATAGGTCTCCCCCCATGGGCACCCCCTTCGCGTAGCCGTGCCCAACAAAATCCTCTTGGGCGCAGGCCCCGGGATCGAGATCGAAACCTCCAAAGAAACGCACAACGGGGCGGGTACCGCTGGTCGCGTAGGCCTCGCGCCGCCGCATACCCTCAAAAATGGCGTCCCTCGAGTTCTCTTCGGCCCACACCACGGCAAGACCGCCCGGGTTGTCGGCGAAATGATCTTGAACGTTGCGGTAGCCCGCGTCTCGGCGGCCCAAATGGCCCAGGTAGGCATCCTCGTCTGCACCCCCTGGCGACGCGCTGTGCGTATCGGTGCTCCCAATAAAGCCAAGCTTGAAGGGATTAATGCCCGTGGTCTGCTCGAGGAGAAGACCATCCTTGAGGACATTCCGCACCATGTTCCGGCGCCCGAATTTTTCAATCGGCACCGGAGCACCTTCGGGTGCACGCATCTCCCCGAAGACCACCCCCAAGGCTGAAAGGTTGTCGGTTTTGTTCTGCTCAAAGGTACACAGTTCGTCGTTCGTATCGAGTCCGCGACCGGCCACGCGATCAAACCGACACTCGCTGCTCGCCTTGTGCTGGGTCAACTCCACCAGGGGTTCGAAAAATTTCCGGGCTTCGGCCTCCTCCAGGGTAGCCGGGTCGGGAAACATCCAGCCCCCCGAAAGATTGGGATTGTGGGGAATCGTGAGAACATCGCAGCCCACTCCTCCATCGATGCATTGGGCTCGCAGTTGGCGCCAGAGTTCGGGCACGTTGCGGCTCCCCGTGTCGTAAGTGCTGATGGGAAACTGGGTCGCTCGATCGTTGCGAAAGATCACGTTGCGGTGCAGGTTTCGAAACCCCGGAGCGTCGCTGTACTCGTAGGCGATAAACGTCGTAAATTGACACGCGGCGCTGCGATCATAATGGGTCTCGGCTGCGCGCTGGATATCAACCCAAAATTCCAAAAGGCTCTCTTTGCAATTCGACCCCGGGAGATCGCAAATCATCGAGCGACCCGATGCTTTCTCTCCGTCGACCCCCAGGTTTTTCCACCAACTCGCAGCAAGGAACTGGATGTAGATGATATCGCTGCGCGTCATCATGCAGAGTGGCGCATAACGCCCCAAGCTGAACTCTTCGCTCGTGCAGATATTTATTTCACCCAGCAGTTCGGCATGGTCGGTGACCGCCGCAAAATCCAGGGGTCGGCGCAGCCTGGCGACCACCGTCTGTTCCCCGTTCGCGTCAGGAAGCGTGATGGGTTCGCCTTTTGCGTAACTGTAGGTATCCCAGGGATCATTCCGCTGGCTTGAAATGTAGGAATCGAACGAATAGCGGCTGTGTACGTGAAGATCGCCGAAAAAGGGTTTGCGCTGAGGATCGTTCTGCGCGCAGGCCTCACGCTCTTCTGTGCGCTCAAAGGCCAACGAATCCGGACCCCATACTAAACCCGTAAAGAGCAGGCCGAGCGAAAGCAAGTAGATACGCGGAAAACGCTTCCGCATGCGAGCGTGGGGGAATTCAGTTTCCTTCGCTGTCATCGTTGTCATCGTTGTCATCGCTGTCATCGCTGTCATCGCTGTCATCGCTGTTCCTGAGAAAAGTGAGGGCCACCCCAGCGTGTAACAGCATTCCGTGAGTCATGCCGTTTTCGTCCAGCACCATTCGATTCGAATGCACCGGTGCGGGATCGGCAATACCAGGATCTCGCATACCCAGGAAGAACATCGCCCCTGGCCAACGCTGGAGGATATAGGAAAAATCCTCCCCGCCCATCAGCGGCGTCGGCATCCCGCTATAACTCCCTTCGCCCAACACCTGGTCCACCACAGCACTCGCGAATTCGGTGAAAATCGCTTCGTTGAAGGTCACTGGATAACCGTCGGCGACGCTCACCTCGGCGTCGACACCGTGGGCCTGGGCAACGCCCTGGGCGATGCGGTGAATACCCGCTTCGGCCTCGGCCCTGGATCGCTCGCTGGTCGCGCGCAGGGTTCCGCTCAAACGGGCGGTTTCGGGAATCACATTGTCGGTTGTCCCCGCATGCACCT
This sequence comes from Myxococcales bacterium, assembly GCA_012959865.1. GTDB lineage: Bacteria > Myxococcota_A > UBA9160 > UBA9160 > UBA4427 > JAZXM01. The sequence continues at coordinate 18,993 of DUCH01000288.1, read as the reverse complement.
GTGTGGTCGTAATCACCGCAGGGTCGAAGGCGTTGATTCTTCGGGTCACCATCGACTGTAGGGCCGCAACCATCTCGCACGCGGCGGGAATCGGATCGACGGCATTGTGGGGCATCGAGGCGTGCCCTCCCTTTCCCTTGATGTCCACCGCCCACTCGGTGGTCGACGCCAACAAAGCACCCGCTCGGCCCGCCACTCGGCCACAGGTCATTCGCGGGTCGATATGCAGGGCGAAAGCAGCGTCGGGTGCTCGGCCGCGCTCGAGCAGCCCTTCTTCGGAGCAAATTTTCGCACCGAAATGTCCCTCCTCACCGGTTTGAAAAAAGAACTTGATATCCCCGGCTAGGGAATCTGCACGGCGAGCAAGCAGTCGAGCTGCGCCCGCCAACATGGCGGTATGTACATCGTGGCCACAAGCGTGCATCCGGCCGGGATTCTCCGACGCGAACTCCAGACCCGAGTCTTCCGGCATCGGCAAGGCGTCCATGTCGGCCCGGAGAAGAACACAGCGGCCTGGAGACCCTCCCTTCAAGGTCGCAACGAAGCTTGTCGTGCGCTCACTCTTCTCGATCCCAAACCCCAGGTCCGCCAAGGCCTCAAGCACCAGAGCCCGAGTTTCGGGCAAATCGTTGCCCAGTTCGGGTTTTCGATGCAGCGCTCGACGCAGTTCGACGACCGAAGGCAGTATCGCCTTGGCATCACGCTTGAGTTCATCGACCCACATCATTGCCGTCTCCCCGATTGGTGGCCCAAAGTGCCCAATTTTCTGGCGGCCTTCAACGTGTCTGCAAATGTTCCCGTCGACGGGTTTCAGAGCCACTTTAGCGCTCCGAGATTCAGCACCTGTCAGGAGAATTGCCTTGGTATCGACTATAGTTCTTCTCGACCGGCGAAATCCGATATTCCACTCGATCTCTCGCTGGCACGATTCAAGGAGGCCTTTGCCGTGCGTGTACAGCTTGCTCTCAATGTAAAAAATATCGATGAGGCGGTGGATTTCTACTCCAAGCTCTTCAATACCAAGGTGAACAAGCGCAAACCCGGCTATGCCAACTTTGCCATCACCGAGCCGCCACTCAAACTCGTCCTTTTCGAAAACCCGGATGCCGACGAGCGCCTCAACCATTTGGGCGTCGAGGTCTTTAGCGACGAAGAAGTTCATTCCGCGACCGACCGGCTGAAGGCCGCCGGTATGGCGGATCGGGTCGAGGACGAAGAAACATGCTGCTTCGCCGAGCAGAACAAGGTCTGGTCCGTCGATCCGCAGGGCATGCGATGGGAGTGGTATCGGGTGATTCGGGATGCCGAAGAATTCGGCGACCATGCGGTCCCCGAGACGAGCGGACCGGGCTGCTGTGGCTAGTCGCTCACGGGTTCGATCACCAGAGTCGGCACGCCCAATAGATTGCCCTTGAGGCTGAATACCCGAGTCCCGGGTTTATGGCCTTCACGGATGTCGCTGACCTCGAGACCCGCCTCGAGCATACGCGAGTGCGCGGCGCGCGCATCGGGAACCGAGTACGCCACACCCCAGAGTCGATCGGACTCGACCTTGGCGTCTCCGGCGCCCAAGTCGGCATCGGCTCGCAAGGGAGCGCTGATTTCCAGGGTTGTACCGCCCAGCCGAAAAAAAAGTAGGCGCAGCCCCCTGTTCTCGAAAGTTCGGTCCAGAGCCAGGCGAATACCGAGTTGGTCGCCGTAGAAGTCGATCGCTCGGTCGGGCTCCCGAGTCATCACCACAACGTGGTCCAACCGGTCGACGACGGCCTCGGGTCCGGCCACGGGCAGTGCGAGGGGAAGGAGCTCGGGCTCGGACAAGTGCTCGATCACAAAAAGCCGAACACCCCGAGTGTCCTTCTCGGGAAGCCAAACGTTGCGAAAACGCCGAAAGGCCCCGGACTGATCGTCGTGCGCCAGGCCCTCCACGGGCTCGGTCGGCGAAAGGCCGCGCTCGCGCATTCGCACCACCGCGGCGTCGGCGTCTTCGGTTCCCAGAGCCAGGGCGTAGAGACCCGGGCCGTGCTCGGCCAGGTACACCGCCAAGGCGTCCGCCACAGGACCCTCGCCATCGGGAGCCAGCAACTCAATATAGGTGTTCGCCAGACGGAAGATTACGTTGCGTGTTCCGAACGCCGGATGGCCACCCGCCCAAGAGGGGCTCCGCCCGAGAAGGGCGATGCATTGCCGCTGGGCGGCTTCGAGATCATCGGTGACAACAATCAGATGGTCGATGTGGGTAAGCATGGGATCGCCTAAATCCAACTCGCGTCTCTCGGCCGCCTCAGCCTTCAACGGTTTCCTTGAGCGCCGAGAAGCCCGCCAAGTAAATGCCCTCTATCAACTGGCGCGCCGCCTCTTTTTCCATGGACGGATGTTCAAATGTCGACTCCCAGTCGACCCGGCACATGGACTCTCCTTCATCAATCACCGTCATCGTCGCGTAGTAGTTGTCGAAGGGAATCACCGGCTTCCCCGCAAAGCTATAACTGAACGAGCGGGCCGCTTCATCGTGGGCCTCGAGCTTTTCCTGAAGCTGTATGCCGCCTGGAATCCCGATGGTACGAACAGCCCCAACCCCCTCGCCCTCAACACTCACGGACTCGATCCCATTGGAGTTCCAGCGCAGGATGCCGCCAAAGTCCCGTAGAAGTTCCCAAATCGATTCCCCGCTGGCCGCAAAATTCTCCGTCACCTTGACTTCCATTTTTCCCCTCCCCTTTCTGACACGCTCTGAGTTTCCGGGCCCCGTGCCGGTCGCCCGGCAGTCTACCCCAGCCGGGGCTATGGTATTGAGCCTTGGAAACCCCTCCCGGAACAAGGACTTCTTCCGCCCAAACGATGAGCGATTCCCGCGCCCGCCCCTACTACGATCCGTACGACTACGCGATCGACGCAAACCCGCATCCGATCTGGAAGCGCCTGCGCGATGAAGCACCGCTCTACCACAACGAAAAGCTGAATTTCTATGCGCTTTCGCGCTTCGACGACGTGATGGCCGCCTGCCTCGACACCGAGCGCTTCAGTTCGGCCTACGGGACCGTCCTCGAACTCATGACCGATGAACCCGGCGAATCGCCCATGATGATCTGGCGTGATCCGCCGGAACATACCCGGCTGCGCAAGCTGGTGAGCCGAGCCTTTTCGCCACGACGAATAGGCGAATTGGAACCGCAAATTCGAAAAATCTGCCGAAGCTACCTCGACCCGATGCAAGCCAGCGACGGTTTCGACTACATCGAAGAATTTGGCGCCAAGCTGCCCGTCATGGTCATCAGTTCACTGCTTGGGGTGCCCGAAGAAGACCATGACCAGATCCGAGTCTGGACCGACCAGTTGCTGCACCGCGAACCCGGCGAACTGCATGGCTCCCGTCGGCACGAAGAAATTTCGCAAGAACTCTGGGGTTATTTTGCCCGCTACGTGGCCGACCGAAGATTGCACCCCACCGACGACATGATGAGCACGCTCATCGACTCAGAAATCGAGATGCCCGACGGTTCGATGCGGAAACTCGACGATACGGAGCTGCTCTCCTTCATCGGTCTACTTTCGGGAGCTGGCAACGAAACCGTCGCCCGTTTTCTCGGGTGGGCGGCGACGGCTCTGGCCCAGTTTCCCGACGAGAGGGCCAAGTTGGTCGCCGAACCCGAAGGCATACCCAACGGCGTGGAAGAAATTTTGCGCTACGAAGCTCCTTCGCCCGTGCAGGCTCGGCGCATGACCCGGGACGTTGAAATCCACGGCCAGACTTTGCCCGAGGGCGCCCGGCTTCTCCTCCTTACCGCCTCGGCGGGCCGCGACCATCGTGAATACCCCGAACCCGACCGTCTTGATGTCGCTCGGAAGATCGACCGACACGTGTCCCTGGGCTACGGGCTGCATTTCTGTCTCGGCGCCTCCCTGGCTCGGCTCGAAGCCCGAGTAGCTCTGGAAGAGACGTTGGCCCGCTTTCCCGAGTGGGAGGTGGACTGGGAAGCAACGGAGATGGTCCACACCAGTACCGTTCGCGGTTACGCGAAGGTGCCTATTCGCTTCTGAATCGGGCGGACCGGGAACTCCCCGCCTCAGGAGCCATCCCGAGGAAATAGACGAAGAACTTGGGGTGAGCTGATCCGGAATAAATGGATCAAACGCTCCTGCAGGCCGTACTTCCGCCTCGACGCGATATCGACTTTTTCTAAAATTTCCCGACCTGGAATTTCTTCGGCTTGGGCCTCGTAGACCGTCCCTTTGATTCGGAGCTGAAGATTCGGATCCCGGCGCAAATTTGCGAGCCAACGGGAATCGTTGGTTCGCAAATAGGGTTCGGAATAAAGAAGAACGAACCAGACCGGGGTCTGTCTCAGTTCGCCGTCCTCATCAAGGGTGAGCACATCGATGGTCTGCACCTCGGCGAACCGATTCCAGTCCGGAAACTCCGCCCGTGCGGAATTCGTTCCCGCAAACACGAGAATCGCGACGAAAACACCGGTCCAGCCGTGCATTAAGGAAACCTCTAAGTTCGGGATGGGGGCCCAAGCTTGGGCGGTTTCCCCAGACACTTCAAGCCTAAAAATTCCAAGGGAGAAAAATTCGGATTCGTCCTACCTGGGGTGAGGACTCTCTCACTCTCCGCTCCAATCCGGTGGCCTCTTTTCGACCCAAGCCGCCACCGCCTCGCGATAGTCGGACTTCTTCATCATCTCGACAATCAATGCGTTGGCCTCTTCGACCGACGCTCCGACGTCCCGATGCTGGTCGGTATAAATCTGCCGCTTGCTTGCGGCCAAGGACATGGGCGCGACCGATGTGATGACTTGGCGCACGTAGTCGTAGGTCCGCGGCAGCAATTCGTCGGGCGGGAAGAGTCCGTTCAAAAGCCCCAACTCCATGGCTTCATCCGTCAAGAAAATACGACTCGAGAGCAGAAGATCGTTGGCCCGGGTTAGCCCGATCAGCCTGGGCAACAGCCAGGAGAGCCCGTATTCCACCGGCAAATTCAGTTTTCCGTGGGCCGTCGTCAACTTTGCGCCGGGCACTGCAAAGCGTAGATCCGCATAGCAGGCAATCACCAAACCGACGCCCGCCGCAGGGCCATTGATCGCTGCAATAACCGGTTTCTGCATGCCAAACTGAAAGGCAAAGTCGGCATCGAATTCCGGGCGCACCCCGTAGCCCGGGTTCGCGAGATCATCGGGAGTCCCGGGATCGTAGCCCCCGCGCTCCACGTGGCTCTCTAGGGCCGAGGTATCCGCCCCCGCGCAAAAGCCCCGCCCGGATCCCGTCACTACGACTGCACGAACATCGGGATCCGCTTCGGCCCGGGCCAGCAAGTGGCGGTACTCGGCATGCATTCGTCCGGTCCAAGAGTTCAGCCGCTCTGGCCGGTGCAGGGTGAGGGTCGCGATTCGATTTTCGACTTGGAATCGGGTTACCTTCAATTCCATCGGGTTCTCCAGAAGTCGGCCTTTCGGATAGAATCAAGTCAAGCGCTCAAGCGCCGCGAAGAACTACAACTTTAGCGCGCCGAGCAGAACGGAACCCCTCGAGTACCAAGGCAAAATATCGTTGTGGACGGCCGCTCCGCCGCTAAAGTCCTCTAGACAATCCGCCCCACAAGGAGAACTCCCTGGGAATCGACCAAGAAATCGATCAGGCATTTCGTCCTATCGCCCAGGTTTTCTCGGACGTCGTCTTCTATTCGATCCCGATCGGGGACACCGACCTTCCCCTGATCGTCGTCTGGCTCGTTGCCGGCGCCACATTCTTCACGTTCTACCTCCGCTTTATCAATATCCGCGGCTTCGCCCACGCGATTCGAATCGTTATGGGGAAGGAGGACCAGCCCGGGGATCTCGGCGAGGTATCGCATTTCCAGGCGCTCACCACCGCGGTGTCGGGCACGGTGGGAGTGGGGAATATTGCCCACGTCGCGGTGGCGGTTTCCGTGGGAGGGGCGGGGGCCGCGTTCTGGATAGTTGTGGCCGGCTTTCTCGGTATGGCGTCAAAATTTGCGGAGTGCACCCTCGGCGTCAAATACCGCAACGAAAACCCTGACGGTTCGGTCTCCGGCGGACCGATGTTCTTCCTCGACAAGGGTCTAGCCGAGCGCGGCTGGCCCCGGACCGGACGCGTGCTCGGAATTTACTACGCGATCTGCATCGCGATCGGGAGCATCGGGGTGGGGGCGATGTTCCAATCCAACCAGGCCTACGAACAGTTTGTCGTCGCCACCGGGGGCAAAGAAAGCTTCCTGGCCGACTCGGGCTGGGTCTTCGGCAGCGTACTCGCGATCCTCGTGGCCGTGGTCATCATGGGCGGCATCCAAAGCATCGCCCGGGTCACATCCAAGCTCGTACCCTTCATGGCTCTTCTCTATATCGCCAGCGGGCTCTTCGTGATCGGCGCCAACGCCGAGCGCATTCCGGCCGGCCTCATGGCCATCGTGCAGGGGGCCTTCGCGCCCGAGGGACTCAAGGGCGGGGCACTCGGAGTCCTTATCCTGGGTTTTCGCCGAGCCGCTTTCTCCAACGAAGCCGGTATCGGGTCCTCATCGATCGCACACTCGGCAGTACGAACCAGCGAGCCCATTACCCAGGGATTTGTCGCGATGCTCGAGCCCTTCATCGATACCATCATCGTCTGTTCGATCACGGCTCTGGTTATCGTCACGTCGTTCGATCCGGGCTCCCTGGCCACCGGGGAGGTGAACGGAGTTCAACTCACCTCCGCCGCCTTTGCCCAAGTCGTCTCGTGGTTTCCCCCGGTACTCTCCGTCGTTGTCCTGCTCTTCGCTTATTCGACCTTGATTTCGTGGTCCTACTACGGACTGGCCGGGTGCATCTATCTCTTCGGACCAAGCCGCTCGGTGAGGGTTACGTTCAATACCTTCTACTGTCTCTGCGGTGTCATCGGGTGCACGACCAGCCTGGCCGCCATCCTCGACTTTTCCGACGCCATGATTTTCGCCATGGCATTCGCAAACCTGCTCGGGCTCTTTGTCTTCGCCCCCTCCCTTCGCGCGGAACTCGATCGCTATTGGAAGGCGCTGGCCGAGCGCAGCTAAGCCCGGCGGTGAGCGGGATCAGCCGCGGACCCGCTGGCTGGCGGGGTCGTAGCTCGGACGAAGCGAAGCCGATGCGGGATAGCGTTTACCCGCGACCTCGATTTCCCATTCTCCCGAGCGAATCCAATTCGCGTTCAGGCTTCCGGGCTCGCCCTTCGCATACCCCATGGCCACGGCGGCGCCCAGGGTGTGACCCCAACCGCCGGATGTCGTGAGCCCCATGCGCTCACCGTCCCGGTAGATAGGTTCATCGTGGTAGAGCATGACTTCGGGGTCGTGGATCTGAAATTGCAGCAAGCGCCTTTCGAGCCCACGTTTCTTTTGAGCCTCGAGCGCTTCGCGGCCGACAAAATTCGCATCCTTCGCCCACCCCACCGCAAAGCCAAGGCCCGCCTCCAGGGGGGAGTCCTCGGGACCGATATCGTGCCCCCAATGCCGATACCCCTTTTCGAGCCGGCAACTCGCCATGGCGTGGAAACCACAGAGCTTGAGATTCAAGGCTTCGCCCTCGCGCATGATCGCGTCGAAGACATGGAGGGCAAACTCGGTAGGGATATAGAGTTCCCAGCCCAACTCGCCCACATAAGTTATTCGCATGGCACGAACGAGTCCGTAATCGAGTTCAATTTCCTGGCTGGTCGCGAAGGGGAAACTCGCGTTGGACAAGTCCGCCGAAGTCACCCGCCCGAGCAGTTCCCGGGAGTCCGGTCCCATGATCCCCAGAGTGGCGAGACCCGATGTCACGTCGGTCAGGATCGCCTGCGCGCCGCCAATAGCCGCTTTCAAAAAATGAAAATCGCGAAAGCGTGTCGCCGCAGTCGTGACTACAAGAAAAATCTCTTCGTCGATTCGGGTCACGGTGAGATCTGCTTCGATCCCTCCCGACGCGTTGAGCCATTGGGTGTAAACGACCTTGCCCATGGGCGTCGCTAGATCGGCCGCCGATACCCGCTGGAGAACCGACTCGGCCTCCGGCCCCTGAAGAAGGAATTTCGCATAGGACGTCTGGTCATAGAGGCCCACGCCTTCCCGGGTGGCTCGGTGCTCTTCGGCGGTCCACGGGAAGAAATTCTGCCGCGCATAGCTATAGCGGTATTCGGCCTTTTCACCCTTGGGCGCATAAAAGTTCGGGCGCTCCCAGCCCGCGGTTTCTCCGAAACACGCCCCTTTAGCGGCGAGCCGGGTATGAAAGGGCGAGTGCTTGACGCCGCGCGCCGTATCGTATTGCCGAAACGGCCAGTGCATCCCATAGAGAAGGCCAAGAGTTTCCACCGTGCGGTGGGCCAGAAAACGTCGCCCCGCGTGAAAGGGCTCGAAGCGGCGAATATCCACCTCGGCAAGGTCCATGGTGGCTTCCCCCTCCACGATCCATTCGGCCAGGGCCTTGCCCACGCCCCCCGCCGCCTGGATGCCGATGGAGTTGAACCCCGCCGCCACAAAGAGACCGGGCAGAGTCGGCGCCTCGCCGAGAATAAAATTGTCATCGGGGGTAAAGCTCTCAGGACCGCAGAAGAGTTGGCGCAGTTCAACGTCGTGGAGAAAGGGCAGCCGACGGTAGGCGCGCTCGAGCAGAGGCGTCACGTGGTCGAGATCGGCCGGGATTTCGGCGAAGGAGACATCGGGGACTCCGTCCATCGCCCAAGGTCGGGCTACAGGCTCAAAGAGCCCCACCAGGAGCCTTCGCGCATCCTCCTTGAAGTATGCACAGTGATTGGGGTCCCGGAGAATCGGCGTTTTTTCGGACAGACCTTCGATGGGCTGAGTGATCGCGTAGTAGTGCTCCGCCGCGTGCAACGGGAGCGGAACCCCATAGCGAGCGGCAAATTCTCGAGACCACATACCCGCAGCCAGGACCACACTCTCCCCGCGTACTTCACCCTGGGCGGTGATCACGCCCACGGTTCGACCGCCCTCCACAAGCAGTCCGTCGACGGGAACACCCTGGAAGGTCGCCACGCCCGATTGCCGGGCCCCGGCAAGCAGCGCCATCGTGACATCCACCGGACTCACCATGCCGTCCTTGGGAAGATGGACCGCGCCCACAACGTCGTCGATTTCCATGCGGGGAAAAAGCGCCTGAGCCTCGGCGGGGGAAAGCACTGCCGCCTCGACGCCCAAGTGGGCGGCGACCGCTGCGGTGCGTTTGAGTTCGTGAAAGCGCTCTTCAGTGGTGGCCAGGGAAATCGCACCGGGCTGGCGGAACCCCGTGGCTTGGCCTGTCTCGGCCTCCAGCCCCGCGTAGAGGTCCAGGCTATAGCGACACAGGCGCGTCAGGTTTTCTGTCGCCCGGAGTTGACCCACCAACCCCGCTGCGTGCCAAGTCGTCCCACAGGTATAGCGATCGCGCTCGAGAAGCAGGACATCGCCCACGCCGAGCTTGCCAAGGTGATAGGCGATGCTCGCGCCCACGATCCCCCCGCCGATCACGATAACCTGGGCTTGCCGAGGAAGTTCTGCCATAGGCTCAGCGCGCCTTCACGGGGGCCAACACCCGCCGTCCTGACGCCACGGCGTCCACCAGGGTTCCCCGCTGCACGACGACCTTGCCGCCCACAACCACATACTCGATCCCCGTTGACGCCTGGAGGGGGTCGGGAAAAGTGGCGTGATCCATCACCGTGGCAAGATCGAAGATCGTCAGATCCGCATCGGCTCCAACCCGCACCCGCCCCTTCCGACGTAGAGAGGGCGCCCACCCTTCGAGAATCTTCGCGGGCAGCAGGCTCATCTTGTTGACGGCGTCCATCAGCGAAAGGCTCTGTTGGTCCCGCACGTATTTGCCCAGAATGCGCGCGAATGTCCCGATTCCCCACGGCGGAACGCCGAATTCCGGACCCAGAATCGGCAGCCCGTCGCTCGCCACCGCCACGTCCGGCGCCAGCGTGGCCACCCGGGTCCAGGCTTCCCGATTGTAGTGATGGACTACGGCGCCTTCGGGATGTTCTTCGCGGTAGCGGTTCCACATGGCTTCGTCGAAGCGCTCCCCGGTGGCCGCCCACTCAACGTCTTCGTAGGAAATGTCAAAAATTTCCTGCCAGTTTCGGCTGAAGACCGCGGCACTGATGCTCGTGGATCCGGCGTTGTAGGGAAACGACTCGGTGCTGATCTGAACGCCATCGGCCCTGGCCTGGCGAATCAAAACCATGAACTCCTCGATGGCCGACATCGCGTTGGCCTGAACGTGACAGACATGAACCGGCGCGCCCGTTTTTTTCGCCCAGGCGATCACCTCGAGGAGACCCGCCGGATCGCCCGCGATGCCTCGCCGAATATGAACGAAAATCGGCGCGTTCCGAGCACCGGCAACCTCGAAGACCACGCGCATCTCGTCATCGGTGACCACTTCGCTCATGTAGTCGAGCAGGAATCCGATACCCAGGCCCCCCTGGTCGAGGCCGCGATTCAGGCCAGCGCGCAACATCGGAAGCTGCTCGGGGGTAAGCGGTCGGGTAAAGGCCGGACCGTCGAGGGACGCCGCACTCCCCCCGCGCAAAACCCGCGAATAAACATCGTCGATCCCCGTTGGCGCATCGGAGCCCTCGATGATCTGGCCGCGAAGCCAGGCATGACCCACCGAAGCGCCGAAATTGATCAGCGGGTCATTGGCGATATCGATGGGTGGATACTCGCCCAAAGCACTCACCGGGTACGAACCCGACTCGAGTTCGAGCGCAGTCGTCACCCCGTCCAAAACCTGGAAGCGCTGACCCAGGGGGGTCTGGGCGTGGCTGTGGAGATCGACGAAGCCCGGAGCAACCACCAGGCCGCTGGCGTCGATCACTTCACGGCCGACGAGTTCGTCTTCGGAAATCGCGCGAATTCGCCCGCCCTCGATCGCCAGGTTTCGGACGCCATCCAGCCCAGATTCCGGGTCGATCACACGCCCCCCGCGAATGACCAGGCTCGGCAATTCCGCGGCAGGCGGAGCGGGCGACTGGCAGCCCCCGACGAGAATCCCCGCGAGAACCAGGCCAAAAGCCGAGAGGAACGCGAAGGGACACGCAAAACCTTTCAGAGTTTGCATAGGCCGAGCCTAGCCCCCCAAAAGGGCGCACGAATCCCTTGGGATTGATTGTGAGGGGATCTTGGGTATATTTGGTCAGACCAATTTGGTCTTACCGCCTTGGTAATACCACTTTGGTCATACCGCTTTGGTAATACCACTCTGGTCTTACCACTCTGGTTATACCGCTTTGGTCCGATCGGATGAAGCCGACAGGAGCCGTTCTCACCCGGCACTCCCTCACTCCCCTGCCCTCCCCACAACCGGAACCCCCCCCCTATGAAATCAGTCCCCCTCAGCGAACACATCTCGGCCGAATTGCGCGACGAGATCCTCCGCGGCCGCTACCGGTCGGGAGACCGCCTACCCTCAGAACGCGACCTCGCCCAGCGCTTTAAAGTCCACCGCGGCGCCGTGCGCGAAGCGCTCAAGAAACTGGAACAGCTGGGGCTCGCACATATCGAGGCCGGCGGGGCCCGGGTCAATCCCCTGGAAGAAGCCAGCCTCGACGTGGTCGAGCATCTCTTGACCCTCTCTGACCCGCCGAATCCGCAAGTGGTCTATCAGGTTTTCGAAGCCGTCAGCGGCGTGATGGGACTCGGGTTTCGCCTATCCCTTGAGCGCGCTGATGACTCCGACTTCCAGCGGGCCCGTGATCTGCTCCGTGAGCTTTGCGAAAGCGATCTCTCCCAGGCCAGGGAGTTTGAGCTCTTTGTGGAACTTGGCGAGGTCGTCGCCCGATCCAGCGGGAACACAGTCATTATGCTCGTCCACCGGGGTCTAAAAACCCGGTTCTTGCAAACACTCCATGATCAAGAATTTTTTCTGGGCGGTCAGGAGGAAGAGCGACTGCCCCTCGTAGAGGAACTCGCCCGAGCCTTTGAAGCACGAGACGGACCCGCGGTCACCGAGGCGACTTACAAGCTTTCGGCCAGTATGCGCAACCGGGCAATCAAGGCCCTCGAGTCCCGACTGGCGAACGGAAGCGAAGCATTGGATCGGAGGACTTCCCCGTGAAGGATTGGCAAAAACTAGCTTACCCTGCGGCGATCCTGGTCCTTGCGGGCCTGGGTGGGCTCGGCCTGATCGCGTCGGCACCCAAGATCGAGAGCGTGGCGCCGAAAAAAGTTTTTCCTGCCGTCCGCGTCATGAGCGGCCAGCCTTCGGACATACCCCTCTGGGTCAGGAGCCAGGGAACCGTCGCCCCCCGAACCGAAAGCGATCTCGTACCGGAGGTTTCAGGACCTGTCGTTTGGATTTCTCCCGCCCTTGTGTCGGGGGGGTTCTTCAATGAAGGCGAACTTCTCTTCCGCATCGACTCGCGCGATTACGATGCCAATGTGGGACGCGCCCGGGCGGATGTTGCCCGAGCCGAAGGCGAAGACGAACACGCTCGGGCAGAACTGCGCCGACAACAGGGCTTGGCCAAATCCAAGGCCACCAGTCCGTCTCATTTGAGCAATGCCCGGAGGGCTTCGCGGGTCACCGCGGCCGTCCTCGACGCGACGCGCATCGCCCTTGACCAAGCGCTCCGTGATCTCCAGCGAACTGCCATCACGGCCCCTTTCGAGGGCCGAGTCCGCGAAGAACATGTCGATGTCGGTCAGTTCGTCAGTCGGGGGGCCCCGGTCGCCAAACTCTACGCCACGGATTTTGCCGAGATTCGGTTGCCCATCGCCGACCGACAACTCGCTTTTATCGACCTGCCCAGCCTGCGTTCGGGCACCCAACTCGACCAGGGTCCCGATGTCATCCTGCGCACCACCTTCGCAGGCAGAGAGCACCAATGGCTCGGTCAAATCGTTCGCACTGAAGGAGAAATCGATCCGAGAAGCCGGATGGTTCACGTGGTCGCCCGAGTTCGGGATCCTTACGGCACGTCGGTACCTGAATCCGGTGACGGCAGCCCGACTCAAACCGACGATCGCCCTCCCCTGGCGGTCGGTCTATTCGTCCGAGCGGAGATCGCCGGACCCCTGGCCCGAGGTGTTGTCGCGGTGCCCCGATCCGCTCTTCGCAACAACCAGCAAATCCTGGTGGTGGACACGTCCAATCGGATCCGAAAAAGGGATGTCGAGGTCATTCGGATTGATCACGAAGAAGTACTCGTCCGGATCGCTCTGGGCCCGGGGGAGCGAATCTGCATCTCCTCACCGCAAATCGTAGTTGAAGGCATGCAGATCGAACCGATCATGGACTCCACGGAGAAGCGATCTTGAGCAATATCATCGCCTGGTTCATTCGGAACCCGGTGGCTTCCAATTTGTTGATGGTGGTTCTTTTGGCGGGGGGCCTTATGGCCCTTCCCACCATTCGCCAGGAAGAATTCCCCAGCGTCGACGTGGACGTTGTCCGAATCTCCGTCGAATATCCAGGCGCTGCACCCGAGGAAATCGAGGAATCCCTCTGCGTCCGGATCGAAGAAGAAGTGGAGAGCGTTCCGGGCATCGACCGCCTCAGTTCTCTTGCCGTGGAAGGCGCTTGCATCGTCAGTGTCGAATTGGTCATGGGGACCGACACCGATGATGCCTTCGTCGAAATCCAGAACCGGGTCGATGCCATCGACACTTTCCCCGAGGACGCCGAGAGACCGACGATCTCGAAGCTCATCATGCGGCAGCCCGTTCTGATGATCGCCCTATCGGGAGATACGGATGAAATGACCCTCAAGCGCTTGGGGGAGCGGTCCCGGGATGAGCTGGCCCTGCTTCCCGGCGTCTCCCAGGTCACTCTCGACTACACGCGGCCTTTCGAAATTTCCGTCGAGGTCTCTGAGGAAACCCTTCGGCGGCACGGTCTAACCCTTCAGGACGTCGCCAACGCGATTCGAGGGTCGTCTCTTGACCTGCCCGGAGGCTCGGTCAAAACTCGGGCAGGAGAAATTCTTCTCCGCAGCGTGGGACAGGCCTACCGAGGCTCGGAATTTGCCGACATCGTTGTGATCGCCCACCCCGATGGTACGAACGTGCCACTGGGCGAAATCGCGACCATCGTGGACGGCTTCGAGAATGTCGATCTCAATGCCCATTTTGATGGCATGCCCGCTGTCCTCCTCAATGTGGAACGCATCGGCGACGAGGACACTCTCGAAATCGCCGAACAGGTTAAAGGCTGGTTTGCCGAAACCGAGCCCAAGCTTCCCGACGGCATCCGGATGACTCTCCTCAACGACCAGTCCTCGGACCTCGTCGTTCGTCTCGACGCTCTTCTCACCAATGCACGCAGTGGCCTACTTCTGGTTGCCGGCGTCCTTGCCATTTTTCTGCGTTTTCGCCTGGCCATGTGGGTCACGGCTGGCGTACCGATTTCCTTCTTGGGCGCGGTGATGTTGTTTCCGAGTCTCTCCATCTCGATCAGCACCCTTACCGTCATGGCCTTCATCCTTGTTCTCGGCATCCTGGTCGACGACGCGATCGTGATTGGCGAAAGCGTTCATCGCAGGGAAATGAACGGAGAGAGCCAGTTGGAGGCTGCGCGGAAGGGAACCCTCGATGTCTACATTCCGGTCACTTTCGGTGTCTTAACCTCGGTGGCCGCCTTCATCCCTCTGGTCATCATTCCCGGACATATGGGCCGGTTTTTCGGCGTGATCGGTGTAACGGCCATCATCTGCCTGGTATTTTCCCTGATTGAATCTCAGTTAATTCTTCCCGGGCACCTCGCGCATCGACGCACCCGCTCCAAGAAGGGCGTTTCCAATCCGGCAGTACGAGCCTGGACGGCGTTTCAGCAGAAAGTCTCGACGGAATTTGAACGTTTTTCCGAGTTCGGTTACGGAAGAGCATTGCGGAGAAGCATCGAATGGCGATACACCACAGCCGCTGTCGCCCTGAGTATTGTGATCCTGACCGCCGCTCTCCTGGCCAGCGGGCGTATGCGCTACCAGTTCTTTCCTTCCGTGGAGGGCGACATCATCTACGCCTCCCTCACCATGGCCCAAGGCGTTCCCGTCGAAACAACCCAAGAAGCTGTGGAAACAATTCTTGCTGCCACGAAAGGGCTCGCCGAGGACCTGGAACAGGAGTTCGGACAGGAAATCATTCTCTACACCGTGTCGTCGGTGGGCAAGCAATTCGCCCGAGATGGTCCGCCCGATATGTCGATCAAGGCCGGCGGCGCTCATCTGGCGGAGGTGTCTCTGCAACTGATTCCCGCCACTGAAAGAACGATGGACGCTAGCGAGATCGGAAATCGCCTACGGGAGCGTGTAGGGCCCATTCCCGATGCCACGGACCTCTCCTATATCAGCGATGCTTTCTCGGCGGGAGATGCCATTGACATTGAGCTCGCCGGAGGAAATGTGGAGACGCTCACCCAGGCCGCCGCCGCCGTGCGCCAGCGACTCTCCGAGTACCGCGGCATGTACGATATCTCCGACAGTTTCCGGGCCGGGAAACAAGAGGTCAAGCTCTCCCTCCTCGCCTCGGCAAGGCCCCTGGGCCTTAGTCAGATCGACCTCGCTCGCCAAGTCCGCCAAGCATTCTACGGCGAAGAAGCCCAGCGAATACAAAGGGGAAAAGACGACGTCCGCGTGATGGTTCGCTATCCCGAGAGCGAACGGCGCTCCCTGGGTGCCCTTGAGGAAATGCGAATTCGAACACCCGACGGCACCGAGGTCCCGTTCTCGGCGGTGGCCGATGCACGCCTGGGGCGCGGATTCGCGAGCATCCGACGCTCGGAGCGGCGCCGGGTGGTCAACATCACCGGAGAACTCGATCGGGCAACGTCAACGCCCGATCGGGTGCTCGGGGATCTCGAGAAGGATCTCCCCGATCTTCTTCGTCCCTTTCCCGGCGTCGAGTACGAATTCGGCGGTGAGCAGCGCGAACAACGGCGAGCAGGGGCCGGCTTGGCTCGTGGTTTTTCGCTGGCCCTCCTCTTGATTTACTGCCTGCTCGCTATTCCGTTGAAGTCGTACCTTCAGCCCCTCATCATTATGAGCGTGATTCCCTTCGGAGCGGTGGGCGCCATCCTGGGGCACCTCATCATGGGCTGGGACATCGTTTTCTTCTCGGTCCTGGGGATCGTTGCCCTATCGGGCGTGGTGGTGAACGCGTCTCTGGTCCTCGTCCACTCGGTGAACACCCGACGGAATGAGGGAGCAGGGTTGCTCGACGCCGTCATCGGTGCGGGGACCACCCGCTTCCGACCTATTGTGCTGACCTCGCTCACCACCTTCCTTGGCCTCGTCCCCCTGATGTTTGAGCCTTCGGTGCCCGCCCGGCCGTTGGTCCCTATGGCGATCGCCCTCGGCTACGGCGTGCTCTTTGCGTCGGCGGTGACTCTTTTTCTCGTCCCGTCTACCTATGTCATCCTCGACGATCTCATCACACTCGCCCAACGTCGCGGCCGTTCGGGTAGCGCGCTCGCTCCCGAACGAGAAAGCCTGACACCCATTTCCTGAGAGAATTCATGACTCAACGTGTCATCGTTTGGGGCCCGGGCAACGTGGGGCGCAACGCAATCCGAGGGGTCGTACGCAACCCCGCCCTCGAACTTGTCGGCGTCATTGCGCACAGCCCGAAAAATGACGGGGTCGATGCGGGCGCGCTCGCGGGTATCGAAACTCTGGGCATTCCGGTCACTCTGGATGTCGACGCGGTTCACGCCCTTCGTCCCGATGCCTTGGTGTATGCGGTGAACTCCGATTTTCGCCCCCAAGAATCCATCGCCGAGTGTTGCGCGGCCTTGCGGGCTGGAATCAACGTTGTCGCTGTGGGCCTCTACGGCTTGACCCACCCGCCGAGCGCCGACCCGGCGCTTCGGGAGACCTTTTCCGAAGCATGCAGCGAAGGGCGCAGTTCGTTTTTCACCTCGGGAATCGATCCGGGCTTCGCCGTGGATCTGATTCCCGTGGTGCTCTCCGGGGTATGCCAGGAAATTCGCGAGATTCGAATTCGTGAAATTTTCAACTACGCCCACTACGACCAACCCGAGGCGGTCAAGAACCTGGTGGGGATGGGAATGGCCATGGACCAGACACCGCCCATGCTCCATCCCCTTGCCCTGGAAGCCGTGTGGGGCGGAGTTTTGCGCGCGTTAGGCGAGGCCCTAGACGCGCCCGTGGAATCGCTCCGCACGCGTGTCGAGAAGCATGCTCTGGAAGCAACCGTGAGCAACGCCATGGGGACTTTCGAAAAAGGGAGCCTCGGCGCTTTTCGCTTCGAAGTACAAGCCCTTGTCAACGGCAAGCCGCGATTCGTGGTGGAGCACATCACCCGCATCAGCGACACCACGGCCCCTCAATGGCCGAACCCGAATAGCCAAGGTTGCCATCAGATTCAGATCAGCGGGCATCCCGATATCGTGCTGACCCTTGAAGCCGAGGACAGCCAGGGAAATCACGCTGGGGGCGGAAACGCCACTGCTGCCGGCCGCATCGTCAATGCGATCCCTTGGGTCTGCGAAGCCGCCCCAGGGCTGTTGACTTCCGGCGACCTACCTTTGATTTCCGGCCGGGGCCTGTGGGATTAAGGGAAGTGTTTCGGCCCGGGCTTCAGCTTTGGGGAAGTTGCTTGGACAACCCCTCCACCACCTCAGCGAACTCGCGCACGGTATCGGCGATGATTTCGGCGACGGATTTGACTGCCTCAATTCGCCCGGCCACCTGACCCGTAAGCGCAACGCCCGCCTCCAACTTACCCTCGAAATAGACTTGCTTGACTCCGCCTCCCAGAGTCGCCATGGCTTGGCCATCGCCGGCCTCCAGGGCTTCGGTGGTCGCTGTTCGTAACGCCCGAAGTGCCGGCCCGTTGTCGGATTTGAGATAGACCGTGTCGGTCTCGGCCGCCGCGACAATGGCCTCCTTCCAATTCGCATGCACGGGGGATTCGGCCGCAGAAACCATCCGCGTTCCCATTTGGACTCCCTCGGCCCCCAACGCGAAGGCCGCCGCCATGGAGGCGCCGTCACAGATCCCCCCCGCTGCGATGATCGGCACATCCAGTCGCGAGCGAATCAACGGGAGCAGCACCAGGCTGGAGACCGGCCGAGGTCCCTTGAAACCGCCGCCCTCCCCGCCCTCGACGATGAGACCGTCGACTCCGGCATCCACAGCCTTCTGGGCGGCGCGCAGCGTGGGGACCACGTGAAAAACCGTTAGGCCCGCTGCCTTCAAAGCCTCGGTGTATTTGCGCGGATCTCCGGCAGAGGTCGAAACGAAACGAACCCCCTGCTCGACCACAAAATCCACAATGCTGGGGTCACGCACGAAGGCCTGCGCGATGTTCACCCCAAACGGCTTGTCGGTGAGTTTCTTCATGGCCGCGATCTCCCCGCGAATCGCTTCGAGTTCGCCCGAAGATGTTTCGACGATCCCCATTGCCCCGGCGTTGGAGACCGCCGAGGCCAGAGGCGAGCGAGCGATCCACCCCATCGGGGCTTGGACGATGGGCGTCTCGACGCCCAGCAGTCGGGTGACTCGATTTTCGAACTGCATATTTTCTCCTTGAACTCGGGCCCGCCGCGCGGCTCACGCGGAGAAGTAAAGTAGGCATCATATTGACATTCCTTGTGCCAATAGACCATCCCTACTCCAAGCGATAAAGAAATAGCCCCCGTAGGGATAAAGACTTATGGGCCTTAGATCCGCCGCGAGAACGGATTCCCCGGCGGGAACTGCGGTAACTGCGATTCGAACGCTGGCAGCGTGTCGATTTCCTTTGATTTCTACCCACTTATCCGAGTAGGATGGTCCGCAGGGAAGGGGGCGCTTTCGACTGCGGTCTATGGCCGCCACGGAAGAGGGTCCCATGGGAATGAGTACATTTGTGATGTATGAGGCGTCGGAAGCCGCCCCACAAGATCGGCCGAGTCGACGAATAAGTCGAACAAGACAAATAAGTCGAATAGGGCGTCAAATAAGACGAATAAGTCGAGGCCCCTCGGCTGGGGGCACCGCGACACCTCAGCGAACTGAAGAGGACCGAAGTCAAGTGAATACACC
>DUCH01000287.1 GCA_012959865.1 Myxococcales bacterium | reverse complement strand
ATATACGCCAGCGTGGGGAAGCATTTCGTTATCCGGCAAGAGATTGGCGGTAGGAAATCCCATTCCCCGACCTCGCTTCATTCCCTCAACAATGCTTCCGCGCACACTGAAGGGCCTCCCCAACAACTCCGCCGCTTCTTTCACTTGACCTGTGCCGAGTAGATCGCGAATGCGAGTCGAATTAACGTCTCTCTCGCCCATTGTGATTTCGGGAATAACCGTCACGGAGAAGCCCAGCCGCGGACCCGTCTCCGCCAGCAGGCGCATCGAGCCCTCACGGTCTCTGCCAAAGTGAAAGTCGTAGCCCACGTAGACTTCGGTAGGCGCAATTCGGCGCTGAATGTACTCGTTTACGAAAACCTCCGGAGGCGTCTGGGCAAATTCGAGATCAAAAGACTCGACAATCAAAACATCGATACCGGCGGCATCAAGGAGTTCGGCCTTCTGCTCCAGAGTCGCCAGAAGACTCGGGGGACGGTCGGGTTGGACAATCTTTCGGGGATGGGGTTCAAACGTCAAGAGAATCGCCTCCCCCCCGAGCGACCGAGCCCGGTCGACGACTATTTCGAGAATCGCCCGATGACCGAGATGAACACCGTCAAAGTTCCCGATGGTAAGGACCGGGCGTTTGAGTGGCCGCGAAAGCCTTCCCGTCCCACGAACAAACTCCAAGTCCCTACTCCCCCTGGCCTCTGGCCCCGACAGCGACTCTCTTCAATTCCGGCTCAGCAGCAATCGCTCACGAATCAAAATCTCAAAATTGGCGATTCTGAGTCGCACTCGACCGCTCATCTTTCTCTAATTCTTGGCACGAATTCCGGCGCTGGGGAACAAGAGCGAGTCGGCACGATACAGACTCGGCGCCCGCTCGAAGCATCAGCGAGTGGCGTCAGCCGCCACATCTGGCCGAATCCGAGGGTCCAAGTAGCGCAAAAACTCATGATCTGGCGATAAAACCAGTGTCGTATTTTGGTTCAGGGTCTCGCGGTACGCCTGAAGGCTGCGGAGAAATGCGTAGAACTCGGGATCCGCACCGTGCGCCAGCGCATAGATCTGAGCCGCCTCGGCGTCCCCCTGGCCCCGGGTGATCTCAGCGGTCGATCGAGCCTTAGCGCGTATCGTTCGCGCTTCCCGATCGGCTCGCGCCTGGATCTCCCTCGCCTCACGCTCACCTCGAGCTCGATACTCTCTCGAGATCGCCCTACGCTGCTCGCGCATTTGATCGTAGGCGGCGGTCTTCGCCTCCATGGGCAATTCCGTGCGATTGATCCTCACATCGATAATTTCGATGCCCTTGGAGGCCATGTTGGCGCTCACCGCCTCATCGAGTTCATCCACGAGCTTCGAGCGTGCGAGCAACTCCGTGAGCGACATCCGGCCAACCGTTGCCCCCACCACCGACTTCAGCTGCCTTTGAATGACCAATTCGGCTCCCGGTGCGCCCCGTGGAAAACTCCGGCGGAAAAGCAGGGGGTCCACCACGCGCCAAATCGCGTAGTAATCGATGGCCAGTCGCTCGCTTTCGATCTGCATTTCTACGGGTTCGGCATCAAGAAATTTGAGGCGTTTGTCAATCGTGACCATTTCCTCCACCAAAGGCAGGCGCCAGGTCAGGCCGGGTTCGCTCAGACTTTCTCGCCAGGGTGCCCCGAGCAACAAGGGGATTTTGTACTCCCACTCGTTCACAACCACAGCGGGCCCCAAACCAAACTGCCCGGCCCAAATCGTCCCGGCTGTTGCCCCCAGCAGGAGCAGCAGCGAAAAAATCCACTTCATCGGTTGCTCCCTCCGGTCGCGCCGCGCCCCGACATCCGCGGTGAGGAAACGGGCACGAAAGGCAAAACCTGGGCGGAATCGCCGTCGACGATGACCTTATCAATCCCCGGCAATACCACCTCCATGGTTTCCAAATAAAGCCGGCGCCGAGTGACACCCGGCGCTTGTCGGTACTCCGCGAGCAGAGATTCGAATCGCTCGCTTTCGCCCCGGGATTCGAGAACCTTGGCCTCCTTGTAAGCCTCGGATCCCTCGCGCATCTCCGCGGCCTCGGCGAGTGCACGTTCGATGGTCTCGGCCCGCTCTCCTCTTGCCTGATTGATAAAACGCTCCTCATCCTGTTGAGCAGCGGCAACCTCGCTGAAGGCGGCCCTCACGCTGGCTGGAGGATTGACTTCCTGCAGGTTGATCTTCTCGACCTGAAAAGCCGGTTTGTCCCCTTCGGCCTCAAAATAACTGGAGAGCGTTTCGACCAGGAGATCCTGAGCAAGCACTTCAACGTCGTGCTTACGCTTGGTCAGCACCTCATCCACCGTCATGCCCCCCACGACTTTTCGAACCGCCGATTGAGCGGCCTGAAAGAGAATCAGATTGGGTTCCAACATGCCGTATTCAAAGGAATACGCGTCACTCACCGTATATTGAAGTTCAAAAATCACGCTTACGATATTCTTGTCTGCGGTCTGCATGAGCAGGCCTTCGGTCTCGCCGTCCTCGGCTTGACTTTTGCGGATGCCAAAGACTTCGGTGCGCTGCCCCTGAGTATTGACCGTGCGGTCGTATTCCAGAGGCTCGGGCCAATGCCAGTTCCAGCCCTCTTTGTGCTCGGTCCGAAAATTCTCTCCCAGTCGAAGGATGATCGCTTCTTCACCGAGACCGAGCTTGTAGAGACCACTGCTCAACCAGCCCAGAATCACGACGAGAGCCAGTAAACCAAACAACCAATTCGCCACGGTTTTCCCCGCCCCTCGTCGATTTTTTTCCGTATTTTTTCCCGCTTTAGGGGACGGGTCTCCACCTTTCTTGGCCAACTAGCGCTCCCCTGTACGGTCATCGCTGGCAGGCGAAGAATCGATCGCGGGCGGCGGAGTATTTCCCTTCCCTGATTCGACAAAGAAGGGCTTGATGAGGTCGAGGGGAAGCGGGAAAATCGTCGTCGAACTGTTTGGTCCCGCGATCTCGGCCAGCGTCTGGAGATAGCGAAGTTGAAGGCCAGCGGTTTCACTGGAAAGAGTTCGCGCCGCGTCGGCAAGAACCTGGGCCGCCAGCAATTCACCGTCTGCGAGAGTCACCTTGGCGCGTTTTTCGCGCTCTGCCTCAGCCTGCTTGGCCATTACCCGCTGCATATCCTGAGGCAGGTCAATCTGCTTCACCTCGACGGCTCGAACCTTCACACCCCAAGGTTCGGTCTGTTGGTCAATGATTTCCTGCAATTGCAGATTAATGCGGTCCCGATCCGCAAGCAGTTCATCGAGTTCTGCCTGGCCGCATACACTGCGAAGCGTGGTCTGTGCGAGTTGAGACGTACCGTAGAGATAATTTTCCACCTGAATCACGGCTTTATCGGGATGGAGGACCCGGAAATAGAGTACGGCATTCACCTTCACCGAAACATTGTCCCGAGTGATCACCTCTTGGGAAGGCACGTCCATCACGATCTCGCGCAAGCCAATCCGCACCATCCGATCGACCCCAGGAATGATCCACCGGAAACCGGCAGTCCGAATGCCAACGAAACGTCCGAGGCGAAAAATGACGCCGCGCTCGTATTCGGGAAGAATTCGTACGCCAGAAACGAATAAAGCTGCCAGCACGCCGACCAAAATCAAAACAAACATAAGCATTTAACTTGCCCTCCTTCTCAAATTCTGGTGCCTCATACCCGACGCGAACCCAGCGAGCGTTTCACTCTAAGAGACAGGCCCTCCACCGAGGTCACCTCGACCGCCTCACCCTCGTCAATAAACTCCGGCGCTTCACTCGTCCAATACTCGCCTCGAATGAATACTTTCCCCTGTGGAGACAGGGCCGACGTGACCTTGCCCACAGAACCGATCATTTCATCGACACCCGACTGCTGCTTTACAAGCAGACTTCGACCCAACGCCAAGACAACAACACCCGAGAACAGGCCCAGCGCCAGCACCGCGGGAACTAAAACCGACCAGAACGAAACAGACAGGTCGCTCAAATCGGGTTGTTCAAAGACCATAGTCCCTCCTAGCAAAAAGCAGCCAATCCCGGCGGCAAAGAGCAGGCCGAAGGACGTCACAAAAATTTCCGCCACGAGGAGACCCAGGCCGGCAATGATGAGTATCAACCCAACCCAGTCGAAGGGCAGAATTTGGAGGGCGATCCCCGTCAATACCAGACACACCGCTCCTGCGGCGCCCGGGAGGATCAGTCCGGGGTTGTTGAATTCAACATAGAGACCCATCAGCCCACCGAGCAGGAGAATGACCGCCACATTGGGATCGGACAGAAAGTTGAAAATTTCCTGGAGAAGCGTCATTTCGATAAATTCGATCGGTACCCCTTTCAACTTCAGAGTGACCGAGCCCCCTGGCATCTCCAGCTCACGTCCCTCGACCAGGGCCAGCAATTCGCCACGGTCGGCCACAACGAAGTCGATCACACCCAACTCAAGTGCTTGCTCGGCATCCACCGCGACCGAATCACGAACCGCGTCAACCACCCATTCGACGTTTCGTTTCCGATGCTTCGCAATGGACTCGACGTAAGACGCCAGCAGGTTCTCGGCTTTCTCCATAGACACATCCCGAGTCGCGCCCTCACCATCGCCTCCGGTGGGGCTGCCCCCGCCCCCGCCAATCGACACGGGATGAGCCGCACCGATGGAGCTGCCCGGAGTCATCGCGGCCAAATTCGCCGCGATCGTCACAAACATTCCCGCCGACGCCGCCCACGCGCCTCGCGGTGTCACGTAGACAATCGTGGGCACTTCGGAGTTGAGCATCGCCTTGATGATGTCCTGACTCGAAGAAACCAGTCCGCCTGGTGTGTCCAGCTCGATAAGCAGAGCGGCGGCTCCATCGGCCTCACTGCTTCGAATTGCTTCGATCAGGTAGTCGGCAGACGCCGGATTGATCGAGCCTTCAATGGTGATCACATTGAGGTGCCCCGCGGCAGCCGCGACTCCGCCCGAGCAAAACAGCAAGGCGGCACTCACCAGGCCTATGGCCAAGGGGTATGCGGCGCCCCGGAGTTTCCCAGTGCTAACCCTATCGGTTTTTCCAGTGGTGGATGCACTCAACGCGGCTTCTCGTTCCTCAGCTTCTCCACCCGATCAAGTACCTGCGCGGCGACTTCTCGTTTGCTCGAAAGGGGGATTTCTTCGATCTCGCCGTCCGGGGTGATCAGGTAAACCGAATTGGTATCCACATTGAAGCCGGCATCGGCTCGCGAGATATCGTTAGCAACCAACAGATCACATCCCTTCTGCTTGATCTTTCGAAGAGCTGATTGAACCACGTCTTCACTCTCTGCGGCAAACCCCACCACCAAACGATCTCCCTTTTGGGCGCATACTTCCGCGAGAATATCGGGGTTGGTGACCAACCGCAGGGTGATTCCATCCTGGGACTCCAGGGATGCCTTCTTGATTTTCTGCTCTTCGCGCACCTCGGGCCGGAAGTCGGCGACGGCCGCCGCCTTGATGACAATGCTGGCCGAGTCGAGCTGGGCCAGCACCACCTCGCGCATCTCCATAGCGGTCTCAACATCCACGCGTTCGACCCCTGCAGGCGTAGGCAGGGCCGTAACGCCCGCCACGAGACACACCCTGGCACCGCGATGCGCCGCTTCCTCGGCCAATGCAAAGCCCATCTTGCCCGAAGATCGATTTGTGATGCTTCGAACGGCATCGATGGGTTCGGCGGTTCCGCCCGCCGTGATCAACACTGTTTCACCCGCCAGGCTATCGGATCCTAAAAGTCGCCTCGCTTGGGCGGCGATCTCTTCGGGGTCGGCCATTCGGCCCTCACCCTCCCAGCCGCAGGCTAGTTCACCCACGCCCGGGCCGACAAAGTGAATACCTCGCTCACGAAGAACATCGAGATTGGCTTGGGTGGCGGGGTGATGCCACATGTTCACATTCATCGCTGGCGCGACCAAAATCGGGGCGCGAGTTGCAAGGAGAACCGAACTCACCAAGTCATCCGCCAGCCCATGGCTCATTCGTCCGAGTATGTGGGCGGTCGCGGGGGCAACGATGATGAGGTCAGCCCAATCCGCGAGACGAATGTGGTCGATCTCGCCCTCTTCAGAAGGATCAAAAAGATCCTGTCGAACCGTCGCCCCCGTCAATACCTGCAGCGACAGCGGCGCAACGAAACGGGCCGCCGACCGGGTCATCGCGCAGCGGACTTCGTGGCCGTCACGCTGCAGATCCCTGACGATTTCAGGGACTTTATAAGCGGCGATTCCCCCGGTCACGGCGAGCAGAATGCGCCGAGGCTCAGTGGTCAAAAGTATTCTCCTTGGGGCGCCTTTCCCGGGTGAGCCAAGCATCCGCGATGCGGCTCACTCGGGTCTCGGGCACCCTCACCCTGAACATGATCAACAGGAACTCTATGGTACCCGAGCCCCCTGCCGGCGTCCAAAGCGCGTTGACCACCCCTCTTACGGACGATTGCGCCCCAACCCGCCCCGGGCGTCAAGACCCGGAGATCTTCCGCTTGAGATGGTCTTCGACCAGAGGGGGGACGAAATCAGCGACACTTGCGCCAAAGCGAGCCAGCTCCTTGAGGCGTGACGAGCTCACGTAGATATAGTCCTGGCTGGACGCCAGGAATATGATCTCGACGTTCGGCTCCAGGTGTCGATTCATCAACGCCATCTCGAACTCATGTTCAAAATCGGACATTGCCCGAAGCCCTCGGATGATGGCGCACGCTCCCAGGGCACGCGCATGCTCGACCACCAGACCGTCAAAGCTCTCGACTCGAACGCCATCGGTTTCGGAAAGAATACCGTTGAGCATCTCCAACTTCTCTTCCAGGCTAAAGAGCCCCGACTTGCTGACGTTGTTCGCCACCGCGACGACCACTTCATCGAACATTCTGAGCGCGCGGTGAATCAGATCCAAATGTCCGTTGGTCACCGGATCGAAAGACGCCGGAAACAGCGCAACCCTGGAATGCCGTATCTTCTCGCCCATGCCTATTCGTTCTCCTGTTTTACTCAACCTGGCTCGACGATACGGGATCAACACGAAACCAATAGACCACCGTGTCGCCGTAGCGACGCATTTTATCGAGCGCCAGCCCAGCAATGACGGGTAGAGAGTGACGCTTCGGACCCTCCACCACCACTACCGCTTCCGGGCTCAGAATATCGCAAGTCACCAGCGCTTCGAGAACCGTGGGCGCTTCGGTCAGGTCCGCGTAAGGGGGGTCCAGAAAAACAAGATCGAAAGCCTGTCCCTCTACCCCCAGCCGACGAATCGCTGTTTGCGCCTCGGCCCGCATGACCTTGGCTTGGGAGACCACACCCAGGTCGTCGAGATTTCGCTCGATCACCGCCACCGAAGGGTAAGAGCAATCCACCGCAACGAGACACTCGGCCCCACGGGAAAGCGCTTCGATCCCAAGCGCCCCCGTCCCGGCAAAGAGATCCAGCACGCCCGCGCCGTCGAGGTCCCCGAGACGCGCAAAAATCGATTCCCGCACACGATCCGAGGTTGGGCGGACACCGGGAGGCGGTGGGGCGAGTCTTCGCCCGCGAAGATTTCCTGCCACGACGCGCAGCTTGGCTTCCCCCTGAGTCTAAGCTCCCGCCAGCGAGCGTAGCAAGTCATTGGCCGCGGGCGGTGAGCCCGAAATCCATCATCGAGTCCTGTTTGCTCCCGCCTTGCCGCCGTGTGGTTACCGCTGACTGATTCGTTTTCCTTACGCTGCTGCGGCCCACCGGTGACACGCGAAAAGGCTCCCGGGGTTACGGCAAAACTCCACGCGCACGTTCACACCGATGCTCGGACTCACAATTTCTTCGCTCCCTCTTCCTCTTATCGGTTGAATGTCGAGCGCCACCTGCTTAGACTTCATGCCCGGTCAGGACCCGGTGTCGGTTCGGAGCGGCTTTCAGGCACGAGCAAGCGAGGAGAGAATTTCGTGGCGGCAGGTTCTATCGAACGGCTCAAAAAGAAGCTTCCCCAGCGCATCTCCGAGATTCGGGGAGATCGATCCCAGCGCCAGTTTGCCCGGGACCTGGGCGTCTTTCAGCAGAACGTGCACCGATACGAGAGCGGAACGACCCCCCACGCGGATTTTCTGATCGCCCTGGCCCTGCGCGAGAACATCTCCCTCGACTGGCTGCTGCTCGGAAAAGGGAACATGCGCCGAAACCGCTAGCTCTTTGCCGCAAGAACTGCGACGAATCGCGCGCGCACAGCCGCGCAAAAGTTTTCGCATCGAATCCCCGTCAACTCGCTGCAATCGCGGGGGCTCAAGGATTTGTGGAACGCCCCTACCCCACCCCGGAGGCCGATGGCCCTGCTCGATTGTTAGCCCTCGCGCAGCGAAGCCCACAAGCCTCGGTTTTCGGGTCTCTTTTCGGACCTCACGGGTGTGGGCATGCATATTGCTCATTCAGAACTACGGACGGCACATCAATTCGTCCCCGCGAGAATCGCATCCTCGGCCCTGCCGGCGAGCGGCGAGCGGCTGAGTGGAGCGAATCATGACCTATCGAACCCAAGTTCAACGCCAAGAAATACGCATCCGCAACCGCGGCAAGGGCCGCCTGCACGGACTCGGGGCGGGCCTCGCGCTCGCCGCGATGACGTTTCTGCTGGTGACCGAGGTCGCTCAACTGGGGAGCCTGATCGCATCCCCGATCCGGCAATGGCTCTCTCCGGCAACCGTTATCGAACCCGAAACCAGGGTTGAAGAGAGACCCTCGCCGCGACTACCCGCCTCCCAGCCCGCGGTGTCCGCAATCGATCCCACCGATTCGATGGTCCTGGCCAGGCTGCGCCGGCCGGGAAGCGGACTCTCGGACAGCCAAGCCAAGGAACTGGCCCGAGTCATCATCGAAGAAGCCACCCGGCACCGCTTCGAGCCTGCCCTCGTCATGGCCGTCATTCACGTGGAAAGCAGCGGGCGCATCCTCGCGGTTTCGCCCGTGGGTGCGCTGGGGCTGATGCAAATCATGCCCCCCACTGGCAAAGAACTCGCCGACCGCCACGGCATCCCCTGGAGGGGACCCGACACGCTTCTCGACCCCATCATTAACGTCAAATTGGGCGTCGCTTATCTGCGAAGACTCACCGATCGGTACAACGACGTCTCGGTCGCTCTGGCCGCATACAACTGGGGTCCAGGCAGAATCGACAGCCGTTTGCGGGCGGGCCAAAACCTCCCCTCCCATTATCCCAATCGGGTGATGCAGGTCTATACCAGCACGAAGCGAGAGATTGCGGTCGGCCGGTCCTGAGTCCCAGCCCCGCCTACGGGGTTTCGACCAGTCCCGCGACCCAGTCGTCCACGGCGCGCATGGCTTCATCTACCCCGCCCCGGTAGCCATTGACCAAGATCGAAAAAATCACCGTCTCGCCGTTGGCCCGCTCGGCAAAACCCGAGAGCGCCATGACACGCTGGGCCCCCAATAGCCCGGTCTTGGCTCGGACTCGATCCTCGGGGACACCCGTCCGCTTTTCAAGGGTTCCATCACGCCCGCCTATGGGAAGCGCCGCAACGTATTCGGGGCCGAAGCGAAACGAACTCGCCCCCTGCTGCAACGCGTCCACCAGCATGCGCGGACTGATCCGGCTTCCCGGAGCCAACCCGGACCCATCGACGAGCCGCGCACCCGGACCGAGTACTTCGAGGGCGTCGAGCCGCCGCCGAACTTCGGCCAGCCCCGAAGGCCAATTCCCGGGCTCGCCCGTGGCCTGGGCGCCGATTGCCTTGACGAGCCCTTCGGCCATCGCATTGTTGCTGTATTTCAGAAAGAGGCGGACGAGTTCGGACAAAGGCCGGCCCGCATGGCGGAGCAGTTCCACCGGCTGTTTGGCGGAGCCTCGACGGACTCTGCCCGTCACTTCGATTCCCATGGCCTCTAGCTGAAATTTGAAGAGCGCCCCCGCATAGAGAGCCGGGGCGCGCACGCTCCGGGCATAATCCTTCGGTTCGGCGCCCACCCTCAACCGGCCGCTCACGACGACCGTCTCGGCGAGGCCGCTCGCCTGACCCCGCGCGACCGAAAGACTCCCTTTGGCTTCCGGGCCGACGGTTTCGCCCCGGTTCTCGGCTTTGAAATACGCCAGTGGCGGATCGATCTGGACGCGGAGCGGATCGCCCGCGCGCGCCCCTGGCCCCGCTCGGACAAAAAAAGCTCCGTAATTCGCGGACAACCCCGCAACGGGTGCGTGGAAGGCGCGGGAGGAAATCTCGCCCCATTCCGGGTGCCAATACTCGGCGTCAAAATACGACCCGTCCACGATCAGGTCACCATCGACCTTTGCGAGCCCCCGCCGACGTAGATCTGCCGCAAGCCGCCACCAATCTTCGGAATTGAGCCCGGGATCCCCTCCCCCACGGATTCCCAGTTCGCCCACCGCCCCGGCCTCGTCGGGACTCCGATCGGTTGCGATCACCGTGATGAAACGATGCGTCGGCCCGAACGCGTCGAGGGCGGCGAGCGCGGTCAAGAGCTTGAGATTCGATGCCGGGATCCGCAGGCCATCGGGGTCCCGGGCGTAGAGGGTTTCGCCGGTTTCTCCCACAACCAAGGCGGCGATCTCGGCCGAGGCCAGTGCCTCCGCCTTCAACGCCGCGTCCAGGCGCACTTCAATCGGACTCCGAGCACCGACTGCCAGCTCGACGGGCGACGACTCCCCGGGCAAGCCCGCCGACAGAGCGCTCGCCAAGACGAGAACCCCGATCCGAGACCCGCGGGCGCTTCGCCCGATTCGACCCAACTGCGCCCCTCCCTGGTCCAATTTTCGTCTATGGCTCTTCCGGACGAACGCCGAAGGCCGGGTCCCTCACTCGTCTCTCTCCCCGAGAAGGCAATTCCAAGGCGGGGGGGGTGCGAGACCGAGCGACCTGCGCGAGGTTATCCGGCAGCTTCCCAACGGGCAAACCCGAGGGAACCGCAAGCTCACGACGTTCGGATTGGGGGATCCGCTTGCTCAACTGGATCTGGCTTGGACTGATGCTGGTCTCTATCGCCTATGCGTCCTGGATTCCTGGGCGGATGGCGGAGATCGCCACGGCGGTGATGACCGGCGCTTCGTCGGCGATCACCCTGGTGATTGGACTCGTGGGCGCGATGGTGTTCTTCCTGGGGCTCACCCGGGTGGCCTTCGACGCCGGTTTGCGCGACTGGCTGGGGCGCCGCCTGGCCGGCTTGGCCCGCCGACTCTTTCCCGAAGTCCCCTCCGATCACCCCGCCATGGGGGCCATGGTGATGAACATGTCCTCCAACATGATGGGCCTGGGGAACGCCGCGACACCATTCGGCCTGAAGGCCATGGCCGAGCTCGCCCGGTTGAATACGATGCCCGGCGTCGCCACCAATGCCATGGTGCTCTTTTTGGCGATCAACACCAGCGCGATTACGATATTTCCGCCTTTCGGCACGATCGCGGTGCGCCAGGCTGCGGGCTCGGTCGATCCTTGGGCGATCTGGGTGCCGACGCTGATTGCCACCACGTGCTCCACCCTCGCCGCGGTGACCGCCTACTTTCTCCTGGCGAAGCTGCCGATGTTTCGCCCCCGTCCCCTTGAGCATCCCCCCCAACTCGGCTTCCCCCCCATAGAGCCCCAACTCGGTGACCCGGGCCCGCCCGCCAACAGCGAAAGTCCCCCCTCCCCCATCGCCCCCGGCTGGGTGCGCGCTCTCGTCGTGGGCGCCTTCATACTCGCTGTCCTGGGCGGACTGGGAATGGAGTTCGGTCGGCTGATTCCCGAACTCGGCGCCGGGGGGGCGCTCAAGGAAATCATTCGCGACTGGCTGCTGCCCCTGCTCGTCGCGGGGCTGCTTTTGATCGGCGTCGGGTCGGGCGTCCGCGCATACGACTCGATGATCGCCGGCGCGCGGGAGGGATTGGACGTCGCGGTGCGCATCGTCCCCTACCTGGTAGCCATCCTCGTCGCGGTCGCGATGTTCCGGGCCTCGGGCGCCCTCGATCTCGTGATCGGATTCCTCGATCCCTATACCCGTGCTGTAGGGGTTCCAGCCGAGGTCCTCCCCATGGCGTTGCTCCGACCGCTATCGGGATCCGGGGCCTTCGGGGTGATGAGTGAAATCCTCACCACCTACGGCCCCGATACGTTTATCGGCTACCTGACATCCACTCTGATGGGCTCCACCGAAACCACCTTTTACGTACTGGCCCTCTACCTGGGCGCGGCCGGGGTGGTCGACGGTCGCCATGCCCTGGCCGCCTGTCTGATCGGAGATCTCGGTGGCTTCGTCGGGGCAACGGCTGCCTGTCATTGGTTTTTCGGCTAGGCGCGGCCGGAATCGTGGCGAGGTCCCAAAACTCCGACTTGCCTCCTACGCGCCCTGCGATCATCGCGGAAGTGATCGGCGCTCAACTCAGCCGAACGGTCGAAACCATTCAGCGCCTCCCGGCCGGCCTCGACGTGCGCAGCTTTTACCGGATTCATCTCGAGGGCGATGCGCTTCCGACCCGCCTGATCGCCCGAGTCGATCCTGAGCCCGCCGCCTCGTCGGACCTCGAGCCCATCCGAAGCCTGCTCGCCCACCATCAACTGCCGGTTCCCGCGCGCTACGCGAGCGCCCCCGGCCTGGAACTCCTGGAAGATCTCGGAGACCAGAGCCTCGAACTTCTCGCGAACCGAATCGCGGTCGACCGACGCGGCGAACTCTACACCGAGGCCTGCGACCTCGTGCCCCGGCTTCAGCGAGTTCCGCTTCCGTTCGAGCGCTCCCTGGATGCGGAGTTGATCACCAGCAAAGCCCGCAAGTGGCTCGACTGGGCGCTGCCTCTCGCCTTCGGTCGCCGGGCAAGTCCGGCAGAACAGACGATCACCCACGCGGCCTTCGATCGGATCGCCCAGGAGTGTGCCCGGGCGCCAAAACGACTCGCCCACCGCGACTTCAAGGCCGCCAACCTCCTTCTGCGCCCCGCCGGACCGAACCAACCCGCTGAGCTTTGCATGATCGATCTGCAGGGCGTGTTTCTCGCGCCACCCGAATACGATCTCGTCTGCCTGCTCCGGGATTCCCAGGTGGCGTTGCCCGAAGGCACCGTCGCCTTTCTGTGCGAGCGAATCCGATCCGAGTTGCCCGACGCGCCCGGTCGCGAAGAATTCCTGCGCCGCTTTGATCTCATCACCGTCGCTCGGGTTGCCAAGGACATCGCCCACTACCTGCACGCCGCCACCCAGCGCGGCGACCGACGTTACCTCCCCTTCGTGCCTCAAGGCCTCGCCAATTTGCGCGCCGCGGCCCGGCGCGCCGGCGAGCGCGACGGGGACATGGCGCGGCTTGCAGAGATCATCGAGGGCATGCCGGCGCGCTTCGAGATCACCCCGGAATCCGCGCCCGAGACCGAAACCTGATGCGCGCCATGATCCTCGCCGCGGGACTCGGCACCCGGATGCAGCCGCTATCGCTCCTGCGCGCCAAGCCCGCCCTCCCCGTCCTTGGCCGGCCGGTCATCGCCTGGCTGCTGGAACTGCTCGCCCACCACGGAGTGAAGGAAACCGCAATCAATCTCCACCATCTGCCCCGCAGCATCGAGGACGCGGTGGCGCGCTCCGCCCCCAAGGACCTCGCCATCCGCTATTCCCGCGAGGCTCATCCCCTGGGCACCGGGGGGGGCATTGCGAGACAGAGAGATTTCCTGGCGCAGAGCGACCCGGCCTTGGTGTTGGCCGGAGACATGTTGCTGGACTGTGATCTCACCGCCTTGATCGCCGAACACCGGGCGTCCGGCGCGGACTGCACCCTTGTCCTCCAGGCGAGATCTCCGGCGAACCGGCATTTCGGCACCCTCGGCCTTAACAGCCGGGGGCGAGTGAGGCGCATCGCCGATCGATTCGATCTGGGGGGCGAAGTCGAATCCGGGGTCTTTGTCGGACTTCGTATTTTTTCGCCGAGGCTCTTCGAACAGCTGCCCGATTTAGCTCCAGGGTCGGCCTTCGAAGACCTTTCGGATTGGATGGCCCCGCTGCTGTCGGCGGGTAAGACCGATATCCGAGGGCGACTGCTGGGCCCCGACAAACTCATGTGGCAGCCCGTGGGAACACCGGGCGAGTACCTGGCCGCGAATTTGATGCCGCCCCGGGTGTCTTTTCTTGGGGACGCGAGGCGCGTCGCCCCAGGCACTCAAATCCTCGGTGAGAGCGCAGACCTCGTCCTCGGGGCCGGGGCCCGGCTTGGCGCGGGCGCCAAGCTTCGCCGTTGCGTGGTGTGGGAAAAAGAAGAGGTTCCCGAGAACTTCCAGGCAGATCGAGGGGTCTTCGGCGACGGAAACTTCTACGCTTGCCCCGAAAATCCCACCCTCGCCGATCCGCCAGCGACGAATAGCGGGAGAAAAAACAGCCATGAATGAAGTCGTCTTCGTGGGAACCAGTGACGCGTTCGGGGCCGGGGGCCGTCGACAATCGGCCATCCTGGTCCGCGGACCGCGTGGCACTCTGTTGATGGACTGCGGGGCTACCACCAACACGGGCCTCGCCGAATTGGGGATCGACCGAAACGAAATCGAAACCATTCTGATCTCGCATTTCCACGGCGACCATTTCGGTGGCGTCCCACTTTTCTTACTGGCCGCCTTCTACGAGGACCAACGCCGACAACCCCTGTCAATCGTCGGGCCCCCCGGCGTCGAAGCCCGAGTGAGAGACCTCGCCCACGCCATGGGGCATGGATTTGACGATCACCCGTGGCCGTTCCCGGTCACGTTCCACGAAGTAACAACGGGTACCGAACAGGAAATCGGTCCGGCGCAGATTTCAGCTTTCGAGACCCAACACCAAATTGAGGCCAACCCCCACGGCTATCGGGTCAACGTCGGTGGCGCCTCGATCGCCTACTCGGGCGATACCGGATGGTTTGAGGGACTCCCCGACCGGATCGCGGGAGTCGACCTCTTCGCCTGCGAGTGCACACTCTTCGATCGCAAACTCGATTTTCATCTCAGTCTGGACGAAATCAGCGCGCACCGCGCCCAAATGGATGTCGGCCGTCTAGTCCTGACTCACTTGGGGACAGAAATGTCGCGCCACCGGGACGAAATCGAGTTTGAAACCGCCGATGATGGCCTCGTGATCGGGCTCTGACCCCCTCGCCCAGAACCCCTCTGCCACCGGGCAAGCCAAGCGTCAGCCCGATCCCACAATCGCCCCCAGTACCGTCAATCGGGACGCGCCGGTGCATTGGGGAATGTGATTGGGAAGACCGAGCAAGGTGTTCCGGCCGAGCAACGAGAACGCCATGGCCTCGGCAGCATCCGCCGGCACCCCCCATGGATCGAAGGCATCGATCCGGCAATCCGGGAACGCCGTCCTCAGCCCCGCCATCATGCCGGGGCTCGCGGCGCCTCCGCCCCCGACCAACACGCGCTCGCCAACGCCTTTCCAGCCTGGCAACCAATCCCGACAAGCCCGCGCGACGCCTTCCGCCGTGAAGGCCACAAGGGTCGCCAGCAGGTCATCCTCCGAGGATTGAGGTTCCGCGCTTCGCCATTCCGCCAGGATCTCCGCCGAACGCGCTCGGCCATAGCGTTCCCGGCCGGTGGACTTTGGCGGGGCCTGAGAGAGATATTCATCCCGCAAGAGTTCGCTCAAAAATGTTTGAGAGACCGTCCCGCGAAGCCCGCGCGCACCGTCGCGATCCATCGCCTCGGCACCCTCGGTGATGAGTTCGACCACGCCATCCACAAGACTGTTCGCCGGTCCCACATCGAAGGCCACAACGCGGTCGAGATCGCCTGCTGCGGGCAGCCAGGTAATATTCGCGATGCCCCCCAAGTTGAGAATCAGCCGGTTCTCATCGGAGACGGCGAACGCCGCGTGGTGGAAGAAGGGCGCAAGGGGTGCGCCCTGCCCGCCAGCCGCCATATCCCCGGGGCGGAAGTCACCGATCACCCGGCAGCCGGTGCGCTCGGCGATGAGCGCGAGCGAACCGATCTGCAGCGTGCCCCCAACTTCCGGATGGTGGGCGATGGTCTGGCCGTGGGAGGCGATGCCATCGATATCATCCAGCGGGACCCCGGCCGCGTCCGCCACCGCCATCGCTGCCTCGGCAAAGCGCTCGCCGAGAATCCGGTCCAGATCGATCAACTCGCGCATGGCCTCACCGGAGTCGACCTCGCCCGCCGCGAGCGCGTGCACCCGGGCCTGCTCAGACCGGCCCAAGGGCAGTTCCCGGTATGCGCGCAATAAGAAGGGCCGGGTCGCTGTACCCCCAGGCCATTCGACCAGCGCGGCATCAACCGCGTCGGCTGACGTCCCCGACATAAGACCAATGACCAGCATGGCCGGGATCTTAGACCGAATTTCAGCCTTCCGACTCCACCCGACCGGTGCAAACTTCAGAAACTTTCATGAGGCCCTTGGTCAACTCCTTGACATTCCTATTCAATTGCCCACCATAGCCCGCTCGTTCCCCCCCCCTGGCCCGCTGATCGGTCGCGCCACGACTTGGATCTCCCTCCCTCGCTTCGGTCTTTCGGATCCGAAGGGAAGCCGAGGCGGACCCGGGCTGGACAGTCCGACCGCAGAGCGGGTCATCTCGAGTTTTCGGAGTAAACAGCACCATGAACCAAGCTTCGCGCATCCAGGGCTGGGCCATCTGCGGCGCCGCAGGCGGACTGGCTTTTCTCTTCGTCATCGGCCTTCTGAATCACAGCTACTGGGCGGTGGCCCTTCCCGTCGCGATCTTGACCCTCTTTGTCCTCGGTCTGGCGGGCTGGGTCGGCTACACGATCGCCACCATCCAGGTCGAAGCGGACCCGGTTCCCGAAGTGCTCGTCACCGAGTCCGAAGTCGGCGATGCGGGGTCCGAAGCCTCGGGCGCCGGCGAATCGGCCTGAGTCCGCCCAGTTATGCGAATCGCACTGCTCACCTATCGCGGAAATATGTTCTGTGGCGGCCAGGGGATCTATGCCGCCTATCTGGCGCGGGAGTGGCAGAAGGCGGGCCACGACGTTCATGTCTTCGCAGGCCCGCCCCTCCCCGAACTCGCATCGGGGATTCCCCTGCATGAGATCCCCAACGACAATGTCTTCGCCGGTGAGATGTCCGATTTTTTCAATCCGGCCCAGCCCCTCTCCCTCCTCAAGCCTCTGAGCCTCTGGGAGTTGGGCGTCTCACGACTCGGCGTTTTCCCCGAAATGCAGACTTTCGGTTTTCGTCTGATGCGACGTTGGCCCACGCTTCAAGAGCGTCACGGCTTCGACATCGTGTTCGACAATCAGTGCCTCGCGTGGGGCCTGCTGGGTATCCGCGCCATGGGCACTCCTGTGGTTTCGGTCATCCACCATCCCCTGCACATCGACCGAGAAGCCGACTACTCCATCGATCCCAGGCTCATCAAGAAGATCAAGCGAACGCTCTATTTCCCTCTCTTTATGCAGCAACAAGTGGCCCCACGCCTGGACCGGATCGTCACGGTCAGCCAGGCTTCGGCTCGGGAAATCGAGCGCTACTTCGGAATTCCAAGCAAGAATGTGCCGGTTGTCTACAACGGCACCGACACCGATCTCTTCCGGCCGATCCCTAGCGTCGAGAAGGAAACCGACATGCTCTTCGTCGGGCGCACCGAGGACCGCAAGAAGGGCATCGGCACCATGCTCGAAGCGCTCTCGCTCCTGCCGAAGGAAATTACCCTGAAGATCGTGGATGGCCGGATCCCCGAGGACGGTCTCGTACCCCGCCTGATTGCCAAGTACGGGCTGCGCGACCGGGTAAAAATCGTCGACCGAATGCTCAGCGTCGAGGAACTCGTTGAACAGTACTCCACGGCCCGAGTCGCCATTGTGCCCTCGTTCTTCGAGGGTTTTGGCTTTCCGGCCAGCGAGGCCATGGCGTGCGGACTTGCGGTCATCGCAAATGCGGCGGGCGCCCTGCCCGAGGTCGTGGGCACCGACGGACACGCCGGACAGCTAGTGCCCATGCGCGATGCCCGGGCCATGGCGAACGCCATGGCGGATGTCCTCTCGGATCCGGAGAAGACTGCCCGAATCGGCCGTGCGGCCCGCAAGCGGGTTGAGCGCGTATTCCAGTGGAGCGACGCGGCTTCCCGCCTCGTCGACATCTTCGAGGAGACGCTGCGTGCTTCTCACCGTCGATCTCGAGCGGCTTGACGTCCGGCCCGGCGCCCTCGTCCTGGACGCGGGGTGCGGCGAGGGGCGACACTGCTTTGGCTGCCTCGAACGCGGCGCCCGAGTCGTGGGGCTCGATCTCGATTTCGACTCGCTGAGACTTGCCTCCCGTCGCCTGCGGAGTCGCGCCGGTGAACTCAATTCCCTGGGCGCAATGAACCAAGGGAATGCTTTCCACCTCCCCTACGCGAACAACACCTTCGACCGGATCATCTGCTCTGAGGTCATGGAGCATGTCCATGACTACGTCGGAGCCGTGCGGGAACTCGCAAGGGTCACCCGGCCTGGGGGAAAGCTCGCAATCACGATCCCCACGACGACCAGCGAACATCTCTATCTACGACTGGGAGACGACTACTTCGAGAGTCCGGGCGGCCATATTCGAATCTTCAAACCCCGCAAACTCGCCCAAGGCCTGGCGAAGGCTGGACTCAGTACCGTCGGCGTCGGCTTCGCCCATGGGTTCCATACGCCCTACTGGGTACTCCGATCCATCATGAACCTCCCGTCGGCGGATGACAGCGCTCTGGTTCGGATATACCGAAAGTTTCTGATTCAGATCACGGGCTCGCCCGTAATGGATCGCATCGAAAAACAGATCCTCAATCGCATCTGCCCCAAGAGCCTGATTCTGTACGCCGAGAAATCGTCCATTGGCTGAGGGCACACGGCCTGAACGGGTCTGTTTCATCGCCTACCGGGGCAACATGACATGCGGCGGTCAGGGCATTTACCTGTACTTCCTGGCACGGGAATTGTCCCGACTGGGGATCGAGGTGGATGTCGTGGTGGGTCCTCCGTACCCGGACCCCATGCCGTTCGCGAACAGCGTCCAGACCCTCCCCAACCGGGAACACTGGGCTCGCTGGTTCACGCGCGACCACGCGGGCATGCTCCCCGAGGGCGGTGCGGCGGCCGCACTCAACCCCCTCAACCTCTACGAACTCGGCGCCAGCCGCCTGGGCTTCCTCCCCGAACCCATGGCCTTCAGCCTGCGAGCGTTTCGCGCCCTGGCCCAGCGACTTCGCGCGGGCGAACGGTGGGATTTGATTCACGACGTCCAGTGCCTCGGCTACGGGGTCCTCGGTCTCAAGGCGTTGGGGCTCCCGGTGGTGACCACCATCCATCACCCCCTGAGCGTGGATCGACGCGCGTCGCTGATCCGCGATGAAACTTTTCGCGACCGAATTGGTTCCATGGCCTTCTACCCAGTGGGCATGCAGGCCCGGGTGGCCCGACGCATAGACCGCGTGTTCACGTCCTCCGAGGAAAGTGCGCGAACCATCACCGCAGATTTCCGCGTGCCCCCGCATCGCGTGCGCAATGTCCTCAACGGTCTCGACACCGACTTCTACTGCCCTGCCCCAGACACAGCTCGGAGCGAGACCGAACTTCTCTGCGTGGGTCGAGCCAGTGACCCCAACAAGGGCGTGCGCACCATGATTGGGGCGCTCGCTCTCCTCCCCGAAAAGTTCACCCTGACGCTGGTGGACAACAACCACCCCGACAATGACGTTTTCAAGTGGGCACGAGAGGCCGGAGTCATGCACAGGCTGAATGTCACTGGCCAGGTAGAAGCCGATGTGCTGGTGAATCTCTACCGACGAGCAGCCCTCACCGTAGTTCCCTCGCGCTATGAGGGCTTCGGCCTGCCCGCCGTGGAGTCCATGGCATGCGGGACTCCCGTGGTGGCCTGCCGCGTAGGCGCGCTCCCCGAAGTGATGGCGCTCTGCAGGGGGGGCCTCCTGGTGGACAAGGATTCCGCCCAAGCCCTGGCCAGCGGAATTCGCGAACTCATGCGCTCATCGGACCAGCGGCGTGATCTCGCCGAGAGCGCGCGCAAGCGAGTCGAATCCCACCTGTCCTGGCGACAGGTGGCCAGCGCCACCGCCGACGGTTACGCCGAGGTCCTCGACGAACGCCGAGGTCTTCCCACCAGAACGATCACGTCGGACAGCCCGGGCCAATGACGCCCCATTTGATCCATCGCCCGTACAGCTGCGTCGGCCACTGGCCTCGGAATCCGGGTCATCCACTTCGACCAGCCGGGCATGCCCCAGCCCATCGAAATCCCATCCACGCTCTCCACGACTAGGCTCTTCTCGGCTTGCTCGCGAATCAGTTCGGGCTCATAGCGGGTAAAGTGATCACTGGGGGCATCGTAGCCCCGGCGCTCCCGAAGAGGACCCAAGCCCAAAACATCCTGTCGCAGGTCGTCGAGGGCGCGGCCCACTCGGCACGCCAGCGACTCAAAGTTGGCGATGGCCAGCACGACTCTGCCGTCGGTTTTCGTGACCCGGGCCATCTCGGATATGGCCGACTCGGGGGTGTCAAAGTGATCCATCGCCCCCTTGCAAATGCACGCATCAAAAGACCCGGGAGCAAAGGGAAGCTTATCCGACCAACCCCGAACCCACTCGGGCATCGGGCCCGGTTTGTCAGCGGCGAAGAGTTGCGCCATTCCCGTCATCCGCCCCGAGGGTTCGGCCCCAACCGCCCGTGCCCCCCGCGCTGCGAGCGCAATCGAATCCTGCCCCACCCCGCTGGCCACGTCGAGAATCCATTGATCCGGACCCGGCTCGGCCCGGTCCAACGTGACTCGGGTCATCCGGTCAAACAGAAATTCACTGTCCGGCGTCAGGCCGGTGGGAATCACATCGCTCATGTCCCGATCAAGATCGACGACTCTCATATCTCGCCAAAATAGCTCCTCGGAGAGACGCTGTCCTGACCCGGCAAGCACTTTCCCTGCCCCGGCGAACAGCCGGCCGCCCCCCAGAACCCTCGCCTTTTGCTGGCCCTCTCCCTCAGCCCCGGTATCCTGTCGGCGCTTATGAGTGATGCGTCCGGCTTAGAAATGAGCTCCGCCTCGACGAAGAAAACCTTCCGCCGCGCTGGGGGGCTCGCAAAAACTCGTATCCTCTCCTTCCGAGTGATCTACGTCGCGGTTTTCGCATTTTTGGTGCTCTATACCTCGACCATTCGCCTGGCGGAGATTGCTCTAGACCAACACTTTGGGCGCCTTGCCGTCGAAGCGGCCCACGTCACCGAGCTCGGCACCCCCGTCGCGACTCAGATTCAGCAGGCCATGGGGGATCTCGTCGAGCGCTCTCCCTGGATCACAGTCGGCGGTATCCGGGTGACAAGCTTGGTACTGGGGGCCGATGGGATCAGCTGGATTTACGTTCATGGCCGCATTCGGCCGCAACAAGAGGGGCTCGAGCCCACCGACGTTTTGCGTCAAGCCGTTGAATTACTGCCGGCCTCCACCGACGTCACGGTCTCGGTTCCTCATACCTCGTTGCTCGCCAACGGGATATTGGTCACCTACGCGTCGCTCCTCCTCTGGGGCCTCTACGCGTACAATCGGGCCAATCAGCGGCGATACGCTCGACAGACCCAAGACGCGGTGGCTGCACGCGATCGCGCCGCGGGGCGCGCGGCGGAAATCGAAAATGAATTGATCAGCGCCCGCAGGCGACTCCAAACCATCGAACCCTCAGAGCAATCCCAGGGAGCGGAGATCGTCGAGCT
>DUCH01000286.1 GCA_012959865.1 Myxococcales bacterium | reverse complement strand
CGAGGGTCAGCCGGGGCGTCTGGACAAAAATGGATCCGGCTGCGCCGACACCGCTGGCCTCGGTGGTGATTCTCGAAGGCTGATTCAAGCTGGACCGCCCGCTGATCTCGACGGATTTGCTGGCCCGGATATCGATGTCACCGCCGGCACCCTCGCTGTTGGCAATCGCCGCGAGAAAGCCTCCATCACGGATCTCGAGGCTCTTGACGTCGATCTCGATGATTCCCGCTGGTGCCGAGCCGAACGTGGACGTGTCGATCGAGCCCTCGACGGTCATCGTGGCGTTGGGGGACGTCACGCGCACCGCTCCCCCCTCGCCCTGGCCCCAGACCCCGCTCGAGATATGGGCGCCCGAAGAAATGTCGATGCGCTCATCGATTTCCAGGACGATATCGCCTCCCTGGCCGAGATTCTCGGCGAATGCTGTGCCGGCGTTTACGAGTGTCAACCTATTCGGGCTCGCGTCCATGCTGAGCGTGCGGGCCCTCACGCTGATGTTTCCAGCGTTCCCTACAGTCGGGCCTGATTCCGCAACTGCGAGTGCACCAATCTCGCCGCCGAGAATGCTTACGTCCGGGTTCGTAATCCCGTTTCCTGAAATCGTGATATTCCCCGCATCGCCGTCTCCGAAGGTGGCGGAGAAAAGGCCGACATCCTCGAGGAGGAGGGATTCACTCGCCTGGATCTCGATATCGGCTCCCGCCCCGGCACCGGGCCCGAGAGAGCTGTTGATCGTGGTTATGCCGAAACCCCCGGTGAGCCGAATTCGCTCGCCGAGAAGCAGGACTCGATCCCCGCTGCCCGATCCAGAGGTCGAGGCCGCAAGGAGACCGTTACCCGCCAGTGCGATGTCAGGGGCTTCCAGCCGAATCTCGCCGCCGGCCCCGGCTCCCAGGCTTCCCGCATTGATTCCGCTGTCGTGCAGCGCGATCGAGCGGCGACCGAGGAGAGAGACCGAGCCGGCCGCGCCGGTGCCGGTCGAGAGCGAGCCCAGCAGGCTTCCGCTTTCGATGACCAACTCCTCGGCCGAGAGTTCGAGTGCCCCCCCCGAGCCCGATCCCGCATTCACGATCTGGATTTGGGTGTTGCTCAGACGAAGGTCGGGCTGGGCGGGGGGTGCGTCGCCGCTGCCCGTGGCTGGGCCTTCGCCGACCCTGATCTCGATGGTGCCGGCGCTGCTCGTGGGCGGGTCATCTGGATCGAGGACGAAAATCGAAGCGCTGATACCCGAATCGACGAGACGAGCACTGCGGGATGCGAGGATGCGCACGTTTCCGGCGTTGCCCTCCCCGAAATCGCGAAATGAGCCCAGCTGCTGGGCGTCTGTCCAGATGTCGCTCCAATCCTGGATGTAGTCGCCTGCTTCGATGTTCACGTTTCCCGAACCGCCGATCCCGTAAGAGCGCGTGTTGATCAGCGAGAATTCCAATAGGCGCACGGAGTCGGCGGTGAGGAAGACGTCACCACTCGGGCCAAAATCGAGGATCTCAAGGGCCCCGTTGGAATCGGACCCGTAGTTCCGGGTATCGATAAACGCCAGCTCGTTCAATTCGATCGCGCCCAGGGAGGCGAAAGAGAGGGAGTCGATGCCCCCAGATGGATCACTCGCGTCGAACCGCGCCTTGCCCGCCGAAGCCACCGCCAGCAGTGAGACCGTTCCTCCCGGGGCGCGCAGAACTCCCTGCTGTAAGAAGCCGCCCGAGATTTCGATGTCACCGCCTACCAGGGTCAGGGCCTGCCCGGGGGCCATGCGCAGGTTGCTCTCGTCCACCCCGATCCGGCCAATGGGCGCCTGGCCGAAGAAGCCGAAGGCGGCGGGATTCGCCATGGACAGCAGCGGGGGGTCGCTTCCGGGCCGGGCGGCGAAAACCCGGCCGTCGCTGAATTCCAGGTCATCCGCCGTGCTCGCGTAGAAGGCGCCCGGTACGTCGAGTGAGGCGCCGGGCCCGAAGAAGACGCCGCTCGGGTTCAAGAAATAGAAGTCTGCACCCGAGATATCCGAGCGAATCTGTCCGTTCAAGTAAGAGGGCGCCGACCCGGTGATGCGGCTGACGACGCTGGAGAAAGGCCGACTGGCTGTAAACTTGGCCGTGTCGCCAGCGCCGAGGTTGAAGCTTTCGAAACTGTGGAAGAGATTCTGGCCGAACGAAGTGCCGAGTTCCTCGCCGATCACGAAAACGCCGGGGAACTCGGTCTCGGCGGTTAGGGTCCCGCCCGGGCCCAGACTGCCGTCGGTCCGGATCAAGGTCTCCACCGCCGACCAGTCGGGGGGCGGCGCCATCTGCCCGCTCGCGTGGCCCGAGAGGAGCATCGCCGACAGGAGAACGCTCATCGGTCCGAAGAGTTTCCGGGCAAGGCTGGACATGGGACGGCGAGTTCCTCCTGCGACCGATGCGTTTTGAAGCGACGCTCGGGCGTCCGATTCCGGGCTACTCATAATCGAGATTTGGGCGACGACAGGCCCATTATCGCCGATCATGATTAAGGTGAAGTGAATGTGGGGCGCTCCAGCTTTAGTGTACAACGCGCAGGCAACTGCGACCTTAACTTGGCGATATTCTCGACGGGGCTCATGCGCTTTGACCTCGGCCTGGGGAGAATCGGGGTTGGTTAAGGACGCATGCGGAAATAGGAAGTTCCAAGGCCCGTTCTGCCCTTGCACCGGCATGATGTCGACCAAAGAGGGGGAATCGGGAATCGCGATAGCGGGCCGGGGTCCGTAGGCGATGACTGAGGTGGTCCTCTGCGGGTTCTTGGTTCCGGAGTCAGGGGTATCCTGGGCCATGCTTTGGGGTGGGGTGGACACCAGAGGGTTC
Organism: Myxococcales bacterium; assembly: GCA_012959865.1. Taxonomy (GTDB): domain Bacteria; phylum Myxococcota_A; class UBA9160; order UBA9160; family UBA4427; genus JAZXM01. The sequence goes on along the minus strand of DUCH01000286.1, from coordinate 805 downwards.
ATTTCACCTGAATCAGCCGGATTGTCATTTTGCCGGGAAGACAGGAAGAAGCAGATATTGGCCTGGGAGGAAATTCGGGAGATCTGCCATGTCTGGTTGAGCCCGGATCCGCAGCTCCCCTTGCGTGACGGGTGCTCTGCTCACGCTCGTCGAGTCTACTCTGAACTCGAACGAGCGGAGCAGTTGGCCGAGATCGTCGCCCAGCATGCGAAGAGCATGACCAACGCCCATTCGCTTCCACTGATCTTGACTTCCACTGATCTTGAATAGCCTCGGTCACTCGGTCCACGGGGATTTTTGTTCGCGGTCCGGGGTGTCGAACTGGTAAGCAGCCCGAGGGTCATTTAGCCTTCGGGTCCCAAAGAGCCGGCATCGCCATGGATTGAGCAAAGGGGTTTCTCTGTGAGCAACGAATTGTCGGTTGGCTTCATCGGTCTCGGAAATGTCGGCGCAAAACTAGCGGGAAGCATTCTGAGAGCGGGGATCGGGCTTACCGTCCTCGACCTCGACTCGGAGGCTGAAGCCCCTTTGCTCGCGGCCGGTGCCCTGAAGGGCGCGAACCCGAGGGCCGTGGCCGAGTCGGCTGATCTTCTGATCACGTGCCTGCCGAGCCCCGCTGCCAGTGCCGCTGTGATGGAAGGGCCGAAAGGGGGCCTTTTGGGACTGTCTCGAGGCAGCATTTGGGCCGAGATGAGCACCACGGATTCACAAGAGGTTCGGCGACTGGGCGAGAAGGTGAAGGAGCGAGGGGCATGGCCGGCGGATTGTCCGGTTTCAGGCGGGTGTCACCGTGCGGCCACGGGGA
>DUCH01000285.1:1507-21846 GCA_012959865.1 Myxococcales bacterium | reverse complement strand
GACGGCAAGAGCAGCAGTTCCCGCCAACAGGGCCCTCCGACTTATCGAGTTCTCAGAGCTGTCCTTTTGGATTACTCCACCTTGAGCCTCTTCTCCGTTCGAAGCCGTCATGATTTGCCTCCCTTGTTTGTGATCGTCGCGAGACCAACGGTGCCTAAAACCCTCTGTTCTGTAGCACAGAGTATGATCTGTCGGTGCCCATGGTTCTGCCGAGCCAATTCAGCAGGACCGATTCTAAGCATTCGTACCTAGCGCACCGCAGTTGCTCGATGGGTGGAAAAACGAAGCCATTGGGGTATCGACTCGAGCCGCTGCGCAAACAAAGAGACCCGATTTCTCGTCCGTTATTTTGAGGGTCCTAAAACTTGTTCCTGGTCCGAGCTGATGGATTTTAAGCACGAGTTGGTCTGCCTTTTCCGACGAGTTGCGGCCAAGATTCTGGGCCAGTACGAATTCATTGCCAAAACCCGAGTAGTCCTGCTCCGGCCGCAGTTCCGCTCCCTTCGGACTTTGTCCGCCCTTAATGAACTGCTGATACGGTGGCACCCATTCTGGGCAGGTCGAAGATTCATTCGGCCAGTTTGACTCTTGAGGTCCGTGAAAGCTATGAAGGCTCTCATCCGCCATATCAAAAAGACAACGTCAATCGCGATCAGCACGTTGGCGCTACTCGTCTTCTTCGTCCAAACCGCCTCGAGCCTGGACTCCGATGAGCCCCTTGGCCAGGCTTCGTCAGAGGACACATCCCACGGGGAAACTTTTAACAGCGTCATCCTCAGCGGCTCGTCTTACGCGATTGAAAAGGAGGCGATTTTCAACGTCGATCTAGAGATCGACTGCACGAACCTCTTCATGGGCGGATCGATCAAAATCGACTGGGATGCGGCTGCCGTAGAACTCGTATCCTTTTCGTTTGCGAGCGATGGGCCCCAGCCCTTAATCGCCGACTTCACCCCATCGAACTCCGGTGCGTTCATTTCCTGGGGTTGGTTTCAACTCGAGCCGCTGTTCGGCGTCTCGGGAGGAAAATCAATCGGCACGCTGACTCTGATCGCTAAAAGCACAGGTCCCGTGAGCGTGTTCAGTTCACCGGTGGCGACGGGGATCGCGGCAGGGCCTCTGGCTGGCCCCGGGAGCGCCGATAACCTCCTTGACGGAACTCCGCTCCTGGTCCACTACGGCGAAGCAAACTTTTACGTCATTCCTGAACCCGGTACGGCCTCGCTGGTTTTCCTAGGCCTCGCGATGCTGAGCGCGCGACTCAAGGCCGAATCCCGTCGAGAACGCCGGTGCTGAAAGAGTTGCTGACAGAGTTACTAACAGCGTTACTAACAGAGTCGAGAAGGTCAGCCGCCTAGCGCAGCACAAGCGACAATAAGTTGTGGATTCTCACCCCGACCCTCTCCACACTTTGAGGCACTCTGATTCACGGACCCGCGTAAACGCGGTCCGTCCTTCGCCTACCTGAAGGCCATTTTCTCCATTGATGCGGAGCGGATACTGTTGAGCTTTTCCCGGGTATTGACAAAATACCCTCGACCGCGCGCGGTGTGAATCAACCGGTAGGGATGACCCCGATCGATCTTTCTCCGCAAATTCGCCACATGGACGGCCACGAGGTTGGTCTTGTCTCCGCCCCTCGAGCCCCAGACCCTGAACGCCAGTTCAGACGAATCCAGAACATTTCCAATGCTTTGAAGCAACAGGCCGAGAATCACATCTTCCGTGTGGGTCAAGGACACGTTGCGATCGCTCCGCTTGACCAATTTAAGATCCTTGATGTATTCGAAATCGTGCAAATCATGAGAGTCAAATTCTGTTGCCGAAGTCCGCTTGGGGCGTCGGGAAAGCGCCCGAATCCTGGCAACCAACTCGCTGATCGCGAAAGGGCTTTTAAGGCAGTCATCTGCTCCCGAATCCAAGGCCCGAACCCGTGCATCAACAGTACTTTCGTCGACAATCGCCAGAATCGGAATCTCTATGGCCGAACTCTCGAAGAGTTCCCTCATCACCGCACCATTGGCCTCCATGATGACGCAGTCACGTTTCTTTTCTGAGTCTCCGAAAATCGCGTCGAATATATCCGCTTCGATCTCAACACTAATCGAGTGCTTCTCCAGGGAGGCCCGCAGAAACTCGGCCATTCGGTGATCAAGGTTCGCAATGAGAACATGCTTCTGGTCACTTCCTCCAGAAAAATCATGACTTCCGGATTTCAGGCACCCAACATTGTTACGATAACCATTGGTCGATTTCGATTCCATCTGCAGTCTTCCTCGTTATCCATTTCAGGATTGCTATCTAGCTTCATAACCCGGACGAAACTGATCGGCAGTTCCTCTGCAAGTCTCAATTTCGCCCGATGTCGCTTCACCTTATAAATTTGCAATCCCCGTGCCGTGGATGAAGGGAAAAAAAAGAAGAACTCAATACCATTCCGAAATAACCATCTTGATCCGAATCAGCGCATGCTCTGCACAGAACCCTCATGTTGTCTCAAGGAATTTTAGTGCCGGAAATAGTTAACTAGTAGTCAACTATGGAAAAACAGTTCACACACGAACGCACCTTATGTCGGCATTCCGTCTGGAGTTCTCTGCTTTGAATGCGATTCCTCAAATACTGAACGCTGCACTCAAGCGATTTCCGAATACGAAACTGCACGGTTTCTGCCGAGTCTCTTCGCGTGGTAGAGCGCTTGATCGGCGAATTCCAAAACCTGGCTCAACTCGAGTATCGCCTGGCTTTCATAAGGAGCAATCAAGCCAGCGCTACAGGTCACTCGAACTTCACCCCTCGGAGAAGGAAGGACTATTCGATCTACGGATTCGACCATGCGCTGCACAATCCGAAGTGCATCGGATGAATCTTCTCCGGGGATAATTACAACGAACTCGTCGCCCCCATACCGAAAGAGGCTGTCGCAGGGGCGACTAATTCGTGCGAACGAGCTGGCGGCCGCTGAGAGAACCTGATCCCCCATGCGGTGGCCGTGCTCATCATTGATCTTCTTGAAATGATCCAGATCAAGGATCGCAAGGCTGAAGCTCAAACCGTCCTTGTCCCAATTTGAGCTTCGTTCCAGCAAGCTCTCGTCTAGAGCAGACCTGTTTCCGAGTCCGGTGAGACCATCGACCCGTGCCTGCTCGCGTATCCTGTCCAAATTGGACTTTGCACGAAGCCGCGCCGTGACCCGCGCAAGTAACTCAGTTCGACAAATCGGCTTTTTGATGTAGTCCACAGCGCCTGCATCGAATGCTTGTGCCAACTGATCCTGCTCCTCGCAACCGGTAAGAAATACAACCGGAATATCTCGAGTTTCCGGAATGTTCTGGAGTCTTCGGCAAAGCGAAACTCCATCTTCATCGGGCATCCTGATATCGAGAAGAATCAACGCTGGAGATTCCTGAATGGCCAGCGAAAGGCCCGAACTCGCATCATGGGCACTGACGATGCTGCCTACTTGATCCTCCAGATGAAAAGCAACCAAATCGTGGATATGCGGATCGTCATCGATCAAGAGCACGCTTTTTGAACCGCTTCGTCGAACCATTTCCCCTGTCTCCCCCCGCCCTTGACCGGATAATTTTTCCAATTAACTGAGTGACTGACTGGAGTCACTCCCCTCGGACTCACTCGCGGTTCACTAGTTCCGACAGTTGGCACAGGAACTCATCCAGCCGACGGTTGGATTCATCCGTCCCGGATTCGACCCGCAAGAGTTCCTGACATCTCCGAGCGCAATTGCTTACGTTTGGAAAACCGTAACTCCCCGCTGAACCCTTAATCTGATGGACATGGGTCCTTAAGGATTCGATATCACCGTTCGAACGAGCAGCTTCGATCGCTCTGATTTTCTCGGGAATTTCTGCAAGGAAACCATCGACGAGTGCGCGGAATCGCTGCTCTCTGCCCGAACCCGAACCCTTCGAGACTGCACTCGAAAGAGCAGCACCCGGAAGACAGGAAGGCGTATCCCTTCCGAGCCAACGGTGAAGGGTGTTCATTAGTTGTCCGGGGACAAGAGGCTTCGTGACGAAGTCGTTGCACCCCACCGCAAGGCACCTCTTCAAGTCTCGAGCCAGCGCATAGGCAGTAATCGCGATGATCGGAGAACTGAATCCTCGACGTCTCAATTCGGCTGTAGCCTCGTAGCCATCCATGACGGGCATCTGCACGTCCATCAAGATCAGGTCGTACGATTTTTCCGCCGCCATCACACAATCGAGTGCCTGCTTGCCGTCTTCAGCCACATCCACTTCGGCTCCCGATTCCTCAAGGAGAAAACGAAGAATTCTCTGATTGTCCCGACCGTCCTCCACCACCAACAAACGACGGCCCTCAAAACGCAGGTCGACGTCCGCCGCGTTATTCGCCGCAAACGATGGATCTGGCGTCTGCGCCAATTCGGAAGGCTCAGCCATGTCCAAGCTCGCCATCGGCCCAACATCCAAACCCACGGTAAATGTGCTGCCCTGCCCTGGAGTGGACTGAACAGAAAGTTTGCCGTTGAGCAACTCGGCCATTCGAACCGAAATATCCAAACCCAGCCCCGTGCCTTCGTGCAGTTGCTCCGAGGCTTGGGTAAACGGAGAGAAAATGTCCGCTAGCTGATCTTCGGGGATCCCGATTCCCGTGTCCTTGACCGAGATCTCCAGAAGCGCGGACTCTCGGGCCTGCTTGCGCATCCGCATTTTGATAGTGATGCCGCCGGTATCGGTAAACTTCACCGCGTTTCCAACGAGATTGACCAAAATCTGTCGCAGGCGAACTTCATCGGTCGCAATGGTGCGGGGAAGGTTTCCCGCCATCTCCAGCGAGAGGTACAGCATCTTCTCCTTGGCCTGAGGTCGCATCAACTGAACGACCTGGCGCGCAATCTGGAGGGGTGACTGCGGCGCGATTGAAACCTGCATTTTCCCTGCTTCGATCTTCGAGAGATCGAGTATGTCATTGACCAGCGCAAGAAGATGATTGGACCCCCGGCGAAGGCCCTTCATCCACGCTTCTTGATCGCCGGATTCTCGCCGAGGCCGAGTCAAGAGTTCGGCGTACCCGACCATCGCTGTAAGAGGAGTGCGGATTTCGTGGCTCATATTTGCCAGAAATTCACTCTTGGCTCGATTCGCCTCTTCGGCCTTTATTCGTTCTTGATCCAGGGCCTTGGCTTGAGCCTCGAATTCTTGACCCTGTTCATTTAGCCGTTCTGTCTTCTGTTCCAACTCACGGAAGGTCTCAAAGTAGTCGAACAGAAGGCCGCCCACGGGAAACAGGTAGGCCATGGTGTCGAGGGCGTGGGCGATGTTGAAGGCGGAGTCGAGAAAACTGGTCGAACAAAAGGTCTTGTAAAACTCGGCAGCGATACGCGGAATCAGGGAGAGGGCAAATGCGGCTGAAAGAGCATCACTGCGAACCGCGAGATACCGGGGGTAGACCAGGAAGAGCGCCGCCACGTAGATCGCGATGGGCAGGGCCTCGATGGGTTGCACGATCGACTGAGCCAGCGTTGAGTCTTGAGCGAGAACATCGGAATTGGCAAGCCGGGATGTGAGGCCATGCGCCAACCCCGCGAACCCCGCGCTGGCAGCGATGAGCCACGCACACGAATAGGCGAACCGGTTGCGACCCTCCATCCACACCACGAGAGCGACACCAAGAATCAACAAGGCCGCTGCGAGGCTACGGGTGATGGCCCATATCACGGGCAAGAGCGACGCCGTCGATTCATCGCCGGCGATCAGGCCATCGTCCGCCAGACCGCGAGATACCGTCAACAGCCCGGCGAGAACGAGGGCAAGGCCAAGGATGGGAAGCGCATAGTCACGTTCGAGACGAAATCGGGCGTACGCCAGCAGGCAAAAGAGGACCGCCGACAGCAGCGTCATCCACTCCAGCATGGTGTGGGTGTAAGCGCCTCTTACGGCTTCTTGGAGTGCCTGCAGGGGCGCGTCGGGAACACTTGCGGCCACGGCTGCAGCGGCAACCCCCGCATCGCCGACGGAAAAGCCGGCTTCCCAGAAGAGAAAAACGGCGGGCGCTCCGCAAATCAGGCAGACCCAAGCTGCCATTGGAGCCAAACTCGAAAGGCGACTGCGGCCCGGTCCCGACCCAAGGGTCGGGTTTATTGGCCTCTCCATTGTTCGAGTCAAGCGCATCCGGTCTGCCGCCCAGCCCCGACACCATGGATCGGGGGTTCCATGCTTTCCGGCCCACGGCCGGTGTCCCCACCTCGGGGATCACGTTCGTCCATTTCTTATCGGCACGAAGGCGGGTCCAGATTGAGTTGCACGGTGGGGGATCCATGGCCGGCATACATCCGAGCGGCAACTTTGTGGCACCTTGCCGGCACCTTGCGGCCCAGCGGGGCACCGCGGCGCAGGACGCCTAGACCCCGAAGTGGCGTCGACGAAAAGACAGCCAGAGGGGCGAGACCGTCTGCGCTGCGAAGCCGGGCGGCTAAACGGCGGGCGGAACTCGAAATTTCAGCTGAGCGAGAAATTTCCGAGAGCAGAGGAAGCCGGGGCAACCCGCCGAGGCCGGCCAAAGTATTTCAAACACGCCTGGGACGGCCGGGAAGAAAACCCGGATCAGTCGCTCGGCAGACCCGTAGTCTCGGATTCGAGACACCTCCACGGTCCTCGAAAACTCAGGGCGTGTACCAAATCGGCGAGGTCCAGGCGCGTTCCTGCACGGTTCGCACATGGGCCTGACTGCAGCAGCCCTCAAGCCCCGCCGTAATCGTCGATGGGTCGTCGCAAGAAACTTTCGCGTCGACGCAGATTTTCTGACTCCAGCGGCACGTCGGATTCTCGAGCACCCGGGCGTAATAGAACGCGCTCTCTCCGGAATCAAATTCGGGATCCACCCAGACCGCGCAGAGTGAGCGTGCGCCTGCTCCGCTACGCTCGCAGGTCGCTGTGTCGACGCTGGCTCCGTTCTCTCCGCCCGCTACGTCGTAGACCTTTTCGTGGGCCTCCCCATCCTTCACCCACCCCTTCACCACTTGCACGCGCTGCAGAGGCGTTCCGGCTACTTGGGGGGTTCCCGGGTCTTGGAGCGCAGACACGATAAAGTGCGGCGCTCCCGATCCTTCGGACGGCTTCGAGAGATCTCCGCCCATGGGAACGCCGCCCCGATAGCCCGCAGCGGCCAGGCCTGTGCCTTCGCAAAGCTCGGCGGGATAGTCCCAACCCCCGAAGAAACGGACCACCGGCCGAGTTCCGCTTGTCCCATAGGCTTCGCGACGCTGCATGCCCGCGAAGATTGCATCTCGAGAATTCTCCTCGGCCCAGATCACCGCCAAGCCACCAGGATTGAATTCGAGATCGTCGGGCAGACCGGCCGCATTGCGCGCGCCCGCACCTCCATGACCCTTGGCTTCGTCTTCAATGGTCAGCCCTGGGGTCCCGAGGTGGGTGTCCGTGCTCGCGACGATTCCGTATTTCAGCGGATTTTCGCCCACCTGCCCCTGGATGACGAGACCCTTCTTCAGCGCCTCGCGAACCATGCCCCGCTTATCCGGTTGTAGAGAGGGACCCAGAACCAGCGACCCCTCGGTTGCTATGCGCCCTACCCCCGCGAAACTGTTGTAGGGAACCTTCTCAAAGCCACACGCTTCGTCGGTTGTCTCTCCGCCCAGCAAGCACTCGGAGTCACCCTTGTGCTGCATGATCTCGACAAGGGGTTCCCACCGCTGGCGCAGACTGGCTTCTTCGCGATCCACGGGCATGTCGAGATCCCCCAGTGTGCGAACCTTCGCCGACGCAAACATCAAGCCGGGGCCGCTCAAATTCGAGTTGTGCGGAATCGTCAGAACATCGCAGCCTTCCACACCGTCGACGCAACCCCGTTGGAGATGCTCCCAAAGATTGTACGCGGAAGGCGTTTCCACCCAACTCGGGGGAAGGTCCGGCACGCGCTCATTTCGGAAAATCACGTTGCGGTGAAGGTTCAGACCATTTCCCACCGAAGCGGTCCACTCATAGCCCACGAAACTCGTAAAGGAACACTCTGCACTCCGATCATAGGCTTCCTCGGCAGCAGCCTGAATATCTCGCCACACCACCATCGCCTGATCCCGGCATATCTCGCCGTCCTCGCCACAGAATTGAAATCGATCGCGCAGCAAGAGATTCCGAAACGCCATGGGACCAAATCCGTTGATGGGGTTGAGGCGGTACGTCCAACAGAAATCCGAGTCGCTCCCCGGCAGCGACTCATCCCGACAGATCCGAATCTCGCCAAGCATCTCGGCATGGTCGGTCACCGCCGTGAAATCGAGAGGGCGACGAAGTTGCGCCGACCGCAAAGCATTGCCTTCGGCATCGTAGGGTTGCAGGCCGACCTTCTCGCCCTTGGCCAACCGATAGGCGTCCCGGGGTGAATTGCGTGTGTCTTGGGAATTGGCGTCGAACGAGTAGGTGGTGTGAACATGGGTATCGCCGAAGAACGGGCGACGCAGTGGGTCATGGTTTGCGCAAGCTTCTCGCTCCTCGGTCACCGCGTAGGGGGGCGCCTGTCCCTTTGTCTCCTCCGCCGCAGAAAATCCACTGCATGCCAGACTCAGCACGACCCAAGCCAAAATTCGTCCCATGATTCCTCCTTCGTATGTCGATCAAACACCCGATTGTCCCGCAATCCAGAAGCGGGTTTTAGCTCAGCCGATTCGAGCGGTCGAGAACCGCTCTGGGAGGCAGAAGGACCACCACGCCATCGCGTACTCGAGCGGGCCGGATTCCCAGGGACTCCCCGGGACAGGGTCCGCTCACGCATTCGCCATCCTCCAGCCGGAAGAGCGCCGCATGCGTCGAACACACCAGATATTTCCCGGTTTCATCGAGGAAACGGTCTGGGGCCCAGTCGAGGGGAGTTCCTCGGTGGGGGCAGCGATTCTCGTAGACCCGGACGCCACTCCCGATTCGGACCACGATCAACCCGAGGGGCCGACCCCCCTTCTCCGGCAGCGAAAAACCCCGGGCGTCCCCGTCCGGGATTTCGTCCAAGCGGCAAACCCTCCGCTCCTGATCGGTCTCCATTGGATGGATTCCTGGTCCAAAACCCATCGGGTGAATCGATTGCACACCCGAAGTCGGGGCTCTTCTAGCCGGGCGATTCGCCCTGCATTACGTCCTTGCCGTACGCGGGTTCGATGAACGGCCCGAAATCGGGCCCCCGCCGCAAATGATGACCTCCATCGATATTGATGCAGGTTCCCGTGATCCAGCGCGATTCCTCGCCCATCAAGAAGCGCGCCAGTTGACCGACATCGGCGGACTCGCCCACCCCCCCCATGGGAGTGTTCTCGAGATAGCTCTTATAGGTCGGGCTGTCCCTGGGTATTCCCTGCATGATTTCAGTGGCGATAAAACCCGGCCGAATGGCGTTGAAGCGGACCTTGCGCGCCCCGAACTCATTGGCGCAATTCCGCATCATCTCCTCGATTCCCGCTTTGCTCACGCAATACGCGCCGAAATAGGGATGCGGAAGATGGCCCGCGAGCGAAGACATTCCCACGAAGGAGCCGCCTCCCGCCGCAACCAAGCGGGGGCCGGCATGCTTCACGCAAAGCATCGTGCCGAGCACGTTCAGGTGCAGAACCCGGAGAAACTCCTCGGTCTCCAGCACTGGGTACGGACCCATCCCCCCCCCGCCCCCGGCGTTCGCCACGCAGCCGTCCAGTTTTCCCGTGGGCTCGAGAGCCTGGGCCACCGCGGCCACCACGCTCTCTTCATCGGTTACATCGGCGACGGTGTACTGAACGCTTCCGCCGCAGCCCGCTCCTGCCTCGATCCGCTTGGCCGCAGCGATCAATACATCTTCGCGCCGACCGCAGATCGTGACCGCTGCGCCGTCCGCGGCGAGAGCCGCCGCGCAGCCCTCTCCAATGCCGGTTCCGCCGCCGGTTACCAAGACCGCCCTACCCTCGAGGCCACCCGCTGGTCTGCTCATCGCCCGTTCTCCTTCTTCAGATCTGCACCCGCCCCAGGCGGGTTCGCCGATTGGGCCCCCACCCTAGCAATGCCCGCCTCCCCCGGCCGATCCGTGCCCTCTGGACCGTCGAGACAATCGACCATGAAGTCCGCTATGCGCTGGGCGAGCAGCCCGCCGTCGTGATCCACGGGCACCACATGGGCTGAATTCGCGCAGACCAAAATCTCTTTGTTCTTCGATCCGAGGCCGGCGAGAATCCGGTCCGCATCGCGAAAATTCGCCGTCCGGTCGTGCGCACCGTGGGCCACCAGCGCTGGGGCCTGAATTCGCTTCAAGCCCTGGGCCACCACGCGCTGCAAGCGGATCAGTTCATGAATGCTCGCCAACGGCATCCTGGGGTAGCCAGGATGCCGGGCTCTCGCTTCGGAGTCGCGAATATCCGACCCTTCGCGTTTTTCGAGCATAGACTTGAAGCGCTTCAGCAGGGGGATCAACTGGGGGATCGGCGGGCGAAAACCCAACGGCGTACCCACCACCGCGATGGCATCGGGTCGCGTTCGGCTGGCCAACTCCAGGCCGAGCAAACCACCCAGGGAGAGTCCCACCACAAAGACCCGGGCGTGCTGGGTCCGCAGCCCTTCGTACTCTTCGTGGACCGCATCTACCCAATCCCGATACTGCAGCTTCGCCAACTCTTCGACCGTAGTGCCGTGACCCGGCAGCAGCGGACCGCGGGCACGGATGCCACATGCTGCGAGGGCGACCGCTAGGGGGCGCACCTCGTAGGGTGTTCCCGTTAGCCCGTGCAGGCAGAGAGCCGCTGCATCGACTTGACCTTGACCTGGCAGATCGAAAGGTGAGGCATCGACCGATTCACCCAGTGCTGATTCGCTCAGGAGTTTTGCTCCCGCGCCGTTTCTTCGGCGCAACGAACCACTTCGCGCAAGGGCACGCCCGCGCGTTGAGCCGCGCGCTTGCACGCATCGTACTCGGCAGAAACCTGCAAGGCACCGTTGATATCGCGCACCCATTTGACGGCAATCCGCCCATAGGGGGTTTGGACGCGACCCTCTTCACGATCGAGGAGCAATCGCTCCCATTCCTGGGATCGAACGCCCAACGTCCCCGACTCGGCGAAGAGAATTCCCGCAAGATCCATTCGATCCCCCGGTCGTGCCAAAACCCGCAAGAGAAAGCCCGGGCGATTCTTCTTCATCTGAATGTGCTGGATCGAAACATCCAACGCCCCGGCCGCAAATAGACGCTCCATGACGTAGTCAAAATGTTCCGGAACAAGATCGTCGAGATTAGCTTCGAGAACCACAATGCGATCGCGACCGAGTCCTTCGTTTGATCGACCGATGACCGCGCGCAACACATTGGGCACCGGGCCCGGACGATCGTTTCCAGCGCCGAGGCCCACGGCCTCCACCGTCATCGCGGGCATCGAAGTAAATTCGTCAACCAGTGTGCGCAGGATCGCCGCCCCTGTGGGCGTCACGGTTTCCCATTCGACATGGGCCGGCACCGTAGGTATGCCCTTGAGGAGTTCAAGGGTGGCGGGCGCAGGCAGCGGAAGCCTTCCGTGACTACTGTCGATCATTCCATACCCCAGCGCGACCGGACTGCTCGTCACTCGAACCACCCCCAGGCGTTCGATTCCAATGGCGGCAGCGGTGACATCCACGATGGCATCCACCGCGCCCACCTCGTGAAAATGCACTTCGTCCAGGGAAACGCCATGCACCCGAGCTTCGGCCCGACCCAGAGCTTCGAAAATCGCCAGCGCCCGGTTTCGCACGTTTTCGGCGAGCCGGGCGCGCCCAATCAGATCCGTAATCTCAGCATAGCTCCGACTCCCCCCAGCTTGCGGGCCGTGGGGGCCGTGATCGTGCGCGTGATCCGCTTGGGCGTTTGTTTGGGCGCTTGTTTGGGCGTCTGTTTGGGCGTCTGTTTGGGCGTGAAGATGCGCGTGCCCGGACTTCCCGCGCTTGCGGAGCCGGGTCTGCCCGGGGACCACCACCTCCAAGAAGCGAGCGCTAAGACTTCCGCGCCGGGTCCGGCTTAGCTTGAGCCGGTGATCCACCCCGAGCCCGGCCAGGTCCTGTTCGAGCTGTTTGCGCTCCAGCCCAAGATCGAGCAGCGCGGCAGCGAACATGTTTCCCGCAATTCCGGAGAATGTATCGAGGTGAAGAATTCGGGGCTCGGAAGCCCCCCCGCCCCCCGAAAGCTTCTTCAGTCGGCGCGGCTTGGTGCCCGTCTTTTCTGCCGCCTTTGCTCCCGCCTTTACTCCCGTCTTCGCGGCACGCGTCTTTTCTCCCGCCTTCGCGCCGCGCGTCTTTTTTGCACGCGTCTTTGTCGCGCGGGTCTTTTCTGCACGCGTCTTTGTCGCGCGCGCCTTCGCGCCGACCTTAGAGCCTGTTGATGAGGGTCGCGGCATACGCGGCTCCGAATCCGTTGTCGATATTCACCACCGTGACATTGGAGGCGCAACTGGTCAACATTCCGAAGAGCGCCGTCAGCCCGCCCAGGGAAACCCCGTAGCCGATACTGGTGGGAACGGCGATCACCGGTTTATCCACCATGCCGCCCACCACCGAGGGCAATGCCCCTTCCATGCCCGCAACGACGATCAATACCCTTGCCGCCCGCAGGATCTCCTCGGCGGCGAACAGCCGATGGATCCCCGCCACTCCGACGTCCTGCACCCGCTCCACCCGGTTGCCGAACCGTTGAGCGACGACGGCGGCTTCGGCCGCCACCGGCGAGTCCGCCGTACCCGCAGAAACCACAGCGATCGTCCCCTTGCCCACGATGTCCACCGAATCGGACCCGTAAAAAAGAATCCGCGCCGTCGCATCGTAAACACCTCCCTGAACGACCTTCTGTACTTCCTTCGCATCCCCCGACTCCAGCCGAGTCACCAGCACCGGCTGCCCGGCTTCAGTAAGGGCAGCCGCAACCTCGGCGATCTGGGCAGGCGTCTTGCCAAGACCGAATATGACCTCGGGAATGCCCTGGCGAAGCGCGCGATGGGTATCGACCCGCGCGCTTTCGGTATCGATAAAAGGTAAGCGCGACAACTCCTTGATGGCGGCCTCAACCGAGACCCCGCCCTGCTTGACCTCCGACAGGAGTTTTCGAATTCGATCCTGGTTCACGCCGTGCTTTGCCTCCCCGGGGCCCACGCGGCCCGGCCCGGGGGCTGGCAGCTAAGAGCAGCCCGGCCGAAGACAGTAGCGTTGAAGAACCCGGGAGGACGGTATCAAACCCCCCCAGCGGCCGCCCCACACGGAGCCACAACCGGCAAAGAGCGGCGGGGTCTCTCCAACCAGGAACTCGGCCGTCGGGACACGCGCAAGGTCGCGCTGTCAGTCGAATCGGAGGGCTTGCGCGTCCGTTTCGGTCTTCTCCAGTTCTTGGGCGAACACGCGTTCGACCGCTTCGGGCTGATAGGGCTTGGCGATCGAATTCACCGCACCGGCATCGAGGGCATCCGCAACCAGAGTCTGCTGACCCAGCGCACCGACAACCACGATTCGTGCCGCCGGGAATCGATTCAAGATCATGCGCGTCGCATCCACCCCAGAACCCTTGGGCATGACGAGGTCCATGGTGACAAGGTCGGGTTGATACAACGCGAAGAGTTCCACCGCTTCAAGACCGCTCGCCGCTTCGGCGACCACTTCGTAGCCCAAGGGCTCGATGATTTCGCGAAGCACTTGCCGGGAAAAGGGCGCGTCGTCGGCGATTAGAATACGTTGCATGGCGAGCCCTCCAATTCAGTCGAAGCGTGTGAACTATCTCCGTTATCGGCGCGTTCGCTGCGCAGCTTGACGGCGAATAGAAGCCCGAGGCGAGACTGACGGGGAAATTTAGGCTGAACCTCGAATTTTTGAGGACGCGAGCCCGTCGAAACCATTATTCGAACTAATAGTGAAGGAACGATTTCGCTTCGGGCACACCCGTAATTCCCATGCCCCCGGTCACCCTGCCGATCGGCGTCACCCGAACTCCAAGCCGACGGCTCAGCTCCTCAGAAGGAATCCGGGCTGCAGTCCCGGCGCGCAGGCTAAAGAGCAGCTCGTAGTCCTCGCCGCCGCCGAGGGCAAGGCTCAGGGGCTTTAGGCTCAGCTCATGGCAATTTCGCCGGAAGCCCCTCGGCAGGGGAAGGCGCTCGGTGTCGAGCGCGGCCCCAAGCCCGGAACTCGCGAGGAGATGGCCGAGGTCCGTGAGCAGTCCATCGGAAAGATCGATACACGCACCTCGCCCTTTGAGGCCGAGCAGGGCCTGGCCGGCGGCCAAGCGCGGAACGGGAAGTTGGCGAATCAGTCCACCCCGGCTCTCGACTCGAGCTCGAGCCAGCGCAGCGGCCCCAAGCACCCCGGTTACAAAGAGGTGATCGCCCACGCGAAGGCCGTCTCGGCGCAGAGCACGACCTCGCGGAACGCATCCGAGGACGTTGATCACCAAGCTGGTCTGTCGCGCTCGGGCAAGGTTGCCCCCCACCAAGGGACAACCGTGGAGCGCGGCCTCGCGAAGC
Source organism: Myxococcales bacterium (assembly GCA_012959865.1). Taxonomy (GTDB): domain Bacteria; phylum Myxococcota_A; class UBA9160; order UBA9160; family UBA4427; genus JAZXM01. The sequence goes on along the minus strand of DUCH01000285.1, from coordinate 7,373 downwards.
AGCCCCCGAAGCAATCCGTCGAACCGAGCCAGTTCCAATTCGGGCGGCGCCGCAAGAGCCAGGGTGAAGCCCCGCGGACGCGCACCCATGGCGGCCAGGTCCGAAAGATTGGCGACCAGGGCCCGGCGCCCGACGTTGAAGGCCGATTGCTCGGACCAACGAAAGTGGACGTCTTCCACAGTGGCATCGGTACTCGTCACCCAGTCCTCGCTCTTCCGGGGACGCAAAATCGCGGCGTCATCGCCGATCCCGAGCACCACTCCGCTCTGGTCGAGACGGCGCGCCATTCGGGAAATTCGATCGATGAGGCCCGGCTCACCCAAGTCGGATAGCGTCCGTCCGCGAGTCATGCCGTCACAATAGACGCCTGATGCGGTTCAAGACAACACCCACCGGTACGGCCAGTCTTTGACCCGGCTCCTCGCCTTGGACAACGCCTGCGAGGCGAACCGTGGCTAAGAGCGCGGCTTGAAGGAGGCGTGGACGTGAGCGGGAGACTTCGCTGCCAGCGAGACGGGATGACTCTTCACGTCTGGCGGCGTGCAGAGCACCACCTTCAGGACCTCAGACATATCGCTAACGGGGACAAAAGTCAGCTTGCGACGCAGTTCCCTTGGAATCGCTTCCACATCGCTCATACACTGGCGCGGAAGAACGACTTCGGTGATTCCCGAGCGAAGCGCTGCGAGGGCCTTCTCGCGCACGCCCCCGACCGGAAGAATTTTGCCGCGAAGCGTGACCTCGCCGGTCATCGCCACATCGCCGCGCACCGCCGTCCCGGTCGCCACCGAAAAAATAGCCGTCGCAATGGCCACTCCCGCCGAGGGACCGTCCTTGGGCGTTGCTCCATCGGGTACGTGAACATGGACCTCACTGGAGGAAAGGTCTCCCGGCAAGGCGTCGAGTTCGCGTAGGGTCGTTCGCACGAAGGAGAGCGCCGTCTGGCCCGACTCCTTCATCACATCTCCCATCTGACCCGTCAGCACCAACCCGCTCCCCGAAGCCAACGAGGCCTCTACGGGAAGCAACTCTCCCCCCGCTTCGGTCCAGGCAAGGCCCTTGACGACGCCAATTTCGTCCAGCCGGGATTCGTTCTCTCGGGCGTAAGGTGCGGTGCCAAGGTATCGAGCCAGGCTCGGACGGGTGATCGAGACCTTCGAGACATCGCCCTCGGCCGCCCTGCGAGCCACCTTGCGGCAGACTCCCGCAACCTGACGCTCAAGATTTCGAACGCCGGCTTCGTGGGTGTAACCGCTGACCAACCCATCAATCGCACCCAACGACCAACTCATCTGTTCGACGGTCAGGCCGTGTTCGACGATCTGCCGAGGAACCAGGAAGCGCGAGGCGATTTCCACCTTCTCCTCCTGGCTGTAGCCCGACAACCGAACGGTTTCCATCCGATCCCTAAGCGGGCTGGGAATCATGTCCAGGCGATTGGCCGTTGCGATGAAGAGAACCCGGGAAAGGTCGAATGGGATACTCAAGAAGTGATCGCTGAAATCGTGGTTCTGCTCGGAATCCAGCACCTCGAGGAGCGCGGCGGCGGGGTCTCCCTTGAAGTCGTTGCTCAACTTGTCGATCTCGTCGAGCATGATGACCGGGTTGCTGGTACCCGCCTGCTTCATCGCCTGGATGATTCGCCCCGGCATGGCGCCCACATAGGTACGCCGATGACCGCGAATTTCGGCCTCATCCCGCACTCCTCCCAACGAGATCCGCACGAACTCGCGCCCCATGGATCGGGCAATGGAGCGTCCGAGGGAAGTCTTTCCCACACCCGGGGGACCCGCAAAGCACAGGATCGGTCCCCGGCTATCGTCGCGCAGCTTACGCACGCTGAGAAATTCGAGAATGCGATCCTTGACCTTGTTGAGATGAGCGTGGTCGGCATCGAGAATGCCTCGCGCTTGGGCAAGGTCGAGACGGTCGGGCGAGCAGCGGTCCCAGGGCAGGCTGATCAGCCAGTCCAAATAGTTGCGCACCACCTGGGCCTCGGGGCCGTCGGGATGCATGGTCGAAAGGCGCTGAATCTGGCGGTTGGCTTCCTCAAGGCTCTCGGGAGAAAATGTGGTGGCCGCCACCTTGGTCCGGTACTCGTCGATCTCATTGCCCGCGCCCTCGACTTCCCCCAACTCATTCTGGATCGCGCGAAGCTGCTCGCGAAGAAAAATTTCCCGCTCGCCTCGAGACATTTCTTCCTTGGCCTGAATTTGAATCTCCGCCTGCATGGTGGTGACTTCGAGTTCGCGGCGGACCAATGCATCCACCTTGCGTAAGCGGGCTAGCGGATCGACGGTCTCGAGAACCTCCTGAGCCTCCGCAACCCGCAGGCGAAGGTTTGAGGCGACCGTGTCGGCCAAGCGCCCCGGCTTGTCGATATTCGCAGTCACCGCGAGCACCTCGGGGGGCAAATCTTTCAAGGGCAGAAGCTGCTCCACGCGACTCCGTACCGCGCGCACCAAAGCCTCCCCCTCCACGGTCCATTCGGCCCCGTCATCTCCGCAGATCTCCTCGACGCCCACTCGGCTATTCACCCCGGTCGGGGCCAACATACGCGCCTTGGCGACTCCCTGGATCAGAACCTTCAGGCGACCATCGGGCAGAGTCGTGCGACTCGTCACCGTGGCGACAGTCCCCACCGTGTAGAGCTCATTGAGTTCGGGATCGAAGACCTCGGAATCCCGCTGGGCGACCAGCAATATCATGCGATCGCCTGTCAGGGCATCTTCCACAGCGGCAACGGATTTTTCCCGTGCAACGATCAAGGGAAGCGCCATATAGGGAAAAACAACAAGTTCCCGAAGGCTGATTACAGGAAGGTCGGAAGGGAATTCGATCTCGGAAGGGGAGTGTGTGGTCATGTCCTTCGTTTCGACGCGAACACGAACTCACTTTAGGACCCGGTACAATTGTCCCTCTACTGGGACAAGCATTCAAACCGCATCAAACAGGCAATTTTTCGATTCGGCTTCGCGCTCCGGGATCTCAATCGATGCCCACGAAGCGGCGGCGCTCGACCTGAAGCAGAAAAGGCCGCTTTCTCGCATTCCCGTCCGGCAGAATACTGGTCACTCCAGACACCCCGGGAAACCCGTAGATGCGCAGAATTCCGTCGCGGATCGCCAGCCTGGAGTCAGCCTCGAGAGCCGCCTGAGTGAGCACCAGATTGAGCGCGTCAAAGGCACTGGCGGAGAACTCGTCGGGCTCGGTTCCGAAGCTTTCCTGGTAGCCGGCGACGAAATCTCGAACAATTTCGAAGTCGCTTCCCCCGTAGAAAGGCGTCGAAATCAGCGCCCCGGCCACGTGTTCTCGCCCGATTTTGATCAACTCGGGATCATTCCAATCACTTGAACCCAGCAACTGCACCCCCTCAACCTCATGAAATGCGAGCTGAGGGGCGATCATTTTGTCGTGGCCGTCGGGAATGAAGAGAGCGTCAAAATCCACCACCGGGGGGAGCGGTTCGCCGTCCGGGCCGAGCTGGGTATAGAGGATTTCCTTGAGCAGCGCGCCCACTTCGGGATCCAGCCGCCGACCGCGGCGCAGGGCGCGCGAGCGTTCTTGCAGCGCGACCCGCTCGTTGCGGGTGATCAGGTCGAAGCCCACCATGCCCCGAATCGGCGCCTTGAAATCCGTGGCATCGGGTTCGTAGCCCGCCGCAGCCACCATTTTCCCACCTCGCCGAACCACGGCTTCCCAATAACGACTTCGCATGCCACGCCCATAGCGGCTCATGGGGTACAAAATCGCGAAGGTCTCGGCGCCGACTTCGTCCATCGCGTATTCCACCAAACGATTGATCTCGTCGTCTGGCGTCATCCGCAGACGAAATACGTAGTCGCGATCGGCGCAAACCTCCATGCGATTGGAGAGGGTCAACAGGGGAACTCCGAGGCCTTGGGCCTCCTGAGCGGCCGCCTCGGATTCGGCGGAAAAAATCGGCCCGATGATGGCGAGCACCTGCTCGTCAGCAGCCAGTTCTCGCACCGCCGCCGCGGCTCTTTCGGGGCTGCCCGCGCTGTCGCGCACCACCAATTCGATGCCCGCAGTACGGCTTAACGGCGACGACACGGCCTCGGGGGCTTCGAGAGGGGTTGGCCGCGCGTGGTCTGGGTCCGCGAGTTCTTGGCCGGACGGAGCCAACGGCGCGGGCACTTCCCGGTCGAAAGCGCCAGCGGCAAGCAGAAGTCCCCGCAAAGCTTCATCGCCAAACGATGCGTAGCGGCCGGTCAAAGGAAGTACGACCCCGACTCGGAGACGCACGCCCTCAAGCGCCGGCCAGGGCCGCGCCGCAGCTTCGCGAAAAGTGGGCAGGAAGAGACCGTCCACCGCCTCGTCCCCCGACCCGAGACGCACAGCAAGGCTTCTCATCCGCTCGCGATCGCCGGGGGTGAGCGCGTAGCGCCTTGCGTCCTCGAGCCAGAACGTCGCAAGCGGAAGATCCCCACCCACCAGGGCGCGCCATGCGAGCACCAAACGCACCCGGGCGGCCGGCACCTCGGGGCCAAGATTGGGAATCGCCCGCAGCAGGTCCTCGCCGGAGAGACCGAGCAGGAGAGCGTTGATCTCCCGATCGAGCCGGGCCAGTGGGTCGCTCGGAGACCTGGAGGGCGTCGCGGCATCCCCAGCTTTCTCGGCCAAAGCCTCGGCGGTGACGGCCCGAAGTTTCGACAGGTCGATCAGGCGCTCGACATCGTTCACCGCCAGGCCCACCCTCAGCCGATAGAAGAAACGCCGTTCGGCGAGACTCAGTCGCTCGGGTCGAACCCCATCGAGCCACCCCCGGGCCACCGCATCGGCATGGCGCTCACTCTCCCAGAGCCCGAGGCGCAGCCGAATCGAGTCCGACCGGTCGCCTTGGGGAAATCGCGTCACCGCCTCCCGGAGCCGGGCGAAGGCCGCTTCCCGGCCGCCTTCGAGAAACTCGATTCGCGCCAACTCCTCCAGGGCATCGTCGGCCAGCAGGCTGTCGGGGAACTCGACCAAGAATGCTTCCAGGGCTTCCACCGAGGCCGCAAGATCGCCGGGTTGGGGGGCCAGGGCCGCCGCATAAGCGAGGCGCTGGGCCTCTGGAATTCGTTGCCCCGGGCCGCCCAGACCCGCGCAGCCCGCAGCGAGAAGCCCGCAGAGAGCAAACACGATCCCCATGGACCCGAGTGACCGCGCAGTCCGAATCATTTCAGTCGAAAAAATCCCTCAGCTTGTCGACGAAGCGCCTGTGGACCGGCGAAATTTCAGTGCCGCCTTCGGCGGCAAATTCCTCGAGAATCTGCCGCTGCCGATCCGTCAGCCTCGTCGGTATTTCGACAAAGATTCGCACAAAGATATCGCCGCGCATCTTTTCCAGTCGCGCGGGATCGACCCGGGGCTGGAGGGGGGGCAAACCCATTCCCTTGAGGGGGAGAACCTTGCCCGATTGTGTGCCCTCGGGCATCTCGATCTCAACCGGCCCCTCGAGGGTGGGCGCCTCGATGCGGGAGCCCAGGGCCGCCTGAACGAAAGGCACCGGCACCTCGATGTAGAGGTCGGTGCCGTCGCGCTCGAAGAGCGGGTGCGGCTTCACGTGGATAACCACGTACAGATCTCCAGGAGGGCCACCGGCCACCCCTGCTTCACCCTCGCCCACCAGCCTCAGGCGAGCGCCGTCGTCCACGCCCGGGGGTACCTTGACCTGCAAGGTCTGCCGGGATTCCACTCGACCCGCACCGCGGCAGTGCCGGCAGGGATCCCGAATGATCTCTCCTGCGCCCGCACAGGCGTCGCACGGGCGGTTGACGCGAAAGAACCCCTGCTGGAAGGCCACCTGGCCCGCTCCCTGACAGCGCGGGCATCGTTCGGGGGATGAACCCGGCGCGGTTCCGGC
>DUCH01000285.1:0-1402 GCA_012959865.1 Myxococcales bacterium | reverse complement strand
ATCCATTTCGAGGTTGTACCGGAGGTCGGCCCCGCGTTGTCCCCGGCCCCGACGCCCGCCGCCGCCCCCGCCGAAGAGGTCCCCGAAGAGGTCGTTGAAAATATCGCCGAAACCGCCCAAGTCGCCGAAATCGGCCCCGCCCGCCCCTCCGCCCATGCCCGCGTGGCCGAAACGGTCGTAGCGCGCGCGCTTTTCGGCGTCCGAAAGCACCGCGTAGGCTTCGGAGAGTTCCTTGAACTTCTCCTCGGCCACCGCATCGTCGGGGTTGCGGTCCGGGTGGTATTCCAGAGCAAGGGTCCGGTAGGCAGATTTCAGACCGCCTTGGCTGGCGTCCCGCTCGACCCCCAGCACTTCGTAGTAGTCCCGCTTGCTCACAGTCAATCGCCCCGGCTCGCTCTGTCATAAAGATTAGGCAGGCCGGACCCATCGCGGCCGCCATCGAAATTCGCGCGAATCGCGGTCACTTCGGTCCCCTGCCCTCTATGTCAAGGGGCACACAGGCGGACCGGGCGCATTTCTAGAAGTCCCCCGTGGGGTGCGGATCTAAGGCGCCTCGTCGTCCAGGGTCGCGTAGATTTTTTCGGTCAGCGAGTAGGTGAGCGCCGAGAGTTCTTGGATACTCACTTCGAGGTCGGCGGCCTCCATGCGCTCGAGACTGGCCCGAGCGCCCACGAGCACGGCCTCCACGGGCTCGCGATCGGCCGGGGTCACCTCTTCGCCAAATTCCTCCAAGGTTCGCTCGGTGGAGTACACGAGTCCCTCGAGTTTATTGCGCAGATCCATCTGGCTTCGCAAAGCCGCATCCTCGGCGGAGTGATTCGCGGCCTCGGCGACCAAGCGCTCCACTTGCTCCTTGCTCAGTCCACTGGAAGCCGTCAGCTCGATGCCCTGGGATTTACCGGTCCCCAAATCTTTGGCGGATACCTTGGCCACCCCATCGGGGTCCAGAGCAAAAGTCACCTCGATCTGCGGCACTCCCCGCGGCGCTGGGGGGATGCCCACCAATTCGAATCGACCGAGTGTCATGTTGTCGTCGGCCATCTCCCGCTCGCCCTGAAGAACGTGGATCCGGACCCGGTCCTGATGGTCCTCGGTGGTGGAAAAAACCTGACTCTTCGACGAGGGAATCGTTGTGTTCTTTTCGATAATCGTCGTAAACACGCCTCCCTGGGTTTCGACCCCCAACGAGAGCGGGGTGACATCGAGAAGCAGGACATCCTCTACCGTACCGCTCAAGACCCCCGCCTGAATGGCCGCTCCCTGGGCCACCCCTTCATCGGGGTCCACGCCCTCACTGGGCTTCATGCCAAAAATTTCGGCGACTTTGGCCTGGATCAGCGGCATCCGTGTCATACCGCCGACCAGGATCAGTTCATCGATGGCCCCTATTTCGATCCCAGCG
>DUCH01000284.1 GCA_012959865.1 Myxococcales bacterium | reverse complement strand
CACTCATGGCGATTCAGTTTTTTTTGAGTACGCCCCCATTCAGCTGTATGCGTTCAGTAACTCGATCTACGCGTATTATTTTGGGTTCTTCACCGAGCCCTACGGATTCGTGACCCTGATCGGGGGGATCATGGTGGGGTTGCCGCTCTACGGCACCCGGGCCACCCGGGCCGGGTTATTCACCTGGTTGGGAGTCTTTTCCGTCTTGAGTCTTCTCAGCTTCGCTGGAGCGGTCCCGTACGCACCTCTCCTCCGATCGTGGCCTGTTGTAGACGGTTCGCTTTCCATTGCCTGGGCCCTCGGAATGAGTTCCATCAACGTGACGGGCGGCGTTGTGGCAGCCATGTTCAGCTTTTCGATGTACTCGCTACTGCGAAGGCGAGACCGTTTGCTGATGTCCAACCAAGGAAAGTTACTGGCCGCGGTAGAAAAGCTCAGCGAGACAAAATCCGCTCTTCAGGAGTCGGGAAGAAAGCTCGAGCTTCGAGTGGATGAGCGCACCCTAGAACTGAAAGTCTCGAATCGAAATTTACAGTTCGAGATGGAGGAGCGTGAAAAGTCGACCAAGGAGCTGAGTAGCATTAGAGCAGCCATGGAGTCTGCGATCGAGGGTATGGCCCGGGTCGATGCCAGTGGAAAAATTCAGAGTGCCAACGCGGCATTTTTGGCCATGCATGGCGCAAGCTCGGACGAGATGATCGGTTCGGCGGCGAGCAGCTGGATCGAAGCGGGCGATCGCGCCAAAATAATCGGAGCGACCTTGAACCTGCCGTTGGAGCACAAGGTAGAGCTGAGCGTAAGGGGACTTCGGCTTGACCAGTCTGAATTTCCACAACTAGTCGCGATGGTTAGAGTGTCCGAAGGAGCAGAGGGAGAACATTATCGATTCGCTCGAGACGTCACGCGACAAAGCGAGCTGTCTAGTCAGCTGAACCACGCCATGAAGATGGAGGCTATCGGCCGCCTTGCTGGGGGGATAGCTCACGATTTCAACAATCTCCTGATGGCAATCCTGACCGCCGGTGAGCAACTTCAGACGTACTTCAGACAAAAACCGTCGGCGTCTGAGCAACTGGAATTGGCAGAGATGGTCACAATGGCGGGAACCCGCGCCGCAGCGCTCACCACTCAGTTGCTCGACTTTGCTCACGTGCAGCCCCCCAGTCTCGCCAATATTGACGTCAATAAGAGTCTTAAAGACGTGCTCGATCTGCTCGCGCCTGCCCTGTCAGGGTCGATTGAGGTCGAATCCGACCTCAGCAGCGAAGCGCTCTTTACTTCGGGTGACCCCTCGCGATTCGATAGCGGTCTGCTCAATGTCGCGCTGAATGCGAGTGACGCGATGCCTCAAGGGGGGCGCCTGGTCGTTCAGGCGAGGGCCGTGACGATTGATATTGGCGATCCGAGTTTTGCAAGCTTCGATCTCAAGAGTTCCCGGCAAGTGCGAATCCGATTCATCGACGATGGTCTGGGGATGGACGAGGCCACCAAGGCTCAAGTTTTCGATCCCTTTTTTACGACGAAGCCTGCGGGAAAGGGAACAGGGCTGGGTCTTTCGGTGTTGAGTGCCTACGTGGTCGAAATAGGCGGAGCGTTGAAAATCTCCAGTACTCTTGGGAAGGGAACGACCTGCTCGATTTATGTTCCGTTGGCCGAAGAGGACGCTCAGCCGGTCCAATCGAATTTGGTTGCGAAGAACGTGCAGGGAAAGGAGACCATTCTTCTCGCAGAGGATGAGGCGATCGTCGCGAAGGCGACGACGATGTTGCTCTCCTACGGCGGCTACGATGTAATTCATTCCTTGGACGGGTTGGAGGCCGTGAAGGTCTATCGTGAGAGGCGCAGTGAAATCGATCTGGTTCTTCTTGACTATAGGATGCCCGGTCTGACTGGGGCCGAAGCATTCATTAAACTAAGGGAAATCAATCCCGAGGTTCCCGTGATCTTGATGAGCGGAAATCTATCGGTCTCCGAATTTCAGGATCTTCAGGATAAAGGGCTCCGTACGATTCTTCGAAAGCCCTGCTCCCGGGCCGAGTTGACCGATACTGTTCGAAGGGTCCTCGACGCGCGAGATCGAAGCGGTTGATTTCGGAGGCCTGCCGACGGGGCGTGCTGAAGCCGCTACTGGACGAAGTTGGCTCTGGACTCGCCAATGTTGCGTCCGATGGAAGGTCGCTTGCGATTGCACTGGCTGGGCGACTAGAATGCACGCCCAGCGAAATCCGAGAGGCCTCTTTGTGCCTGGGTAATTTTCCAGCGTCGATCTGGAGCAGACGATATGCCGATTCACTATGAGCGGAAGGATGATCACGTCTTCCAGATTGTGATCGACCGGCCGCAAGTCAAGAATGCCCTCGACCTGCATCACTTTCGGGATCTGGCGGCGGCTTGGCGCACTTTCAAGGATGACGACGACGCGTGGGTGGCGATCATTACGGGAGTAGGTAGGAATTTCATGGTTGGAGCCGACCTGAAAACCTATATCCCTCAGATTACCAAGCTGCAGCAGAAGATCGCACAGGGCGATGTAAAAGAGATCGATGGCTGCCGGCTGTCCGACGGGACCTACGCTGTGCTTCGCAATGTCAAGCTCTACAAGCCGGTGATTGCTGCCATCAATGGGCCTTGTGTGGCAGGTGGAATGGAGATGCTTGGCGGGGTCGATATTCGCATAGCAACCAAGCACTCGCGCTTTGGCGTGATGGAACCCAAACGTGGCCTCTTTGCCGGTGGAGGTACAACGGCACGTCTGCCTCGGCAGCTGAATTTTCCCGCCGCGATGGAGTTTCTTCTTACGGCGGAGCATTTTTCGGCCCAGCGTGCCCTTGAGTTGGGCTTGATCAATGAAATAGTCGAAGAGGATGAGCTAGAGGAGCGCTCTTTGGACTGGGCGCGGAGAATTACGGCTAACGCGCCCATGGCGGTGCAGGCCACTAAGGAGAGCGTTTTGCGCGGGCTCGGGGGCTCTCTAGAAGAGGCCTACGGTGTGGAGGCCGAGCTCAGCAAGCGGGTTTTCCAGAGCGAGGATGCCAAGGAAGGGCCTAAGGCATTCGCCGAAAAGCGTCCTCCGCGCTGGAGTGGCCGTTGATCGATCCCCATTCGCCCTGTCTGATCGGTGTTGCCCAGCGGACAGTTCGCGCAGAAGAGGGCGACTCTCCCGAGCCTCTCGACTTGTGGGTCGAAATGGCCGAGAGCGCGGCTTTGAATAGTGGCGGGCGGGGGGTCGTGGACGCCATAGACGACGTGAACGTTGTCTTTAGCGTGAGCTGGGCATACGACGATGCGCCTTCCCGTCTGGCCGGCCGGCTCGGGCTCAAGGACGGCGGCCGGCATCTTTCGGACATGAGTGGGACATCCTCCCAGAAGATGCTCGGTAAGGCAGCGGAACGAATTTCGGCGGGAACGAGCGATTTGGCATTGGTTGTGGGTGCTGAGTGCTTGGCGACCCGGAAGAGAATGAAGAAGCGGGGGGTCTCGGTGGCGTGGAGCCATCCGAGCCTTGAGAAGGGGAGAGTTCCTTTCGAGGATCCTCTCCATCCGTCGGAACTCGCCCATGAAATTTTCCAGGCATATCTGACCTTTGCGATGTTCGACGTGGCTCGTCGGGCTCATCTGAAGATTTCACCCG
>DUCH01000283.1 GCA_012959865.1 Myxococcales bacterium | reverse complement strand
CGTGCGCGGCCGCGTGAGCCTCGAGCTGATCTCGAGCAAGAGCGAGGCAGACCCGCGCGCCTAGGCCTTGCGGCGTGTGCGCTTCGCTCCAAGCTTCTTCGCGGCGCCCTTCCCGCCGACCGCCTTCTTCGCTGCTATCGTGCTCTTCTTGATCCAAGCCGGATCAAGGTTTGCCTCTCTGGATTTCAGGCGGGCTGGCTCACTTTGCAAGGCTTATCTTCGAAGTAAGGGTACCCCCGAACGCAAGCGAAGGCCGAAGGGCCAGGCACGCCCGGCCAAACCCGAAGATAGCTTCCTGAGGCGATAGGACATTCAAGCTGTCTTCTGGCACAACGTCCGGGTATGGGCGTTATGTTAAATCCCTAGGGGATCCCGTGACGGGCTTTACCGGTTTATCGGTCAAGACTACAGTGGTCGATACAAAGCCAAAGGAGGTCCCCGATGGAAATCATTGGATCGATCGGCGTCGCGATCCTGCTCGGCGCGTTCTTCGCCAATCTGGTGGGCTGGTTCAGCGTGACCTCGAGGCTCTACCTCGCCCTCAACGCGTTGGGGGCCGCCATCGCGGGCTACGCCTCTTATGGAATCGGCTTCACACCCTTCGTTGTACTTGAAGGAACCTGGTGTGCGGTCGCACTGGTTTCCCTGTTCAGACTGCGACCCCGGTCGCAGTCCCCCTCGGTGCTGAGGAGACAAGCATGATGTCAAGCAAACGGGAAGACGCACTGTCCGGAGTCAGTGAAGAGTTCGATCACGCAACGGGGCTCGCCCGAGACTGCTACGTGGACCCTGCGTTCTTTGACCTCGAGGTCGAGCGCATCATGAAACCCGGCTGGCACGCGGTCGCCCGTAGCAACCAACTCCCCAAGCACGGCGACTACCGCTCCGTGGACTTGTTTGGCGAGCCGATTGTTGTAGTGCGCGACGAAGCCGGGAGACTCCGGGCCTACTCCCGTGTGTGTCGCCATCGCGCGTTCCCTTTCGTCGAGGGTGAGGGAAACGCAAAGCGCTTCGTCTGCCCCTACCATAGCTGGAGCTACGATCTTCAGGGGGAGCTTCGCGGCGCGCCCTTGATGGAGAACAGGCCCGGCTTCGAGCGCAAGAACTGTCGGCTACCCGAGCTTCGCCTGGAGGAGTCACTCGGCTTCGTATTCGTCTCGTTGAACGCAGAGGTGCCATCGCTAGTGCCCCAGCTGGCACCCCTGGCCGAGCTGCTCTCGCCTCACGGCTTCGACGATCTGATAATCGCCGATACCCTGGTCTATGACTCCCCGTGGAACTGGAAGATCATGGTGGACAACTTCATCGAGTCGTATCACCACCTCGCGGTTCATCGGGACAATCTACAGCGCACCAACCCGGCACGCGGGACCCATGCGGTGGAGTTCGACGGGCCGTTTCTGGTTTTGGAAAATCCCGCAGTCGAGGGCAACCCGCCGTTCTGGGTTGCCCAGGTGTTCCCCACCCTGCTGCTCGCGTTGTTTCGGGGCGATTCACCTGTTGGCACTTGGTACGAGATGAAGATCGATCGTCACGATCACTTCGAGCTGCACATTCACCTCCTGATCGCGCCCGAGTTAGCCGCGAACGAAGGGGCCGTGCAAATCGTGCGCGAAGCGACGGCCTTGATTCACGATCAGGACATCCCGATGTGCGAAGGCGTTCAGAGGGGACTACGAAGCGAACTCTGGAAACCGGGTCGACTCTCCACACAGGAGAAGCCACTATGGCTTTTCCATCGCTATCTTGTGGAGCAGCTCGCACCTCGATAGCGGCCGTTCTGAGAGCCGTGGGGAGGCTGCGAGGGTCCGCATCAGGTTCGTATCTCGTCGCATCAACGGACGACGGAGTTCGGGGGATAGGACATTCACGCTGTCTTCTGGCACAACGTCCGGCTGCGGCTGTTCGCAAGTCCCTCCCGGCGTGCGGTTGGGATCAAGGAAGTTTTTCAGGGCGTTATGGTGCGGTCCGCGGTCGGGCGCAGATCGCGTAGGCGCTGAAGCGAGCGCCTCTTGTTAGAGCCGGTCCCGGTTGGCGGCCGAACGCCTGGCTCCGGGGATGGCTCCGAAGGGGAGGCGGGCCGAGGCCATCTTCAGCCACAGGACGAACGGCAAGACGAATTGGTTGAGGAGAGCGAAAGGAGGCACCTGCGCCGAGCGTGCGCCCACCGGCTCGTCGCAGCGTCCTGGAAGGTAGTACGTGCCGAAGAGCACATCGTAGAAAGGGAAAAGGTTCGCGAGATTCTTGCCGAGGGCTTTTGGATGATCGGCGTGGTGCCACCGATGGAGCCTGGGAGATGTCAGGAGGTACTTGAAGGGCCCATGGCCGAAGTCCATGTCAATATGCACATAGCCGTTGTGGAGGGTGAGGAGCATCGCGCCGGTCGCGCCGATGATCGGAGGGATGCCGAGACAGGTGAGCAGGATCACGTAGGAGATGCCCATGAAGATGGCTTCGAGAAAGTGGAGCCGAAAGCTCGTGAGAAAGTTCACGTGGGTGTCGGAATGGTGGACGGCGTGAATGGGCCAGATCCATCGGGTATGCATCAGCCGATGATTCCAGTAATCGGCGAAGTCCTTCACCGCAAGGCTGATGAGCAGTAGAAGCAGCCAGGGAACTCCTTCCCAGGCCGAGGCGGGGAGCGTCTGGATGGAGAGCAGTGCGTAGAGTGAGCGGGTGAGTTCCAGCGCCCAGTAGATGACGGGGACCATGCACCAGTTCACGGCCACCCAGCCCAAGCTGGCGGCAGAATTTTTGAGGGCCGACCGCGAGGGCCGCCTCTCTCGGCCGAAGAACAAAACGGCCAGGGCATTGGCCGGGGCAGCCAGAGCGTTCTGCCAGCGCGGTGTCCCTACGGGATCGCGGCCGAGCCTCTTCGTCTTCCTGCTCAAGTTCATGGCTTTCTTCCCGCATGGGCCGTTTGCTCAAAGTTCCCGTTCGCAACGGCGCCTCAAGGACCGCCCCCCTACGAAACGCAGGAGGTTGGGCAACATGCAACTGCGGAAATTAATGCAATCGTCATACCCAAGTGCGCTCGCTGCCATAGGGGCCAAATGCGGGTTTTCATTGGGGATATTGGATTTCTTGGCGACTGCGAGAATCGTTCCAAGTGGTTGAGTAACCGATTTTTCCACTTTTCGGTCGATGCTTTGATAAATCTCTGACGAACACCCCCAACGAAAACGCCCCCGGTCTAAAGGACCGAGGGCATGCCCCACACGCCAACCGCCCCACCGCCTCACCCCCGGGCCCCTGTGACCCACGTCGGTGTATTCACACCGATTCGAAAACTCGCTCCGGCATCCTGGGCCCCCAAAACCCGTACCGTACACGGCCCAGGGTGTAGAATGGACCTTTGAAATTCCTATCCGCCTGAAGCAAGGAGTCGTGGAGAGTGGTTATTGGAGGGTGACGGGGAATCAGCCGCTCGCCGAACCACGGAAATCGTTCGAAACCCTCTGCCCGGGACCGTGACTTCAGCGGCCGGGTTCCCCGCTCAATCGACCCGGGGCAACCGAATGGTGCGACCGACAAGGATCTTTTTCGAGCTGGGAATCTCGGGATTCTCATCCAGCACACGGCGAAGCAGCCCCTCGTTGTAGGTTCCATAGGCCCCAAGGATAATCCGGAA
>DUCH01000282.1:2813-3669 GCA_012959865.1 Myxococcales bacterium | reverse complement strand
CCCGATCGATGAACGCTATGCCGCCCAACGCATGCGCAACGAGCCGCTCGTCGAAGTAACCCAGGCCAAAGGGACCTCTGAGACCCATCCCCTTCTCTCCAACACGGACGAGTGGGCCGATTTCGAGATCATGCCCTTCCGGGTCGGAACGAAGAAGCCGAGCCAGCCCGAGGGCAGCTACGTACGAGATGCCTACCGCACGGGCCTTGAGATCGCGGCCGGAGGCGTGACGAACCCGTATAAGTTCGGTTTGATCGGCTCGACGGACACCCATGTGGGCGGCGGATCCGTGCGCGAGGAGACCTTCTTCTCGAAGACCGGCCTGCTCGATGGCACGCCCGAGCGACGCGGATCGGTTCCCGCCGCTTGGTTTTTCGGTCCGATCTTGGGCGCCCTCGCGCCCGGCCTTGTGAGCGAAGTCGACGACAAGACCTATCTGGAGTTCAGTTCTTTCGAGTTCTGGGGCGCTTCCGGGTTGGCGGCGGTTTGGGCCGAGGAAAACACGCGCGAGGCGATCTACGGGGCGCTCCGTCGCAAGGAGACGTTCGCGACCTCGGGCCCGCGAATCGCGCTGCGTTTCTTCGCGGGGTACGACTTCGACCCCGCTTTGCTCGACGCGCCGGGCGGCGTGGCCCGGGCCTATGCCGAGGGCGTCACCATGGGGGCCGACCTTGCGGCGGACGGCGATCGCGCGCCGAGTTTCTGGGTGTGGGCGCTGGCCGACCCGATGGCCGCACCGCTGCAACGCGTGCAGGTCATCAAGGGCTGGGAGGAGGGCGGTGAGACCCACGAGAAGGTCTTCGACGTGGCTTGCTCCGATGGCGGGGCGGTGGATCCCGCGACCCATCGTTGTCCC
>DUCH01000282.1:1608-2757 GCA_012959865.1 Myxococcales bacterium | reverse complement strand
TGCTCCTTCGACCCGGATGCCGGTGCCATGCAGTTGCGGGCACTCTGGCAGGATCCCGAGTTTCAGGCCGGGCAGGAAGCGTTCTACTACGTCCGCGCGCTTGAGAACCCGACCTGCCGCTGGTCCACCTGGGATGCGCTTCGCGCCGGTGTCCCGCCGCGCAGTGACTTTCCGACCACGATCATCGAGCGCGCATGGTCCACGCCCATCTGGTATCGGCCGGACGAATCATGAGCGCCGACGCATTCTCGAAGGAGATTAGATCGTGCTGAAGAAGATCCTGTTTGGGTTCCTGGGCCTGCTCGTGCTCGTCGCCGCCATCGCGTGGTTCACGGTCGGCCGAAACTTCCAGAATGCCAATCGACTGTATGGGCGCGAGAGCGCGCCTGCCGACTACGCGCTCCAGGACGACTCGAAGGTCGATGCGCCGGCCCCCGAGCCACTAGTCGTCCAGCCGCGCAACCCGCTCAAGAACGTCTACTGGGGCGATACCCACGTGCATACCCACGAGAGCTTCGATGCGAAGCTCTTTGGGACCACGCTCACCATCGAGGATGCCTATCGCTTTGCGAAGGGCGAGGCGCTTCGCAGCGATGGCGGAGAGAAGATGCAGCTCTCGCGCCCCCTCGACTTCGTCGCCATCACGGACCATGCCGAGGGATTCGGGAGTCGAACGCGTTGCGGCGGCGCGAACCTCACCTGGTTCGAATCTCTGAACTGCTCGGTGATGGAAACGCCCAACGTCGCCACCTTTCAGTTGGTCCGCGGACTCGCGAATAGCCGCGCTCAGAAACTCGAACCCGACCCCGACGTGCCGGCAGGTGTATATCGCTCGAGAACACGCGAGCCCGGCAATCGCAGTGTCGTGCCGATCTGCTCCCGAGGCGAAGGCGGTGTGGAGCGCTGTGAGCGAGACGCCCGAAGTGACTGGGCGCGCTACATCGCACTGGCCGATGCCCACAACGAACCGGGCGTGCTCACAACGTTTGCCGCCTACGAATACTCACCCGTTCTCCCGGACGCCGGCAAACACCATCGCAATGTGCTCTTCAACGGCAACGACTTGCCCGAGCACGCCATCTCATCCCTGGACGTGGGCAATGCCATCGATCTCTGGCGCGGCTTGGAGGCCACATGCACGGGGGACTG
>DUCH01000282.1:0-1563 GCA_012959865.1 Myxococcales bacterium | reverse complement strand
GAATAAGGGCTGGGGCCTCTTCTACAGCCGCTACACCTGGGACGGTGGAAGTTACGACGACGAGGGATGGCGCCTGCGCAGGCGGCGCGAACCCCTGGCCGAGATGTATCAGATTAAGGGTGCATCCGAGTGTGCGCTGGGCGTCGGCGCCACCGATGAGGAGTGTGAGTTCAGTCAGGTGCTCGAGCCCTGCAAGCCCGGCGAGGAGACCGGCTGTGCATTCGAAACCGGCTTTGCCAGGCAGGGGCTCAAGGTCGGCCTCGAGCTCGATCGGGAACTTGGTTACAACCCCTTGGCCTTTGGAATGATCGGCTCGACGGACACCCACAATGGAAACCCCGGCGACGTTGAAGAGTGGGACTTCGTAGACAAGGTCGGCCTGATTACCTCGCCTGCCATTCGGCGGCTGCGGGATCGGGTGGACTCGCGCCCTGACCAGAAGCCGTACGAATCGATTCTCAAGTTCCATACCTCGGGCGGCTTGGCCGCAGTCTGGGCCGAAGAGAATACGCGCGATGCCCTCTTCGCCGCGATGAAACGCCGGGAGGTGTACGCCACGTCGGGGCCGCGCATGACGCTGCGCTTCTTCGCGGGCTGGGGCTTCGACGAGAGCATCGCGAGGGAACGGGACGCGGTTGCCATAGCGACCGCAGGGGGGGTTCCGATGGGCGGTGTACTGCGCCCGACCGAGAGCGACGCCGCAAGCCCGACCTTTTACGTGGCGGCGCAAGGCGATTGGATGAGCGCCCCGCTTCAGCGCATTCAGATCATCAAGGGTTGGATCGACGAAGAGGGCACGACCCACGAGAAGGTCCGCGATATCGCCTGCGCAGATGGCCTCGAGGTGGACCCGGCGACCCTGCGCTGTCCCGATAATGGCGCATCCGTCGACCTGACGACCTGCAAGCCCACGGGAGACACAGGCGCGATGGAATTGATCACGGCCTGGAAGGATCCCGACTTCGATCCGACCCAGGGTGCCTTCTATTACGTTCGTGTCCTTCAGAACCCGACGTGTCGCTGGTCGACCTACGACGCCCTGCGCCTTTCGCGCGAGCCCGACCCGCGTGTCCCCGCGACCCTGCGCGAGCGGGTCTGGTCATCGCCGATCTGGATCGACGCCTCGTAGCCAGATCCGGGCTGCCTTCTCCAACTCGCAGAACAGCGGCTTGAGAGGATCACGCTGAAGTCGATCTATCTTCATCTCTCGCTCTCGGTGACCGTGGCGGTTCCTTCTCAAGCACGATTCGATTTCTCTGCTGCATTTCCTGGGTACCCCTTGACCCCTGGAGTCTGCCCCGGATATGCTCTGCAACCGCTCTGGATGGACTCCCGGCGCCCGTCCGGATTTCGTCCGATTTGCGGTGTTCGAGTGCCTTGATCTCCGTTCTATCGCGTCTCGAAGACCTTGCCTGTCCAATTTCTGTCCAAGTCGAAACAACCTCCAAATGCGCGTTTCTGCTTCGATAACTAGAAAGTAGCATCGACCGCCCCTATGGCTCTCACTTGCGGAATCGTCGGCCTGCCCAACGTGGGCAAGAGCACAATTTTCAACGCCCTCAC
>DUCH01000281.1 GCA_012959865.1 Myxococcales bacterium | reverse complement strand
GGCGATAGAGCAGAGCCAACAGGCCCAGGATTGCCCAGGCAGCGATGGTGCCAAAGTTGAGCTCGATAAGTTGAGCAAGGACCCTGGGCTCGAGGAAAGGGAGCTGGTCGAGATTCGCCTGAGCGACGTTAAGCAAGCCGATCGCATAAAGGTGCAGACTAAAGACGATCCCAGCCGTCAGCAGAGCTTTGTCGGCCGCTAGCCAATCGACGATCGCGCCCAGTCGGGCCATTCCCCGCGACTGATCGGCTGACCACTGCACACTATTCTCACCGTCTTCCCGGTCGGTTCCCATTCAGAGCCTCAGAGAGTTGTCTTGGCAGCGGGGGGCCAACCATAGATGCCCTGGCCTGCTTCTGCCAAAGCAGCAGGGCGCAAACGCTCAAAACCAAATTTCAGCGACCCGACGGTGGGTATCACCCTAACGTGCAGATAGAATTACCCTTCATGCACTGTGAGGTCCCTGGGACTATCCGGAAGGGATGGAAGTCCTTGCGGCGTTGCACTCATCCCCGAGCATCGAGTTTTATGTGGGGCTCAGGGGTTGGAATCGATGACATAACGGCCTTCGGCCAGGGGCGTCAAGGTATCATCAGCGCTGTAGAAGTTAACCTGATACTCGCCTGGCTCCCAGCCTTCTTTCGGGCTGAGCCAAACATAATTGAAATCTTCCTCCGGCCGAATTGGATAGTGGTTGAATAACATGATTCTTGGATCATCGACCCGCGTCCACTTGACGAAGACTTCGTCGTTCTCGTACGAGCCCATTGGGAAGCTTGCCAGAACCGGGCCATCTCCAGAAATTTTTCGGACGCCGGCAGGGACTTCACCGTCAACCGGGGGGACGAGACCGTCCGTAAAAATAACCCCCGCCGCCTGCGCGGTCTCCGGACCAACGTGAAGCAGGCCCTCGATCGCCAGCTGCGCCAAGCGTTGAGCAAGCGCTTTAGGGTCGGCCGAGTTTTTGAACTTTTCTGGAGAAATATCCGTAAAGCTTGAAACAGAGGCGATCAACTCCTTCCGAGTCATTGCATCAACAACGACGCCGATGACTTCGGTCGGATCTCCATTGAAGCGAGCTAGCAAACGGAAAAGATCAGCTTGGGGATGATCTTCATTTTCCTCCAGTGCCGCTTCGAGCAGAGCGCGACGCCGGACGGTCCCGGTGGCGGTCGTCTCTTCTCGGCCCGGGCGGGAGCCAAGTTCTTCGCTTTTAGCCAACTCTGAGGTGTGGCTCGAGGGCGACGCACCTGCACCGGATCGCCGACCTTCGGAAGTCCACCCACCCACCAGCAAACCGAGGGCGAAAAAGCCAATGAGTCCGACCCTACCCTTTCGGCGAAGTCCCATACCGAAAGTCTGGCCTACTCGGAGCCAATAAGCCAAAGAGGCGGCTTTAGAACCTTTCCGGAGACTTCTCCTTTTTTTCAGGCTCGGCCAATGCCCGCCGCCCGACTCGATTTACGGATGCAACGCGCCCGTACCGCGCCTGAGGGGACGCGGAGGCTGGCCGAGAGGGCGCGATCTGCAGCGAATTCACTTTTCCTTAATCGAGATGTGTCATAAAGGGTATGGAAATGCACAATAGATGCTTCCGGGATGCGGTCTAGGCACAAAGCCGAATGCGACGCGTCTCCTCTCGGCGGGCACACTTCGCCTCCCTCATTTCGCCTCCCCCAAGAGGCAAGAGGCAAGAGGCACAACAGTGGAAGGATACCCGGTTCTTCTCCCGGGCATCTGGAAGCAACCGGAGTTCACCCAAGACGACCATGCCGGACGACCATGCCGGACGACCATGCAGAACGATTCAGCGCTCGGCAAATCCCAACACGGCCCAACTCGGAGCACAACGGAAGGAAAGACTCAAAACGATAGATCACTGCAGTTGGCGTGGAGAGTAGAGTTCACAGCCCTTCCCAGGTATCTGCTTTCCCGCCAACTTCTGTGATGTCTTGCGTACAATTGCGTCTCGGGGCTCCACCGCGACCCAACTCCCCGGGAGCCTGTGTCCGGGAAGAACCGAGCGGCACTCGGCCGGAAGAGCGGCGCGTGCGCGACGCGACGTGCACGAGTAGTCGCCATCGGACAATCGCACAAACGAAAGCGCCCCCAGCCCAGTGGCTGAGGGCGCTTCGCTTTTCTGGAGCACGAGACCGGATTCGAACCGGCGACCCTAACGTTGGCAACGTTATGCTCTACCAGCTGAGCTACTCGTGCCTGAAATCTGTATTGGGACGAAGGGTTTAAGCAACCCAAGACCCCGAGTCAAGCGCACCCTGAATCTCCAGTGCATTACCCGCGGGGATTTGAGACTTAGAGTTTGATGACATTGCCCGGGGAACCGCCCTCCCCGGTGGAGCGAATGTTTTTCGTGGCGTTGCGGGTATCAAAGACCCGCGGCGCATTCTCCACGACGCGCGCGTAGTCCACCCCCCGGTGCTCCGTAAGAATCAAAACCAGATCGCTGTTGGCCAGCAGTTCGTCGCTGAGTTCCGAACACTTGTAGCGAGCCTGGTCGATTTCACACTCGGGAACGAACGGATCGTGGTAGCTGATCTTTGCGCCCTTGCGGGCCAGCAGACTGATCACATCGATCGCCGGGGATTCGCGCATGTCACCCACGTCGCTCTTGTACGCGACCCCTAGGATCAACAACCGCGCGCCGTTGACCGCCAGCCCCGCATCGTTCAGTACATCGGTCACCCTGTCCACCACGTGTGCCGGCATCCCGCTGTTGATTTCCGTGGCGAGTTCGATGAAGCGCGCGGAGAAATTGAGAGATTTCATCCTCCATGAGAGATAGCTCGGATCCACCGGTATGCAGTGACCACCCAGGCCCGGCCCAGGAAGGAACTTCATAAACCCGTAGGGCTTGGTGGCCGCAGCTTCGATGACCTCCCAGACATCGAGATCGAGACGCTCGCACATCAGCGCTACCTCATTGGCAAGACCGATATTAATGGCCCGAAACGTATTTTCGAGCAATTTCACCATCTCGGCAGCCTGGGTCGAACTCACCGGTACTGTAGTGTCAAAAACGGTATCGAAGAGCCTGCAGGCCAATTCGGTGCAGATCCTGCTCTCACCGCCAACGACCTTCGGCACATTTTTGACCTTGTACTGAGTATTCCCGGGGTCGATACGCTCGGGCGCAAATGCCAGGGAAAAATCCTTACCCACCTTCAGACCCGTCTCCTCGAGCACCGGCACGAAAAGTTCGCGAGTCGTTCCCGGGTAGGTGGTACTGCCCAAAATAATCAACCTTCCCGGATGCAAGCGGTCTCGGATCGCTTCAACTGCGCTGGCCATGAACGAGACATCGGGGTCCTTGGTTTTCGTCAGCGGAGTGGGAACGCATACATTGACAATGTGGACTTCATGGAGTTCATCGAACTCTGTGGTGGCCCGAAACCGGTCGCCCTCTCGAGCGGAGCGAAGGTCCTCCGTTGACACATCGCCGATATAGGAATTCCCGGCCTCGATGGACCGGACCTTCTCCCGGTCGATGTCGAACCCGATCACCTCGAACCCCGCAGCTACGAGCTCCACAGCGAGGGGTAGCCCGACATAGCCGAGTCCGATGACGCCAACCCGGGCAGACCGATCATCGATCTTTTCCCTCAATTCCTCAAGCGCGTTACTGGTCATCGTCGAGAATCCTCATATTGAACGCCCCGCAGTTCCCCCCCGCCTCACCCACGGCGCCTGACGAGTCGGGGAAAACCGCCGAGCTATGAACCTATCGGCCTTCGCCAACCGAAGTAATCAGCAAAATAAATGTATCCCGACCATAAAGTCAGGGCCGTTGCCGCTCCAAGCAGCGTCATCCCAATTTCGTGGGCCGGAAGGCCAATGGTGGGATAGTGGAAGAGGAGAGCACCTACCGAGAAATTCTGGACCAGGGATTTCAGTTTCCCCCGCCAAGATGCCCCAACGACATGACCGTCCGAGGAGGCGATGCTCCGAAGGCCCGTCACGGCCAATTCCCGGCCAACGATCACCACCACCATGCCCACCGCCCAGAAGGGGATCCGACCGCAAGCGACCAGCATGATCAGAGCCGTGGAGACCAATAGTTTGTCGGCCAAAGGGTCGAGTAGCTTGCCCACGCGAGTCACGCGCTGGCCGCCATGGCGACGGGCCAACCAGCCGTCCAGAATGTCCGAAAGCGCCGCCAATATGAACGCCCAAGCCATCACTCGACTGCCGGAAACCGTCTGCCCCCAGGCAGTGGGAATCAAAAGGAGCACGGGGATAACAGCGATCCGGAGCATCGTGACGGAATTGGGCAGATTCCAGAAATTCTCTCGCCATTCGCCTCGGCGAGGGTCGAGGCCGGTGCGGGGTGCTGGCGCCTTGGAGGCGCTGTCCGGTGCAGTTTGAGTTTCAGAAGGGTGCTCGGGCGCCATTCAATCTCTGTCCTCGTCTCGTCGGCTCAGCACTGCAATCCTCAAGAATCTCGCGGCGAAAGCAAAATCCAGCACCAAAAGCCCCGAACTCGCCTTCGCCCCACACGGAAACCACAAAATCGGTGGATTCGCGGCATGATAGTAGAGATCGCGCTCGCGGGAACGCGACCACGCTACCCGACGGAACTCTATTCCCGAGCGCACTCGAAGTGTTTGTCGCCGAAGCCCCGCGGGTAAAGCAATTGCACGCCGACTGGAGTGGCCGATAAACTCCGCCCCGGGTGGAGGCTCTATCTTGAGAGGAACCCGCCGGCGCCCGCGGCAAGAGCCGCGACGAATCGTTATCCCCCCTGAAAGCCCCCATCAGCCGAAGGACAGAAATTGCCATGGCGACACCTCTTAATTTCGACTTCGTCGTAATCGGTAGCGGAGTCGCTGGGCTCCATTTTGCTCTTCGCGTCGCGGAACACGGCAGCGTCGCCATCGTGACCAAAAAACGCGCGGCAGAATCGGCGACCAATTACGCTCAGGGCGGCATCGCGGCGGTCATGGATACAGCTGACAGCTTCGATGCCCACGTGAAGGACACTCTCTACGCGGGTGCCGGGCTCTGCGACGAGGCGGTGGTCAAGCACGTTGTCGAAAGCGGCCCCCGAGCCATCCAAAACCTTCTGAAGTGGGGGGTGAACTTCGATCGCAGCGAGAAGGCGGGAGCCGAAGCTTTTGACTACGACCTCGGACGCGAGGGCGGACACTCAAAGCGACGAATCCTTCACCATCGCGACTCGACGGGACGCGAAATCGAGCAATCCCTGCTCCAGCGAATCGCCAACCACCCGCGCATCGCGCTCTATGAAGACCATTCCGCCATCGACCTGCTGACAACACATCGCTCGGGTCGATCCGGGGAAAATCGGTGTCTCGGGACCTATGCCCTCGACTCCGCCACCGGTGAAGTCGATCTTTTTCTCGCGTCCGTCACCCTGCTGGCGAGCGGGGGAGCGGGCAAGGTCTACCTTTACACCAGCAACCCGGACATTGCATCGGGCGACGGAATCGCGATGGCCTATCGCGCTGGAGCGACCATCGCAAACATGGAGTTCATGCAGTTTCATCCCACCTGCCTCTTTCACCCCAACTCCAAGTCTTTTCTTATCAGTGAGGCGGTGCGCGGAGAAGGCGGAATCCTTCGCAACCGGCAGGGAGAGCCCTTCATGAGCCAGTCGCACGAAATGGGCGATTTGGCTCCACGCGATATCGTCGCCCGCGCTATCGACGACGAGTTGAAGCGATCCGGCGAAGACTACGTGACCCTGGACATCACTCACCAAGATAGCGATTTCGTCCGACGTCGATTCCCCAATATCGACTCCCACTGTCTCCAGTTCGGGATAGATATGACCCGCGAACCGATCCCTGTGGTTCCCGCCGCCCACTATTGCTGCGGAGGCGTTCGCACCAACCTCAAAGGCGAAACCGATCTCCCCAACCTGTTTGCCGCGGGCGAAGTGGCTTCTACCGGGCTCCACGGCGCCAATCGGCTCGCTTCAAACTCCCTACTCGAAGCGCTGGTCTTTGCCGATGCCGCTGCCGAGGAAGCGATCGGCAGAATGAGCGATCAGGAGCCGGTAGGAAGTGTTCCCGAATGGCACCACGGAGAGGTTCGAGAAAGCCCTGAGGCCGTTGTCATTACCCAGAACTGGGATGAAATTCGACGGTTCATGTGGAACTACGTAGGGATCGTCCGAAGCAACGGCCGCTTGGCGCGTGCCCATCACCGGATTGATATGCTTCAAGAGGAGATCAACCAGTACTACTGGAATTTCCGAATCACCTCGCCCCTGCTCGAACTGCGCAATCTAGCCACTGTTGCCGAATTGATCATCCGCGCGGCCGAGTATCGACTCGAGAGCCGCGGGCTCCACTACAATCTCGACTATCCCGCCCGCGATGATGTCAATTTTCGCGCCAACACCTTGCTCCGGCAAGGCGTGCCCACTCGGAAAGACAGCCCCGAATGATCCGCACTCGCATGTCGGTCCGCGATACTGAAATTGAAGACGTCCCGATTCGCGGTAGGAACGCTTCGGCCCGGCAATGATCGGCCCTCCTTCCTATTTCCCTCCGTTGACTTCGTCCCGCGGAATCCGGGTTCTATTCGCCTTGATTTTTGCGCTGGGATTCCCTCTCGGAGCTTCGGCCCTGGTCCTCGATGACGGCAAAGGGCAGGGAAATACCACAGCTCCCGAAAACGACCCGGGCTGGAGAAACGTTGGACAGCATCTCGGAAGCCCTTCTGTGGTCTATCTCGGCAATCGCTGGATTCTTACGGCCGATCACGTCGGCGCCAGTATCGTAATCCTCGAGGGGAAACGGTACGACCCGGTCTCCGGCTCTCTAATCCGCTTGAAGAATTCGGATGGAACTCAAGCCGACCTCTTGCTCTTTAAGATCGCTAAGGACCCCGGGCTTCCGATGCTGGCCATCGCAGAGTCTCCAGCGGCGGTCGGTGAGCAGGTAATTCTTGTCGCCGCAGGGTCTTCTCGAAGCGAACGTCTGTCCGCACATCTCGAAGGCCAAACACTGATCGATGGCTTCTCCTGGAAAGAAGACCGAACGAAGCGGTGGGGATCCAACATAATCGAAAGTGCTCCGAAATTTATCGAGCAAACCGGCACCAAAACCGAAGCGGTCGCGATGGTCTTCGACCGGATCGAAACGCCGAGAGGCACCCCGCACGAAGCCTCAGCGGCCCGAGGCGACTCGGGCGGAGCACTCTTCGCCCACGCCGATGCCATGGATCCCGATTCGGACTGGGTCCTCTCGGGCATCCTGTTCAGCGTGGGCACGCGTTCCGGATTCCCCGGGGAGAGCAGCTTCTATGGCGATGTCACCTGGGCCGCAGACCTCAGCTATTACAGAGATAAAATAATCGAGGTTGTGGGGCCGGCAATCCCGAACTCCGAGCGCGCCCAACAAGCCGTCGCCCAGGAGCCATTTGCCGCAGAAACCATCTCCATTGAAATCCTCGCAGCCATGATCCTTCTTTTGTCGATCGCCATTGTGGCGTGGAGAGTCCGAGTCAAGCGCAGGCACCCGATTCACATAGACCGGTAGAGCAGGACCCCGGCAGCGGCGGATGCAAAGACCAGAGCCGCCGGACGAGTGATTGACTCGTTCACCCTTGGCGCGGTCCAGAATGAAATCGCAAACCCCGCCAAACCTGCGGGAACCAACGCGATCCCCATGAGAAATTCGTCCGGCCCGAGCCGGCCCGTCAAAGCCAAACCAATTAGCCCCGCAAGACTCCCAACTACGAAGAAAGGAGCCAGCGCACCTCGCATACGCGCGGGCGAAACGTGCTGGTGAATCAACGCGAGCGCCGGTCCCGGCATGGAAGATGTCGTGCCCATAAATCCCGCGAGAACCCCGCCGAAGAGAAAACTCCACCTGCTCGATCCCAGATTGAGCCCCCAAACGGACAGAACCACCCCCAGCAGCACCACCCAAGCGATCAGTCGAGAAACAGTGCGAACGTCGCTGTGGTCCAACACGACAAGCGCCGCCAAAATACCCGCCAACTGGCCCGCTAGCGGAACTCCGATCGATCGGTACTCGATCTCCCCGCGTTCGCGCCAGCCCAGAAGCAACATGAATGGGAATCCGGCAAGAATCAACGGACCGGGCACGAAACGCGGCTCCAGCAGAACGAGCACCGGTGCAGCCACCAGTGCAAGGCCGAATCCGATGGTTCCCTGAAGAACGGCTCCGGCAGCGACAACAACGGCAGCGACAAGCATCTCGGCCGCGGTCAGGTCCATCCCCCTCGCCTATTCGGGCGTCACGTAGGACGCTGTGATCCCGCCGTCGACGAGAAATGTCGTGCCTGTCACGTAGGAAGACGTGTCGGACGCCAGGAAGAGAACCGCATTCGCGATTTCCTCGGCCTCTGCGAGCCGACCCATCGGGATATGAACCAAACGCCTCGCCTTCACTGCGGGATCCGAAAGAAATTCTTCCAGCAATGGTGTTCGGACCGGACCCGGACATAGGGCATTCGCGCGAATGCCCTGACGCGCGTATTCCACCGCGATCTCTCGTGTCATGGCGAGGACCCCGCCCTTGCTCGCCGTATAGGCGATTTGGGAAGTCGCAGCGCCCATCACGGCCACAAATGAAGCGGTATTGATGATGGAACCTCCACCGCTCTCCAGCATCGCGGGTATGCCGTATTTGCAGCCGAGAAATACGCCTTTGAGATTGACGTCGATCACCCATTGCCAGATATCGAGTGGCGTCTCCACCGGAGAACCATCTCCATCGGGAAAAATACCCGCGTTGTTGAACAGGATATGAAGCCCGCCATGCCGGCGACACGTGGCCTCGACGGCCTCCGCCATTTGGGCATCATCGGAAACATCCGCGACCACCAGGGAAGCCGTGCCCCCCTCGTCCACGATGGTGTCGACAGTCCCTCGACCGGCCTCCTCGTCGCGCTCACACACGACAACTTGGGCCCCCGATTTCGCCATGAGGAATGCGCTCTCGCGCCCAATACCGCTGCCAGATCCCGTAATGAATGCCGTCTTGCCATCGAGCGAGTGCATCCATTTCCCTCCCAGGTCGACCCGCGTTTTTCGGAAACCGTGATTCAAGGACCCACCGAGGAAGCAGACCCGAAGCCGAGCCCCTAGATGCGCTCGAAGAAACGAGCGCGCTCGAAATCGGTCACCGCGCGCTGATACTCGGACAACTCGGCCCGAGCGAAAAGCACGAGGTGCTCGACAACTTCTGCCCCAAAAGCTTCTCGCACAAAATCGCTGGACTCAAACACTTCCACCGCCTCCGCCAGGGTATGGGGAACCCGGGGCAGTTCCGTTGCCACGTAGCCGTTGCCTTCAAAGAGCGGACCGGGGTCAATTTCCCGCTGAATACCGTCGAGGGCTGCGGCAAGCATACCCGCGTAAACGAGATACGGATTGGCGTCACCGCCAGGGATCCGACATTCCACCCGCAAGCTCGGGCCATGACCGACTACGCGGAATCCAACCGTGCGATTGTCATAGCTCCAGGCGATCCGGGTCGGGGCAAAAGTATCCTCGACATACCGCTTGTAGGAGTTCACATTGGGCGCAAAGAGCATCGAGAGCGCGCGGGAATGCTCGAGCAAGCCACCCACGGCGTGGCGAAAGACTTCGGTCGGGCGTGCCTCGCTGCCCGCCAGCGCTTCCCCGTCCCCCGAAAATAGCGATGCTCCCTCGGCGTCGGTGAAGCTCATATGCACGTGAAGACTATTGCCAGCACTGTCAGTATGCCATTTGGCCATAAAGCTGAGGGATGCTCCCTGCTGGGCAGCAATCTCTTTCGCGGCCAATTTGTAGACTACATGGCGATCGGCCATCTCCACCGCCTGCGCATAGTGGAGATTAATTTCGTGCTGGCCAGCACTCGCCTCTCCCTTGCTGAACTCTACGGGCACACCCGAGGCATCCACTAACCTGCGAATCGCGCCAATCACGGGCTCCGCAAATCCGCCGGAAAGAACGTGGTAATCCTCGTTGTACGACTGGCTCAGCTCAAGATTGTGATAGTTCTTCTCTCGCGCCCCAGCGTAGGTCTCCTTAAAAAGGAAGAACTCGAGTTCGCTGGCGAAATGCGGCACGATTCCGCGCGCAGTCGCCTTTTCGAGTTGACGCTTGAGAATACTTCGAGGTGCGACCGCAATGGGCACATCGCGTTCCTCCTCGAAAGCGTCGCAGATCACGATGGCCGTCCGATCGAGCCAGGCCGCTTCGCGCAGCGTCGTAAAATCGGGAAGCGCACGGAGATCGCCATAGCCCGTTTCCCAGCTGGTGAACGCATAGCCGGGTGTAGGGTCCATCTCGATGTCGCTGGCGAGCAGATAGTCGCAGGCGTGCATACCGCCGCTGGCAACTTCATCCAGGAAGAAACGTCCCACGATACGCTTGCCCATCAGGCAGCCGTACATGTCTGGAAAGACCGTGAGAACCGTCTCGATGCTGCCGTCCTCGATCTTGCGCCGCAGCGCGTCCAAGTCGAGCCTGCCGGTATCCTTCATTAAAAGCCTTCCGCGATCGACGGCGCCACCTGCCCCCGCACGGGGACGTGACCCGTCAGGTGGTTTCGGGTTCGTCCTCGATGGCGCGGAAGAGAGAGAGCTGAGGAGCGTCTCGATCGACTTCGACAGGAATCGGGTATTCACCCGAAAAGCAGCCATCACAAATGCCGCGCTTGAGTTCGTGCTTGGCGGCGTTGCGAAGTCCGCTAAGGGAAAGGTAGCCGAGCGAGTCGGCCCCGATGATCTCTCGAATTTCCTCGCTCGTATGCTGCGCAGCGATCAATTCGTCTTGCGTGGGTGTGTCGATGCCGTAGTGGCACGGCCCGATCGATGGCGGCGATGAAATTCTGACATGGACTTCACGCGCTCCGGCCAATCGCAGCATGGCTACGATTTTGACCAGAGTTGTCCCCCGTACGATGGAGTCGTCCACCAGCACAATCCGTTTCCCTTCGAGGAATGTCCGTATCGCATTGTGTTTGACCTTGACTCCGAAATTTCGGATCGACTGGGCTGGCTCAATAAATGTCCGGCGAACGTAGTGATTGCGAATCAGGGCTGTCTCATAGGGAATACCCTCTTCCTCCGCATAGCCCAAAGCTGCCGCCGTTCCCGAATCGAGGACCGGAACGACCATATCTGCGGCCACCGGATACTCTCGAGCAAGACTCCGGCCGAGTTCTTTGCGAAAAGCGTAAACGTTGTGGTTCATGAGATTGGAGTCAGGGCGAGCGAAATAGATGTACTCAAAAATACAAAATCGTTCCCCGGTCGATCTAGCCATGGGGCGCAGGCTCCGCAGCCTACCCCGACGAATCACCACCACCTCTCCGGGTTCAATGTCCCGCTCAAATTTTGCCCCGATGAGGTCGAGAGCACACGTTTCACTCGCGAGGACCCAAGCTCCATCCAGTCGCCCCAGGCTGAGGGGACGGAAGCCGCTGGGATCTCGAGCTCCAATTAGCGCGTCATCCGTGAGAAGGAGCAGGCTAAACGCACCCTTGACCCGAGAAACGGCATCAATAAAACGGTCTTCGATGGACTGCTCGCGAGATCGGGCGAGCAGGTGGAGAATTGCCTCGCTGTCCGACGTCGATCCGAAGATCGCACCCCGCCCCTCCAATTCTCGCCGGATAGCAACAGCGTTGACGAGGTTCCCGTTATGCGCGATGGCAACCGGCCCGCCATCGGTATTCGCGCAGATTGGCTGGGCATTCCGGAGCAGGCTCTCGCCTGCGGTCGAATAGCGGACATGCCCGACGGCATGACGGCCCTTCAGACGGCCGAGGGTCTTGGAGCCAAATGTGTCTGCCACCAGCCCCATGGCCCGGTGCGCGGTGTGCTCATGGCCGTTGGAGGCCACAATCCCGCAGCTCTCCTGCCCCCGGTGCTGAAGCGCGTAAAGCCCGAGATAGGTAATATGCGCTGCCTCGTCGTGACCATGAATTCCAAAGACCCCACACGCGTCATGAAAGTGGTCTTCCTCCCGCTCCCGAGCAAGCGCGCTCTCCTCCTCAGGCGAAATGGGCAATCTGAATCGCACTTCTCCTGTCGAGTCGCTCACGAGGGCGCCCTTCCCCACCCGACAATGGCGGGGGCGATAAATCGGAGCGAAGGGAGATGCGCCCAGGCGTAGGGTGGAAATACTGCCAGCAAATGGGCCTCGGGTGAATAGAGTGGGGAGTCGGCAGGGGTGGAACACAAAATGCCGAAAAACGAGTGTATCCAAGCGGCGCGCCTTCTCGCCACTTTGGCCCTGTGGCGCCCATGGGCGACACCCGGGGGATCACCGCTCCTCGGGTCGAAAACCGGGACTGAGCGGCCGACAGGCCTTGCCCAGCAGCCCCCTGAAGGCTTAAATCCGTAGGCAACTCTGCCCCCTTTCTCACCGTCTCCCAACCATTCGCCACCTCGGAGGACAGACCCCTGGCTCTCGACGACGCACAACTCCTTGAACTCTGCAGCAAAACCCTGGACCGAACCGATTTCCCTGAGCTCGGAAAAAAATTCGTCGGAAAGGTTCGCGACAGCTACGTCAACGCCGACCGCCGGACCATTGTGGTCTCGGATCGGGTCAGTGCCTTCGACGTAGTTTTGGGGACGATCCCGTTGAAGGGCCAAATCTTGAACCAGATGGCGGCCTTCTGGTTCCGAAAGCTCGGGGACCTCGCTCCCAACCACTTGGTGGATGTCCCTGACCCCAGTGTTTCGATTGTCCGCGAGTGCGAACTGCTCCCCGTAGAATTCGTTTGTCGCGGCTACTTGACGGGCTCCACCAGCACATCGATCTGGACCGCATATGCACGGGGGGATCGCACCTACTGTGGGCATACTCTGCCCGAAGGGCTGCGGCGCCACGAGCGGCTTCCCAATCCCCTCCTTACCCCCACGACCAAAGCCGAAATGGGAGCCCACGACGAGGTGACCTCTAGAGATGAAATCATTGCGAGCGGTGCCGTGAGCGAGGCCCTGTATGCGAAAGCCGAGAAGCTCACCGCATCGCTCTTCGAAGCGGGCACGCACTTCGCCAAAGAGCGCGGGCTGATCCTCGTCGATACGAAATACGAACTCGGGCTCGACGCGAACGGCGATCTCGTGGTCATTGATGAAATTCACACACCCGATTCGTCGCGCTATTGGTATGACGATGGCTATGAGAAGGCCATGTCCGAAGGCAGAGATCCCGAAGCCATTGACAAAGAATATATCCGCCTGTGGCTGGGTGAGCGTGGATACAAGGGAGAGGGACCGCCCCCCGCGCTTAGCGATGAAGTTCGCTGCGAGGCCGCTCGACGCTACGTGAGGGCCTTTGAGCAGGTGAGTGGGCTCAGCTTCACTCCCGACCTTTCCGAACCGGTGAGCCGAATTCGAGCCAATCTGGGAATCTGATCCCAATCGCGCCAGCGGAAAACCAAACAGCCCCAGAACCAAACAGCCCCAGTGCGGTCGAGCGTCGGCGAAACCTGTGCACGCTAGGCTCCGCAGAAGGGGCTCCGTGGAAGGGGCTCCGTGGAAGGGGCTCCGTGGCTTAGTGCATACGGACCCACACGTAGCCGAGCATCATGTAGTACATGGCGGGAAAGGCCAGGAGCGGCGCATCGATCCGGTCCAACACCCCTCCCATGCCGGGCAAGAGGGCGCCTGTGTCCTTCACCGCAGCGTCACGCTTGAGCAACGACTCCACCAGATCTCCGACAATGCCCACAACGCAAAGAACCAGTGCAAAAACCAGCGCCGCTGACCAGGAAAGCACAGCCGAAAGCTCGGGGTAGAAAAAATCAAAGAATGCCTTGATGGCAAGTCCGCCCGAAGTCCCGAGGACGATGCCCCCCAAGGCACCTTCGACACTCTTATTGGGACTGATTTCCGGGGCGAGCTTGCGACGCCCCCAGGAACGGCCCGCGAAATACGCGCCGGCATCGCAGAGCACAACCGCGGCGAGGCAATAGATCGTCAAGAAAATTCCGGACTCGGGCACCAGGCCGATGGCCGACAGAGACTCACCCGACGAGTGCGCTTCTGCTGAGCGATAGAAGAAACGCAGGAGAACCGAGTGCGATAGCAGCCATGCGACATAAAAGACTCCGAAAAAAGTGCCCGAAATACTCGCCAGGGATTCTTCGATTCTCGCTTTGCCGAGTTGGGCCACCATGAGGACGAGTAGGGAGGCGGTCATCAACAGCATCGCGTGGTATTCACTGCTGAACCACGCCACAGCGATCACGGCGGCTCCGAAACCGAGCCCGGCGGCTGTCAGCGGCCGGGCCCCCTTGCCCTCGATCAACTGGTAGAACTCGCGTTGGGCGAGCAGGCCGAAAATCAGAACCGTCGCCAGATAGGCGTAGCCCCCAATGACGATGATGTAGAGCACCAGCGGGATGAGTACCGAGGCGGTCAGGAGACGCGAAGCGAGGTCGCCCAAGGGCCTCTTGGGCACCTTCGCGGCGAGGGGTGTGGCTGGCCTCGGATGGATCGCCTCACCGGGGTCGGCCACTGCTTCCGATTCGTCGCCCGCGTCGTCCGTCACCCCAGGAACATACAACAACCCGAAACCAAACTCGGCCCGGCCTTGCCTAGAAGTGGAGAGACCTAGCGCCCGGTGTGGCCGAATCCGCCGTCGCCGCGTGGGGTCTCCCCCAACTCGCCGACCTCAGCCCAGATAATCCGGCTCACCGGGGCCACCACCAGTTGAGCGATTCGCTCGCCCCGCTCGACCGTAAAGGCAGCCTCACCCAGATTCATCAGAATTACCTTGATCTCGCCTCGGTAATCGGCATCGATGGTTCCTGGCGCGTTGGGGAGCGTGATTCCGTGGCGTAAGGCCAACCCGCTCCGCGGCCGCACTTGAGCTTCGTAGCCCTCGGGAAGTTCGATGGCAAATCCCGTAGGAACCAGAACGCGCTCCCCCGGTCGAATGACCAGGTCCCCAGGGACGGCGGCGCTCAAATCCACGCCGGCGGAGCCCGCCGTAGCGGGCTCCGGCGGCGCGAGACCTTCTCCTCCGGGCTGCCGAAGAAGTCGGACTTGAACGCCTTCGCTCATGCCGACGCCGTTACTCGGCCTCGGCCGCGGCGTCCGCCAATGCTTCCTTGCGGGAGAGTCGAATTCGTCCCGCCGGATCGATGTCGATGCATTTTGCGAGGACCTCGTCGCCCTCGGACACGACATCGGTCACGTTGTCGACGCGTCCTTCGGCGAGGTGGCTGATGTGAATCAAACCGTCGGTCCCCGGGAAGATCTCCGCAAAGGCACCGAAGTCGACCACCCGTTTGACCTTCGCGAGATACACTCTTCCGATCTCCGCTTCCTGGGTAAGTTCCTGGACCATGGCGAGAGCCTGCTCCACCGAAGCCGCATCCGGGCCAAAAACCGCCACACGACCCGAATCTTCGACATCGATCTTGGCGCCCGTGGTTTCTTGGATCGCCCGGATCACCTTGCCTCCGGGGCCAATGATGTCCCGAATCCGGTCGGGCTTGATGGTCAGCACCTCCAGCCGGGGCGCAAACTCGTGCATCTCCGATCGGGGAAGCAGACCTCCGAGATCGGCCTCGGTCTCCTTGTTCATGCAGTCCAGAATATGCAGACGTCCGTCCCGGGCCTGGGCCAGGGCGTTTTCAAGAATATCCCAGTCGATCTGGGTCACCTTGATGTCCATCTGCAGGGCCGTGATGCCCTGCTCGGTTCCGGCGACCTTGAAGTCCATGTCGCCCAGATGGTCCTCGTCGCCAAGGATGTCCGACAGGATCACGGTTCGCGCACCGTCGGTGATCAGCCCCATGGCGATACCCGCCACGGGTGCCTTCAGGGGCACGCCCGCATCCAGCATGGCCAGAGTCGAGCCGCAAACCGCAGCCATGGAAGACGATCCATTGGATTCGAGCGTCTCACTGACGATCCGAATCGTGTACGGAAAATCGTCGTGGTCCGGAAGAACCGGGGTCACCGCTCGCTCGGCCAAGGTGCCGTGGCCCACTTCGCGACGACCGGGGCCGCGCAAAGGACGCGCCTCCCCCACCGAAAAAGGCGGGAAGTTGTAGTGCAGCATGAAGGTCTTCTTGAAGCGCCCCCCCATGCCGTCGATGGTCTGCTCGTCGAATCCGCTACCCAGAGTGCAGTTCACCATGGCCTGGGTTTCGCCTCGGGTAAAGAGGGCCACACCATGGGGACGCGGAACCGCTCGAACCTCGCACGCAATTTGGCGGATCTCTGTATTCTTCCGACCGTCGATTCGCTCACCGGTCCCGAGCACTCGCTCACGCATGAGCTCACCCCCGAGATCGTGCAGGATACCGCCGACATTGGAGCGAAGATTTCCGAGCCCGGTGCGACGATCTTCCCAACCCGCCAAGGTCTCGATGGCGACCTTCTCGTTCGCGTAGTCTTCGAGGTACCCGTTGAGAATTTCCTTCTCGACCGCTTTCACAGCGGAACTGCGCTCGAATTTACCCTGAATCTGAAAGGCTTCGGACAGGCGCTGCTCGGCCTTGCCCTTGATCTCGGCTTCCAGAGCCGAAATGTCCTCGGCAGGCTTGGGAACAATTTTCTCTTTGCCCACCTTCTTCTGGAGTTCTTCGATGGTTCCGATGATCTCAAGAATTTTCTCGTGGGCGTGCTTCAGGGCACCGAGCATTTCGGCCTCGGGAACCTGCTGGGCACCACCCTCTACCATCACCACCGAACCCCGAGTACCCGCAACCACGAGTTCGAGATCTGCACCTTCGAGATCCTCGGGCCGGGGATTGATGAGGAACTCTCCATCCACCCGGGCGATGCGAACCGCACCAATGGGTCCCAGGAACGGGAGGTCCGAAATCGCCAGGGCCGCGGATGCGCCCACGAAGGCGCACATGTCGGCGGGCGCATCGGCCGCGGCCGAAAGGACCGTTGCCGTCACCTGGGTATCGTCGTTGTAGCCCTCGGCAAAGAGCGGACGGATCGACCGATCAATGAATCGCGATGTCAGCACCTCGCGATCCGAAAGCCGGCCTTCGCGCTTGAAGAAGCCGCCAGGAATCTTGCCCGCGGCGGCGAATTTTTCCACGAAATCCACGGTTAGGGGAAAGAAATCGATTCCCGGTCGCGGCTTTGAGTGAACTGCGGTCACGAGCACCGAGGTGGCGCCGTAACTCACAACGACGGAGCCGGCGGCCTGCTTGGCCATTCGACCCGTCTCAATTTTCATTTCTCGACCGCCCACATCCATTGTGATGGTCGTCGGTTCAAACCAATAAGGCATCTTGCGCTCTCCTCTCCGGACAATCCCCGCATGGGGATCCGAAGTTTCTATGTGGCCTCGTGGAGCGGAGATTGCGTTGGAATGCAGGATCACTCATGCGCGAAATCGCCTCATGGGCCGATTCGCGTATGACCAACTCCCGCATCCCAGCGCAGCATGTCCAATCCACGCTGCCGGTTGCTTGGGTTTTGCTTGTCCCACCCCCCGGGCGGACAAACTCGTGGGCCGATGGAGGTCACCCGGTCCTCACCGGAAAACCCACCGACCATCCTATCGCCGAAGACCGAGGCTCTCGATGAGCTTCCGGTAACGGACGTAATCCTTTCGCTTGAGGTAATCGATCAAGCGCCGTCGCTGGCTAACGATCTTCAGCAGACCGCGCCGAGAATGGTGGTCCTTCTTGTGGTCCTTGAAATGCTCGGCGAGTTCGGTCAGCCGAGCCGTGAGCAGCGCGACCTGGACCTCGGTGGATCCGGTATCCGTGTCGTGGTGCTTGAATCCGTCAATGGTACTTCGCTTTGTTTCGGCCGAGATCAACTTCTCTTCCTTTGGCTATTCCGGGTATCCACCCGGTTTGCAATTGCGTTGGGTTCGGATCTTCTCGCACATCGATTGGCAAAACAATAAGCCCGCGCTTGTTACGGGGCATCTCACGGACCGACCTCGCCCGAGCGGCTTCGCGACTTTTCGGCTCCGCCGAAGAAACGCAACCGCTCAAGAACACGCCCAGAAGTACTTGCTGCCGGGAGAATCGGAAAAACTTCTCACCACGGAAACCCGGTTCTCGGATGAGAGGCCCCGATTTCTGCAGTCCGAATCGGCGTGAGTTTGGCAGACACCCCGGGGCACCGCAATGGGGGGCCTTATGCCGGCACAGTGGGGCGGTAACGCCCCGCGGACTTCATGCCGGGAGAACGCGGAGGGGCCAAAGCCGACGGTCGGCCCGAAGCTCGAGAATCGCAATCATTCGGCCGTCGGCTCCCAATGCGGTAACCCGGGTTCCCGGCCGGGACCGCTCAAGCGTCCCGGGGGAAATGTCGCCCCCGTTTTCGACCCGCCGTGCGCCCTGCGCGGCGAGGCGAACAATCGGAAAGTCCAGACCCTTTTCGGGCGGAATCAGCAAATCATCCATCTTCCCCGCCCGAGCGGCCTCCTCGCAGACCTCGAAGGAATGCGCCAATTCGATCCCGAAAGGCTGGCTCTGAAGCCGGCGCAAACTCGCAAGGTACCCCCCGCATCCCAGGGCCTGCCCGAGATCGTGAGCCAGGGTCCGCACGTAGGTTCCGCTGCCGCATTCCACGGATATCTCGACATCGGGCGAATCGAAGCGCAGGACTTCCAGACGATGCACCACGACCTTTTTGGACTCCCGCTCGACCTCCTCGCCCTTACGGGCCAACTTGTAGAGCGCCACCCCACCCCGTTTTACCGCGCTGAACATCGGGGGAATTTGTTCGATTTCTCCGACAAAGGCGGCCAAGGCCGCGCGAATTGTCGCTTCGTCGGGCAGCACCCCCTCGTAGCGTTTGAGAACTTCACCCTCACCGTCCAGGGTATCGGTCACGGCCCCCAACCGGACGGTCCCTACATACG
The DNA here is from genome assembly GCA_012959865.1 of Myxococcales bacterium. Classification (GTDB taxonomy): domain Bacteria; phylum Myxococcota_A; class UBA9160; order UBA9160; family UBA4427; genus JAZXM01. The sequence goes on along the minus strand of DUCH01000281.1, from coordinate 3,371 downwards.
TCTTGTTTCCGTGGCCGAAAAAAGGGGCCAGTTTCGTCGCTCCGCGGACCACTAGGGGGAGCACACCCGTTGCCTGGGGATCCAGGGTTCCCAAATGACCGACACGCCGAATCCCCAGCCAACCACGCGCCGCATCCACAACGTCGTGCGAGGTCTGCCCCCTCGGCTTGTCGACGATCAAGTATCCCGCCGGCCCGGGCTGCTCTCGGACGCTCCCCTTACTCCTCCTGCCCATAGCCCTCACCTTTTCCTTTTTCTTCACGCGTAGAGCTCGTCTGGGTAGAGCTTGCCTGAGGAGAGCTTGCCTGGGTAGAGCTTGCCTGAGTAGAGGTCACGTCTTCGGTCCGGGTCTCGGCCAACTCCGGTAGCGAGCGAATCAGGGCGAGTGTCCGGGAGCCCTCTTCGATGGACCGATCGTGGCGAAAGGAAAGCGAGGGCGTCCTTCGCAAAGACAGTTCCGCCGCCAACCGAGTTCGTAAGAATCCGGCAGCTGAGTCAAGTCCGCGGCCGACTTCTTCCGGATCGACCTCATCCTCAAGCTCGAGCGGACTCCAGAAAATTGTTGCCGTAGACAGGTCGGGGCTCACCTTGACTCGAGTGAGGGTCAACAATCCGATACGCGGATCGCTCGTCTCAACCCGGATGAGGCGAGCGAGCTCACCGCGGACTTGTTCGGCAATGCGTTCGTTGCGAAGCGATGCCAATCACTCATTCTCCCAGGGCAGCGGATCATCCTCCGCGGTCCCTTCGTTGAAATCAGTCCTAGCCACATCCAGGATTTCTACGTCTGCGCCGCGGATTTCGGCCAAGTGAAGAGACTCGACGAACTCCACTGCGGTTCTCAACCGCCTCCGAACCCCCTGGGCGTCGCAGCCCACCACCGCCAAACCCAAAACGGCGCGTTGCCAGGTTTCCTGGCCATCCACTTCGGCCACCGAGATATTAAAACGATTCCGGAGACGCTGGACGATGGCCTTTACAACGCCCCGCTTCTGCTTCAACGAGCGGGATCCGTGGACATGCAATTCGATCAAACCGGCACCCACCCTCACAAGCCCCTGCCTCCCAGCCTCAGAGCGTGGCCGGTACCTCCTCGACTTCGAAAATTTCGATCTGGTCGCCCACCTTCAGATCGTTGAAGTTGGCGATACTGATCCCGCACTCGGTCCCATTCGCCACTTCGCGAACGTCTTCCTTGAAGCGACGCAACGAACCCATTCGGCCCTCGTAAACCTGAACTCCATCGCGCACCAGGCGGCAGTGCGCCTCGCGGGACGCTTTCCCCTCGACGATCATCGAACCGGCGATGGTGCCCACCCGCGGAACAACAAAGAGTTGCCGCACTTCGGCGCGGCCCAACATGCTCTCATTGCGGACCGGAGGCAGCAAGCCCGCCATCGCCCCGCGCACTTCGTCTAGCAATTCCATGATGATCGTATACGTCCGCAAGTCTACACCGTGGCCTTCCGCAGCCCTGCGCGCTGCCGGATCCGGGCGCACATGGAAGCCGACCACTACCGCGTCGCTGGCTGAAGCGAGCATCACGTCGTTCTCGTTGATTCCGCCCACACCCGCCGAAAGGATTTTTAGGCCGACCTCGTCCGTCGATAGCCCTTCAAGGGCATCTCGAACTGCCTCGCAAGTGCCATGAACATCGGTCTTCAGAACGACCGCAAGCTCCTTCGGCCCCTCGCCATCGGCATGGGCGAAGAACTCTTCGAGGGTGTACTTCGCCGGGGGGACCGTCACCTTGCCTCGAGCTTGATCTTCACGATGCGATGTAATCTGCTTGGCAACTCGATCACTTTCGACCGAATGAAAGCTCGATCCAGCCGACGGGACGCCCGAGAGCCCCTGAACCTGAACCGGCGTGGATGGGCCGGCTTCGGTGAGCTTGGTTCCCGAATCGTCTTCCATGACCCGAACTCGACCGGACTCGGTTTCCACGACGATGACATCGCCTCGCTTGAGGGTCCCGTCCTGGATCAAGACGGTGGCTACCGGGCCTCGCCCCTTGTCGAGACGCGCATCGAGCACCACGCCCTTGGCTCGCCGGTCGGTCCCCGCCTGCAGTTCCATGACCTCGGTCTGCAGGCCGATCATTTCCAGCAGATTGTCGATCCCTTCGCCTGTCTTGGCCGAAACGTTGACACAGATCACATCGCCGCCGAATGCTTCGGGCACGAGATTGTGCTCGGTCAGCCGTTGCTGGGCCTTCTGAGGATCCGCATCCGCAAGGTCGACCTTGTTGATCGCGACGACGATTGGGCAGCCAGCCGCCTGGGCGTGTTCGATTGCCTCTACAGTCTGCGGCATTACACCATCGTTGGCCGCCACCACGAGAACCACGATATCCGTGACAGCCGCGCCCCGAGCACGCATCGCGGTAAACACGGCATGCCCGGGAGTATCAATGAAAGTCAACTTCTTATCGCCCACGGTCACCTGGTAGGCCCCGATATGCTGAGTGATACCTCCCGCCTCGCCATCCACCACTTTGAGACGGCTATTGCGAATTGCATCCAGCAACGAAGTCTTCCCGTGGTCCACGTGCCCCATCACCGTGATGATCGGCGGCCGACTGACAAGCGTACCCTCGGCTTCGGTCTCCTCTTCGACTTTCGGGACCAACCCGGTATTCAGAAATTCCTCTTCCTTGAAGCCTACGTCCTGGACCTCAAATCCGTACTCCCCAGCGAGATTTCGGCTCGTCTCAATATCGACGGTTTGATTGATCGATACCATGATGCCCAGAGCCATCAGCTTCCCCTGGACAGCGGGCGACTTCGCTCCCAACAACTTCGCGAGTTCTCCCACGCTGATTTCGCCCGCGATCTTGATGACCCGCTTCTGGTCCGCGGCTGGCCGGGCAGCCGGTAGGGCCAATTTGTCTCGCCGCTTGCGCCTGGGATTGACCATCGTGCGCGGAGACACCTCGCCTGTGGCCCGCCGAGTCTGTCCTCCCCGGCCCGTAATCTGCCGAGCGAAGCGCTCTTGCTCCTGGAGGTTCACCACCTCCCGCACACGCTTTCGCTGACGTCCCTTTCGGTCGCCTGCGGGCTGAGCAGCCTCGGGCTTGGGCGCAGCGGGAGCTGCCGTCCGTCGATCCCCGTCGGCTGAAGCAGGGAGCACCACCGACTCCTGGGGTCCTTCATCCGCGGCTTCGGCGTCAATCTGGGGCTCGGCGCCTTTCTCGGCGTCGGTGTCGGTAGCGGTGTCGGCAACGGCAACGGCCGCGATTTCCCCCTCCACCCCATCGACGGGCTCGGACTCTTTCCCTTCCTCGACCACTGCGGGCTCGGGTGCAGGCTCGGGCTCTTCGACCTTCGCGCGCTTGCGTCGACGCAGAACCGTCTTGCCGCCCTTGCGTT
>DUCH01000280.1:1860-3680 GCA_012959865.1 Myxococcales bacterium | reverse complement strand
CCCTTTGCCGATTCCAAGGGCTGGCTCGACCGCTACGGGGATCAAGAGGTTTCTCAGTTTCGCTCGGCCGAGATGATCGCCGAGAAGTGGGACATCAGCCGGGAAGACATGGAGGTCTTCGCCCTCGAAAGCAATAACCGCGCGCTTTCCGCCATCGCCGCCGGGCATTTCAAGCGCGAGATCGCGCCCGTGGGCGATTTCGCCGAAGACGAGACCCCGCGTGAAAGCAACTTGGCCAAGATGGGCACCCTGAAAACTCTGGTGGACGGCGGACGCCTCACGGCGGCGGTCTCCAGCCAGATCGCCGACGCCTCGGCGGCCATGCTGGTGGTTTCCGAAGAGGCCCTCAAAACCCACGGACTCACGCCCCGGGCGCGCATCCACCACCTCTCGGTGCGGGGCGCCGACCCGATTTGGATGCTCACGGCACCGATCCCCGCCACCGAGTATGCGTTCCAGAAAACCGGCATGACGAAGAACGACATCGACGTCGTCGAGATCAACGAGGCCTTTGCGTCGGTGGTGCTGGCCTGGCAGAAGGAAAGCGGCTTCGACCTCGCCAAGGTGAACCCCAACGGGGGAGCCATCGCTCTCGGGCATCCCCTGGGCGCCACGGGTTGCCGACTCATGACCACCCTGCTCCACGAACTCGAACGCACGGGCGGCCGCTACGGTCTGCAAACCATGTGCGAGGGCGGCGGCCAAGCCAACGTCACGATTCTCGAACGCCTCTAATTTTCACGCCGCGCGCACCCGGTGCGACTCTCCGGCGATTCACACTCAATCAAAAGATGGGACAGACCATGAGCGGGATCTGCGAGGGACGAATCGTCATCGTGACTGGGGCGGGCCGGGGGATCGGCCGCGCCCATGCGCTGGAATTTGCGCGCCAGGGGGCCAAGGTCGTGGTGAATGACCTGGGCGTTCAAGCCGACGGCAGCGCGGGCACCGGGGGCCCGGCGGATGATGTCGTGGCCGAGATCCGCGCCATGGGGGGCGAGGGCCTAGCCAACGGCGCCGATGTGGCCGACTGGGAACAGACCCGAGCCCTGGTGGAAGAAACCGTGGAGGCTTTTGGGGGCCTGGACGTCGTGGTCAACAACGCGGGCTTCCTGCGCGACCGCATGTTCGTGAGCGCTGGCGAGGACGAGTGGGATGCGGTGGTGCGGGTGCACCTGAAGGGGCATTTTTGCACCGCGCGCCACGCCGCCGAGTACTGGCGAAACCAGAGCAAGGCGGGCAACCCGGTGGACGCTCGCATCATCAACACGAGTTCGGGCGCCGGGCTCCAGGGCAGCGTGGGGCAGAGCGCCTACTCGGCCGCCAAGGGAGCCATCGCGTCTCTGACCCTGGTGCAGGCCGCCGAGATGGGCCGCTACGGGGTCACATCCAACGCCATCGCGCCCGCGGCGCGCACGCGCATGACCGAGGCCATTTTCACCGACATGGCGGCCCCCGAAGAAGGCGTCTTCGACGAAAATGCGCCCGAGAACATTTCGCCCCTGGTGGTCTGGCTGGGCAGCGCCGAATCGCGCGAGATCTCGGGGCGGGTCTTCGAAGTCAAGGGCGGCATCATCGGCACGTCGGACGGCTGGCGCGATGGGCCCATCGTGGACAAAGGCGGGCGCTGGGAGGCCGACGAAGTCGGCGCTGCAGTCCACGAGTTGATGGAAAAATCCCAGGTTCCCCAAAAAGTCTTCGGCACCTGAAGCCAAGAAGAAGCTGAGAAGAAGAAAAGATGGATTTCCGCTTCAACGAAGAGCAGGAAGAACTCCGCGCGAGCGCCCGCGCCTTCCTCGAAGAACAGAGCGGCTCCGAGC
>DUCH01000280.1:0-1808 GCA_012959865.1 Myxococcales bacterium | reverse complement strand
ACGAGGGGCTGTGGGCCCAATTGGGCGCGGAACTCGGCTGGCCCTCGGTGCAGATTCCCGAAAGCTATGGCGGACTGGGCCTGGGCTACGTGGAACTCGTCGCCCTGCTCGAGATCGCCGGAGAGAACTTGCTCTGCGCTCCCTTCTTTTCCAGCGCCTGCCTCGGGACCAACGCCCTGCTCTCAGCGGGCAGCGAAGAGCAGAAAATCGAGTACGGACCGGGCATCGCCGAGGGCCGGACCCGGGCGACCCTGGCCCATGCTGGCCCCAGCGGCGGACCGGGCTGCGCGGCCGTCGGCCTGGAAGCCCGACACGAAGGGAGCGAATTCGTTCTGGAAGGAACCCATTCCTTCGTGGTCGACGGCCATTCCGCTGACCTCTTGATCGTCGCCGGTCGCCGGCCCGGCAGTGCGGGCGATCAGGGCATCGCGCTCTTCGCCGTGCCGGGCGAGAGTCCCGGGCTCACGCGCACCCGGCTGACGACTCTGGACGCCACCCGGCGCCTGGCCCGGCTGGAGTTCAACAAAGTCCGAGTTCCCGAGACCGCCCTGCTGGGCGGAAACGAAGAAGCCGGCGCCGCCCTCGAGCGAGCCCTCCAGCTTTCCGCCATCGGCCTGGCGGCCGAACAGGTCGGCGGCGCCCAGCGCTGCCTCGACATGTCCGTCGCCTACGCGCTCGAGCGCGAGCAATTCGGTCGGCCCATCGGATCGTTTCAGTCCATCAAGCACAAGTGCGCGGACATGATGGTCGACGTGGAGGCCGCGCGCTCGGCCGCCTACTACGCGGCCTGCGTGGCCGCCGAGGGCAGCGACGAATTGCCCACCTGCGCGGCCCTGGCCGCCGCCCAATGCGCCGAGGCGTATTTCCGCTGCGCCGCCGACGCGATCCAGATTCACGGCGGAGTTGGCTTTACCTGGGAATACGATGTCCATCTCCACTTCAAGCGCGCCAAGGCCGGGGAAACCCTGCTCGGCGAGCCCGCCTACCACCGGGAATGCATCGCCCAGGCGATCGGACTCTAGAACACGGCCTCCACTCGATTCCGCGAGGAATCCCCAAAAAAAAAGAACCACTTCCAGAAGCTTCCGAAACAACAACCGACGAAAAGGAAAAGTCATGGCCATCGAGTTGGATCTTTCGGGCCAGGTGGTCATCGTCACCGGCGGCGGCAAGGGAGTCGGCCGGGGCATCACCACACGCTTTCTCGAGGCTGGCGCCGAAGTCGTGATCTGCGGGCGGACCGAACTCGAAAATCCCGTCGAGGCCGGCGGCCGCACGGCGCTTTTCTGCACCGCCGATGTGCGCGACGTCGAGCAAATCGGCGAGGTGGTCGACTATGCGAAGCGCGAGCTCGGCCGCCTTGACGTGCTGGTCAACAACGCGGGCGGCGCCCCCGAGGCCGACGCCGCCACGGTTTCTCCGCGCTTCTCCGAGGCCATCCTTCGGCTGAACTTGATCGCCCCACTCAACTTCGCCCAGGCCGCCAATGCCGTGATGCAAGAACAGGAAAGCGGAGGACGCATCATCAACATCGCGAGCGTCAGCGGGGTGCGCCCCTCACCGGGCACCGCCGCCTACGGGGCCGCCAAGGCGGGGCTTCTCTCGCTGACCACCACCCTCGCCGTGGAGTGGGCGCCGAAGGTGCGGGTCAACGCCGTGACGGCGGGCATGATCCGCACCGAGCAATCGCATCTTCATTACGGCGACGAAGCAGGCATCGCCGCGGTGGGGGCCACCGTGCCCCTGGGCCGCATCGGCGAGCCCGAGGACGTGGGCGACGCCTGCCTCTACCTGGCCTCGCCGCTCTC
>DUCH01000279.1 GCA_012959865.1 Myxococcales bacterium | reverse complement strand
CCGAGCCTGGCGGCGGAAATCGTCGCTCTCCATTCCGGGGGCGAAGTCAGCTTGGTCTTCGAGGCCGGTGTCTCCCCTTACACGCTGGGAGAGGCTCCGCTGCCCCCGTATATTCGGCGGCCGAACGCGACGGATGCACCCCGAGCAAGCGCGCAGTTCGAAGCCCAGCGCCGCGCCGACGTCGCGCGCTATCAGACGGTCTTTGCCCGAGTGCCCGGAGCGGTGGCGGCGCCCACGGCCGGGCTCCACATGACTCGGGAGTTGCTGGGGACTCTTGAACAACAAGGCGTTGGGCGAGCCGAGGTTGTTCTGCACGTGGGTCCGGGCACCTTCCGGCCCCTGAGCCCTGAAGATCTGGCACGCGGCAAACTCCACGCCGAAGCCTATACGCTCTCCCAGGCCACCGTGGACGCCGTGGAAGCGACCCGCGCCCGGGGCGGCCGGGTGATCGCCGTGGGAACGACATCCACCCGGGTCCTCGAGAGTTGTGTGGGTTCCGACGGTCAGCTCCAAGCCGGAGAGGGGCAGACCGAACTCTTCATGCGCCCTGGTCAGCCCTTCCGGGTGGTGGACGGTCTGCTCACCAATTTTCATCTTCCCCGGTCTTCCCTTCTGCTCCTGGTGGCGGCTTTTATGGGCACCGAGCCGGTGCTTGCCGCCTACCGTCAGGCCGTGGCCAAGGGCTACCGCTTTTACTCCTATGGGGACGCGATGCTAATCCTTTGAGTGACGGGCCGGCGGGCTGCACCGGGGTCAGTCGAAGGCGGCTTCGCCCCCTGCCCCACAACACGATTCGGGGCAGAGCGCGTGTCCAGTCAGAAAGGTGTCGTTTGAACGCCAAAGGGTACGCGATGGAGATCGAAGCGCAGGACGGCGCTGCGCGTGCGGGTCGACTGTCCACGCCCCACGGTGAAATCCAGACCCCGACATTCATGCCCGTAGCGACCTACGGAGCCGTCCGGGGCATCGCGACGAAAGATCTCGAATCGGCGGGCGCCCAAATCCTGCTGGCCAACACCTATCACCTCCATGAACGACCGGGGGACGAGACTGTCGAAAGTCTTGGCGGTCTTCACGGTTTCACGGGCTGGCGGCGCCCCTGGCTAACCGATAGCGGGGGCTACCAGGTGACTTCGCTTGCCCATCGGATGCAACTCGACGAGACCGGGGTGACTTTCGCGTCTCCCTTGGACGGCAAGCGGCGCCAGTTGACTCCAGAAAATGTAATCGCCATCCAAGAGCGGTTGGGCAGCGATATCGCAATGGTACTCGACCACTGCGTCCCGCCGGATCCCAAGGAGGGTCAGGCTCTCGCCCAGGCGATGGAGCGCACCCTCCGCTGGGCCGACCGCGCCGCCGCCGCCCGCAAGCGAAGCGATCAGGCAGTTTTCGCCATCGTTCAGGGGGGCGTCTCCGAGGCTCTCCGCGCACGATCCGCCCAAGCGAGCGCCGAACTGGGATTCGACGGCTACGCCCACGGCGGGCTGGGCCTGGGCGAGAGCCGGGAGGCGCGAGTGGACGCGGTGCAGGCTGCGCACGCTTCGTTGCCCAGCGCCGCACCCCGCTATTTGATGGGCTTGGGCCGCCCGATGGATCTCCTAGATGGCGTTGCCAGCGGGGTCGATCTCTTTGACTGTGTGGTGCCCACCCGAAATGGTCGACACGGACTGCTCTTCACCCACGACGGTGTGCTTCGCATCAAGAACGCCCGCTACAAAACCGACGACGGACCGGTGGATTCCGACTGCGACTGTTTCACCTGCCGGTCGCATAGCCGCGCGTACTTGAACCATTTGATTCGCTGCGGCGAGGCGCTCGGCGCTCACCTGGCCGCGCTCCACAACCTGCGGTTCTATCTGAGCCTGCTCGAGAGGGCTCGACTCGCCATTGTCGAAGGTCGTTTCGCGGCGCTCCGCTCCGAAGCCGAGGCGCGCTGGGCACCGCAGCCCGAGTGAACTCGGCGGCGCGCGCAGGGGGACGGGACGCCGGGGAGCAGTCGCGTCATGGGAGCGCGTTCGACTCTCAGCGGTTGCCCACGGCCTCGAGGGCCACGCATAGCCCTGCGCGGTACGCGAGATCGTCACCGAGCGCGGCGGGGACGATTTTCATATACGGGGCCTGGTGGGGCCAGACGCGCTCGGCGACTTGAGCCCGAATCGGCCCGAAGCAGAGGGCCTCACCGGCGGCCACCGCGATGGTTCCCAGCACCACGACCTCGGGCGCCAGACCGAACGCGAGGTGGACGATGGCCTGGGCGACGTAATGGTTGAACCGGTCGAGTTCGCCGAGCGCCCAGCGGTCCCCGGCCCGCGCCGCTTCGATCCAGTGCACGGGTGTCAGAGCTTCTCGCCCCCCGGCCAGCGCCAAGCAAGCGGAAGTCTCGGGCGCCCGATCGCGCAAGCGCCGGGTCAATGCGGCGCCTCCCACGTAAGCCTCGAGGCAACCTTTGAGCCCGCACTCACACGCTTCCCCGGGCCATTCCACCGGGGTATGGCCGAGCTCTCCTGCGCTCCCGATGCGTCCGCGATGGAGGCGGCCCGCGAGGATGACCCCGCCCCCCACCCCGGTCGACATGGTGAGATAGACCATGTCTTGGGTTCCCCGACCGGCTCCGAAGCGGTACTCGGCCAGTGCGGCTGCGTTGGCGTCGTTCTCCAGGGACACCGGGCAGCCGAGTTCGGCTTCGAGCCGAGGGGCTACGGGAACGGCTTCCCAATGGGGCAGATTCGGCGGGCGGACCACCACGCCTCGCTCGGTGTCGAGGGGACCGGGCACCGATACGCCAATGCGTTGAAGGTCGCCCTCCCCGGCTCCGGCTTTTGCGAGTAGCACCCGAACGTCGTCCGCGATCCGGTCAAGGTCTCGCCCGGGGTCGCCGGTGGGCTCGGTGGCGCGCCGATGACGGGCTAGGATTCGGCCCGAGGGATCGGCGAGGCCGAAGGCGATCTTGCTACCGCCGATATCTATGCCAAGAAGCAACGACTTCCTTACCTTTCCCTCGATTTTGGTCTACACGTCGGGGTGCCCGCTCGGGCGGAAACGAGCATATCACGGCTGGTTCGACGGGCCGGGCTCGGCGCTTGGCCCCGTCGATCCACCGATCCACCGGAACGATCGACGCTGACACCGAGAATTCCCAAGGAGACCCAGAATGTCCAGACAGCGCCGCCGGATCCGACTTCTCATGGGGATAATCCTGGCCTGCGGGGGCCTGGCCTGTGCGTTCGGCGAATTTCGCCCGTCCGATCCCATGGGCCACGAATTCTCGTTGAGCGAGACCCACAAGGCGTATTCGGATTCCGTGCGTTGGTCGAAATTCGACGAGGCCTCGGGCTTCGTCGTTCCCGCCGAACGGACCGCCTATCGGGCTCAAATGCCCGACTTTGCGGCGGGGCGCTTTACCGATTGGAGCGCCGAACCCTGGGAGTTCGACGATCCCGAGACGCGAACCCGAGCGACGATTAATGTCACCTACATGGGCTACTCGATGGCCAATCCCATCGAGTTCAAGGTCGGGGAGAAACAGACTTGGAGCCGAGAGGACCGCGGTAATAATTGGCAGGTGGAATCCAAGTTTACCGGCCTCGATCAATTCGGCGGCGGGTGATCCTGTCCAGACTGGCGTTGACACGGGCCCTGGTGACGCCTATCAATAGCCTCCGATTTTGTTGCGGGGTAGAGCAGTCCGGTAGCTCGTCGGGCTC
>DUCH01000278.1 GCA_012959865.1 Myxococcales bacterium | reverse complement strand
TGCCAGTAGGGGTCTAATCGCGATCTTTCGGGTTTCCGAGTAGTCGAGAAAGGCCTTGCTGTGGGGCACCGCGCGACCGGGCGCCAATTTCTCGGCGAGAACGGCTGCGTCTTCGATTGCCGAATTGACCCCTTGACTTGTGAATGAGTGGAGAGCGTGTGCCGCGTCGCCGAGCAAAGCGATGTTTCTATCAAAGTACGCATCGAGGGGCTCAAGCACGCGCGTTGGGCAGATGTAAGTTCTCCGAAAATCTGTTGCCCGAATCAACTGTTCGGCAGGTCCCGACCAGCCTCGCGTGAGTGATCGAGCGAAGTCCTTGAGGTGAGTTCGACCTGTTGGTGGGGTGGGATATTTTTCAGCGTCGAATTGGAGGTACCAGATCAGAGTCTGGGAGTTGGCGGGAACCAGTCCAAGCGCCAGACCTCCCGCCTCGTGGCGAATCTTGAGAAAGCGCCGTTTCGAGCGGGCGACGTCGAGATCGCTGTCCACCACCGAGACCAGCTCGCAAATTCGTGGACGGGAAATTCTGGCATGGGGGAAGATCTCTGCCCTGACTCCCGATTGGCTCCCGTCACAACCGAGAAAAAGATCGGCCTCGATCGCCTCGCCATTTTCGAAGACCGCCCGGCGCGCATCGCCGTTCGGGGCCCTTTCGAAATGAGAAAAAACCTGGCCGTAGTGGGTCCATGTCTCGGGCAATCCCCTGCCCAGGGCTTCGAGAAAGGCGCTTCGGGTGACTCCGTGGACCGACTGCAAATTCTCTTCGAGCAGTAAATTGCCGCGTTGATCTCTGATCGTGCAACTCGTCAATGGGTAAGAGAAGGCCTCCACCGCCGAGCGGCGACCGATCTCGGAGAGGGCCTTCAAGCCATTCTCAAGCAGGATGAAGCCGAGGCCCTGATGGGGTTGGGGGCGCCTGCGTTCGTGGATCGAAACCCGGCCGCCGAGTTGGCGATATCGTCGGGCGAACGCCAGCCCGGCGATGCCGCCACCAATGATTGCGATTTTTCGGGGGTACACTGTCCCGCCTTCCTGTTCGATTGAGCTTCGCGAGCGCGGAAATACGCGGTCGCGAGGCGGGTCGGTTGGGTTTGCGACTAGTGGCGCTTTCCGAATCGCTGGTAGAGTTCCCGGCTCCGAATCGATCCGCCTTCGCGTTGGACTGAAAGTCCTGACTTCTCCAACTCAAGAATCGGATACGAGCCAGCCTCGTCGGTGCTACTCGATTCGCGGACCCAGAGCGTGACATCCTGCCCCTCGATAAAGTCACGGCCCCGAATCGGGTCGGTGATCGAGCCCAAGGGGTCGCCGCTCAGGTTGCAGCTGGTGATCAGGGGCGCCGAAAAACGATTTCCCGCGAAAAGAGCCGGATCGGCCTCCCGCCGGAAAGCGGCCTCGATTTCGCACATCAAGCTTCGGTGGACACCGTCCAAAATCAGTGTCTGATGCGTTCCTCGGCGAACAACCGGGGTCTCCATATTCGAATCGGCCACTTTGCAGCGGAAAAAGACGTCGTGGGTGCTTTCGAGATCGCTGGGTCCATCGAATCCAGAAGGGATTGAATGGGGATCGATCATGTTCCAGAATTCCGCCAGATCGCCTACTGCGGTCCCGTAGTTCTTGCCGGGCAGCCGTTGCTTCATCCGATCGAGTCCGGTCACGCCGTAGCGGGTTGGCGCCGCGATCAAGGCGTAGACCGGGGGGAGCACGATGAGTACAGGCGCGAAGCGCAGATGGTCGATGACGGCACCCGCTGTCGTCGGCGCGTGGATGTCGAGGCAGCGGGTCCGCTGCTTCGATCGGGAGCGCATAGATTTGCCGGGAATATACGGTTGCCGGGACAGCCCCCTCGTGTCGCGAACCGCATCGGGCCAAGGGCCCGATACCAGAGTCTGCGTGCTTACCGGATGGGCGGAAAGCGGCGCTTGGCGGAGGGGTTGTCGCGCTCCGATTCCCATGAGTCCCATGATTTGGCCTCCCGTGATCGGCTAGCGAATCGCGGTATGGAAGCGTTTCGCGGGTCCTGGGAGATCAGTCGTTCACCATTGGGAAATCGGTTCAGAATACCGGAATTTTCAGGGACGGAGGTCTCGGAAGAGAGCCCTCTGCCGAGATGGCTAGCGGGTCTCGCTCCCGGGCGAGCGTTGACCGCACGAGCGTTGACCGCAATGGGAACCCGCGACGCGGCCAAAAAAGGTCGCATCCCCTACCGAAAGCCCGCTCGCGTAGCCCGCCGCGCTGCGGGGGATGCCGCAGGCCGTTCGGCCTGCGGCATAGAGTCCGGGAATCACCTCTTTTTCCGTGGTCAGGACTTCGCCAGTCGGTCGGGTGTCCAGGCCGCCCAGGGTGAAAGCTGCGTAGATGGCGCCTTCTCCCAGGGTGCAATCCAGCGCCGCGTACGGCGGAGGCATGGCCTTCAGCCACTCCGGACTCTTGTGAAAGAGGGGGTCCTCGCCTCGCGCGGCGTGTTCCGAATAGAACTCGATGGTGTGGCGCAGCATACCCGGGTGGAGTCCGACTTCCTCGGCCAACTCCTCGACGTTTTCGCCCGTGCCGACGATGGGCGCATTCATGAAGGGAGGATGGGCGTAGTCTTCGGCCGAAACGATCAAATAGGTTTTTCCGCCGAGTTGATCCAGAGCAGAAGACGCGATCCGCGAGTGATAGCAGTCTTCGTTGATGAAACGCTGGGCCTGGGCGTTGACGAAAATTCCATACGTGAGCGAAGAGGGCGGGTAATAGGGAAGGGTGATGAAGTGCTGATCCATATTAATGAGTGCGCCACCTACGGCTTGGCCCATCAGCAGCCCGGCCCCGGTATCCCCGGGATTTCCAATGGGCATGGGCCCCTCCACGAGCCGGGGGCAATACTGCTTGAGCATCTCCGTGTTCATTACGAATCCGCCTGCGCAGAGGATGACCCCACGACGAGCGCGGACGTTTTTTTCCTTGCCGTCCATGCGCACGACGATTCCGAGGACCTCGCCTTCCGGGTTGATGATCAGGGTCAGCGCCCGGGCGTTGTACTCCACCTGGATGCTGCGTTTTTCCACCTGCGCGGTCAGTGTCTTCATCAATAGCGGTCCGCCGTTGTCGCCTTCGACTTCGAGGTTGTGGCCGCGGGGGCAGGGTTTCGCGATCTCGCGGAAGGGCCAGCATTTTTCGCTGCCGGTGTAGAGGAGACAATCGTCGGTGAGCGCCATAATGGCGCGTTCCTCGTACTCACTATTCTTGTACTGCGCTCCCATGGAGACAAGCCAGTCGAAATGCCCGACGCTTTCTTCGCAGTAGAGTCGAACCTTGGCCTCGTGGGCGAGATCGCCGCCTGCGGCCATCAAGTAATTGAACATGTCTTCGGTGGAGTCCTCGTAGCCGCAAGCTTTTTGCACGCGGGTACCGCCGCTGCCGCCGAGGTAGACCTCGGCGCTGGAGAGCTCCGTGGAGCCCCCACTCGCGCTGGCGACCTCAAAGAGTGCGACCTGGGCCCCGGCGTCCGCCGCTTCGATGGCCGCGCAGGCTCCTGCCCCCCCAAAACCCACGATGGCCACATCGGTTTCGATATCCCAGTTGTCGAGATCCGCCGCCTGGCGGGGTCGCGAGGGTGTGGTCTTGGCTTGTTGGGGCATCGGGATCTCCAGCTGGAGGAACTAGCGCGGCCCGAGGAGAATAGGGGACTGGGTTCGAAAGGGCGCTCGCTAGAGCATTTCGGTGCCCTTGGGCTCGCCCGACAGATGACTCCCGATGACCGAGTAGAGGTCGGGTCGAACCTGGACGTGCTGGGTGATGACATGGCTATCGCGAAAGAGGCGCTGGAGTCGAGAGGTGAGATACACCGAGGATGCGCCGCCGAGTCCATACGCGGTGCGCGCAACTTCGGCTCCGGTCTCCACGGCATAAAGCGTGGCCAGGCGTAGGGAGGCGCGTTCGTCGATGCCCGCCGCATCCCGAGTGGCAGCGTCCCAGAGCGCCTCCGCGCACTCGTAGTAGAGGCTCCGTGCGGCGCGCAGGCTCACCTCGGCACGGGCCAGATCGCTCTGGAAGTCGCGCCGTTGGGCAAGGGGTGCGGACTGGCCGGTGGCTGTCTTTGCTCCCGCCAATGCCACAAGTTCGCTCAGGGCGCTGCGTCCGAGCCCCAGTGCGATTGCGCCAAAACCTACCGCCAGCAGGCTGAGTTGGGGAATTCGGTAGAGGGGCGCTTCGCAGACGGGGACCGGATTCCAGCCCGAGATATATGCTTCCGAGACAAGAACGTCCTCCATCTTGAAGTCGGTACTGCCCGTACCTGCGAGCCCGGTGACATGCCAGGTGTCGAGGAATTCGACCCGATCCGCGGGGACCACCACCATGTGGGTTCTTGGATTCCCCCCCTTGTCCACGACCGGTTGGCCGTCGCGAAAAAAGCGAGAGCCGGCGAGAATCCAGTCGGCGTTCTGGGTTCCTGAACCAAAGGGCCAACGGCCGGAGACGCGGAAGCCGCCCTCGCAACTGTCCGCACGGCCTTTGGGCGCGTAGACGCCAGCGATGATCCGATCGGGCCGATCGAAAATTGCTGCGGCGGTGGCTTCAGGGAGATGAGGAAGCGCCAGGGTGGAGGAAACCGCGATGGCGACGCACCATGCCACCGAGGGGTCGGCCTGGGCAAGTACTTCGAAGACTTCCAACGAGGGTGCCAAGGGCATCTCGAGTCCGCCCAGGGTTGTGGGAACCCACATGCGATAGAAGCCTTGCTCGGCTAGGGAGCGGGCCAGATCGTCGGGCAGGCGCCGGGCGGCTTCGATTTCATCCGAGCGCGAACGGAGAGTCGGCGCGATCTTCTGGGCGGCTTCAAGCATGGACCGAGGTGTACTGGGCCGAAGGCTCATGCGCTCTTCTCCTTTTAGCGAGCCAGCTCAAGCAGGCTGGCGATGTTGTTCTTCTGCATGTCGGAAGACCCGCCAACGATGGGCATACCGATCAAATCTCGAACGTGACGTTCCATGTTGTGGCCTTCGGAGAGGCCATACGCGCCCATGACGCGTTGGCACGCGAGCCCGATTTCCACAGCGGTATCCGCGACAAAGAGCTTGGCCATGGAGGTTTCGACGCTGCAGGGTCGACCCTCGTTGGCGAGCCACGCCGCGTGGTAGAGCATATGTCGGCAGGCTTCCAGGCGAGTCCGAGCCTCCACCAGCCGATGGCGAACGGCCTGATGGCCGCTGATGAGCCTGCCGAATTGTTTTCGCTCTTGGGCGTAGGTCCAGGCTTCTTCGACCGCCGCCTGGGCGATGCCAAAAGTGACCGCGGTGATTTCAAGTTTTTCGACATCGAGGGCTCGTCCCGCGAGCATTCCCCAGCCTTGGTTCCAACCCGCCTCGCCGCCCACGATGGCTTCCGGCGGGAGTTCGACATTTTCCAAGATGACGTCGCTCGAGAGCGTGTAACGAAGGTTGCCGTGTTCGATGGGGTGAATCGTGACCCCGGGCGCATCGGCGGGGATCAGAACGAAGCTGAGATTCGCATGCCGCGGCGCCTCCTCGTCGCTCTTGACCAGGCAGTACAGGGTGTCGGCGAAATCTGCGCCGGTACACCAGCGTTTGAAGCCGTTGATGACGACTCCGCCCGTAGGCGTTCGCTGGGCTGTGGTTCGTACACTGGCGAGGTCGCCGCCGACATCGGGCTCTGAGAGCCCGTAGGCAAAGAGGTGCTCGCCCCGGGCCAATTTGGGGAGGTAGTCTTGCTTCTGGGCTTCCGAGCCGTTCTCGGAGATATTCATGCCCCCGTAAAACGCGCAGTGGATGAACGGTCCGGCCGCGAAGCTGCCCCCCCGGCAGAGTTCCTCGATGATGGCCACCGCGGCGACGAGATCCTCTCCCTGCCCCCCATACGCGGTGTCGATGGTGATCCCGCAAACACCGAGATCGGCGAGCTTGCGAAAGAGTTCGGGAGGAAAGCGATGCTGGCGATCCCAGAGGCGGACCTGTTCGGGGGGCATCTCTTCGGCGACGAAGCGCCGGAGCATTGCGCGCAAGTCGCTGAGCGCGTCACTTTCATCGGCGAAGAGCATGGAGTCTCCCGGGGGCGCCGTTTCAAGAAGGGAAGGGATTTCCCCAGTGGTCAAGAAAAGCGAGTTTTTCGACGGGGCGCCGGGAAATCTTCCCGTGACCTCCGCGCAGGGGGTAGCCGACAGGCACCGCGCATGCGGTTCCCCAAGGCTCGGGGATCTCGAGGATTTCGCGCACCTGATCCTCGTAGCCACAAAGGAGCGTGGTGAGCGTGCAGCCGAGCCCCTCGGCCCGGCAGGCCAGCAACAGGTTCTCGACCGCGGTATAGATCGAAGCGCCGCCCACCACCGAGATACGGTCGAGGCTCGCATCGGTGATGGCCATCAGCTTGGGGTTGAAGCAAAACAAAATGACTGCGGGGGATTCGCCAAAATGCGCGCCCAGGTAATCTCCGGCATCGAGCATTCGCGACTGGCTGGCCTGGATGGCTTCGGGTGCGTCGGCGAGTTGTGCGCGATGGCCGGCCGAGTACGCGTTCCAGCCGTCGAGGTAGAGTTTTCCGAGTCGCAGCTTGGGGGTGGCGTCGCGAACCACGATGGCCCGCCAGGGTTGCACGTTCCCGCCAGTGGGCGCCCAGGAGGCCGCCTCCATGATGCGATGAAGCACTTCGTCGGGGATGGGATCGGGGCGCAGGCGCCGCACGGCACGCAGGGTCTTCATGGCGTCGTAGAGTCCGATCTGTTCCATGGTCTCTCCTTTGGGAAACGCTTTTGGGGGTATGCGCGTGGGGCACGGCTTTTGTGCTCGAGGCCTGGAACTGCGCACCGGGTTGTCTGTGCCGATTGGCGACCTGGGTGCAGAATACGCGGACTCGGCGGTAGGGGCCGCGGTGGATGGAGGGGAGGGAAGGGGAATTGCTCCGTTTTTATTTTTCTGGAGTACGACTACAAGATTATCGAAAAATTTAAGAATAGAAATATGATTTTTAAAGACTGACGCCATCGGAGGCGCAGTTCGGCTTCGTGCGGACGACCGGGAGGAGGGGGCTGGCCCCTCGGGGGAGGCTCCGCGGTACGGATCGAGGCGCCCGCTTCGATTGCTGGAGGCAGCTCGGCCCTGAGGCCGTCCCCTGGCCGTTGGGACGCTGGCGCGGACCTAGAGGCGGTCGCGGGCGGCTACAGGGCGTGCATCGCCCCCTGGAGCTCGATCGGGCCGAGGGAGATCATCCGCTCGCCGAAAGCAGGCGTCGCTTCGCCTTGAATCCGATCCGCCAACGGTTTGGTGCGTAGCGGGACCGTCGCCGGAGAAATCGCACGAGAGCAGCCGATCCATTGGCGCGAGTGCGGTTCGAGCGAAGCAGGACCGCCTCCGGCGAGATCGATCAGTCGGTTGCGATGTTCTCGACGCTGCTCTCGATGCCCGCCATGACCAGGGAGTTTGCGGCGGGAAGGGCGGCGACCAGCCCGTCGATGCGCCCAGCCATGTCGGTGCTGAGATCGAGGAAGCGAAGGGCGAGCCCGTCGAGCCCGTCGTCTCGGATGACCTCGGCGGAAATTTCGATGGGGCGCTGACGGGTTTGATCGTGCAGAGAGAGGGAGAAATGGGTGCCTACTTCGAGTTCCGGGTGCGGTTGAACCCGCATGCCCCGTGGCGTGAGATCGTAGCCCGTGAGGAGAGCAGTGACTTTTGTACCCGATTCATCGAGTTTGCACACGTGCCGATCGAAGCGGGCACGAGCGTCACGCCGGCGATCGGGGTGTCCCGGCAGGGGTAGGAGTTTTCTCCCCTGCCCGAGCGCTCGACGTGCGAAGGCGAAGAGACGCTGGCTCGGTGTGGCTACGACTTTCTTGGCGGGAGCGACTGTCGTGCTGTGAAGCAGCCGGCCGATTTGCACGCCTTGGGCATCGACGGAAGGATGGAAACGCAGGGCGACCTGCCATTCCATTGAATCGTCGTCGTATCGTCGTCGGATCACATGCCCCGTGAGTACCAGATCACGGGTTCCGGTGATCTCACCGCCAATCACGAGTTTGACCTTCTTTCGGAGCGGGAGCTTACGGCGGGAAGCCAATAGGCATCCGCCGCGAGACAAGTCGAGAACCGAGCAGGGCCGGGCCGGAGCCCAGGAATGGGTTCGCAATTCGGCGCTTACACCGAGTACCACCCGAGGGCTCGCGCGTCGACTTTGACCCTTGTGAAGAAGGTTTCGAAAGAGGATTTCGATGGCATCTCGGTGCAGGGGGCGGCGAATCAGGTACTGATAACCCAGCCTACGAAGGAGGCTTCCGAGAATTTCTGATTGCGAGGACGCGATGGCTACCCGAAGGACGCCTTGGCGGTCCGCCTGATGGGGAATGTCCAAAGTGAGTGCGTCGGCTGCGTCAACCAGCAAAAGTTTGGGTACGTCCTGCCAGTCCTTGAGACCTTCGGGTCCGGTGACCCGGACACGTCGGGGTTGAGCGCCCATTTCCTCAAGCAGTTCGAAAACGTCATCGAGGGTGTTTCCGTCGTAGGCAAGAAGCGGATAGGGAGTGTGGGGACGACGTTCGGATCGGTTGACCGATTCGTCGACGAAGAGCGCGTGGTATTCGGCAGGGGCCTCGCTAATCCGAATGCCGACGCCCATTTTTCCTTCGGGCGTTCTGTCTTCAGAATTGGAGCGACGCGCGATGACGCCACGCACGAAGAGAGCCGGGGTGTTGCTCGAGGCACGAAGAAATACTTCCACGGTGGTGTTGCGCCCCGGTAATAGATCTCCGGCAACTTCGATGAAGAGGCCATTGGCCGACAAGTTGCTGGCTACACCTTTGAAACTTGGCCCGTCGGTGACAGAAATGAGGCATCGGATCGAGCTGCCAAAACGACCCTCGCCGACGCGCGCGGCTGTAGTGGTATCCATCGTTCCCCATTCGGAATTCCGCTTGGTAGACTTGAGGCAAGGGCGGCGGAATTACCCATCGCGAGGCGATTCGCCTGGTGGGAAGCCCTCTCGGGCGAGGTCCGCTCACCAGAGCGACCTTCGGGGGTTGGGTTGGGGGGGGTCAGTTCGGCCCATCGTGGGTGAGCCGCTGAACGTGGTCCTGATGGCTCTCGCGGCTGATCCGGTACCCGGTGAGGAACCCAAAGGCAGCTACGTAAAGGATCATGATGATGGGGACATAGACGAGTCCGAGATCCTGCAAAACCCCAGGCGCGACTTGGCCAGGTTTGGCGCCCGATGGAAAATCGACGAGGGTCAAGATGATCGTTGCGCTGAAGGTCCCGATCCCGTGGACCGCTTTTTGGGCGAAGCTGCGGGCGGCAAAAAAGACGCCTTCGGACCGTCGACCGGTGACCAGTTCACTCTCTTCGACCACGTCAGCCACCATGGACGAGATCAAGATACTGGCCGCGATGATGAGCGTGACCTCTACCGTCCCAAAGGCAAAGAGGGTGTAGAAGAGAGCGTCGGTTCCGTTGGCGGGCAAAAGGTCAAGCAGTCTGAGCAGAATCGGAAGTGGGGCCGCAAAAAAAGCCAGGCCCGCGATGATGAGCGCCGCGTGTTTTTTCCCGAGACGGATCGAGACCCGGGGGGCCAGGACCAGGGCAGCCCCTGCCGAGAGAAAAAACGGGAGATTGAGGGTTCCCATCTGTTCGGTGGTGAGTTCCCAGAAGAAGCTGTTGAAATAGATGTTCAGCGAGGTGGAGACGCCCGCCGCCATCGCGGTGAAGAGTGCCGAGACAAACAGCACGAGAAAAGAACGGTTGGCCAGGGTTTCCTTCAACTCCTCCAGGGTTCGCCGCATAGCGAAGGGACGCTTGGCGGGAGGCGCTTTGAGGGTTGGAATATGGCGGTGAGTTCCAAGGGCCGAGATCAGAATTGCGGCGAAGATGATGCACGACCCAATGGCGCCATAGGTTTCGTAGCCGGGCCCGTAGAGGATGCCGCCCTTGGCCTGGGGAAGCAGGAAGAAGTAGGCGAGCACCGCCATGCCCAGCCCCCCCCACCAGCCGAAGAAGTAGCGGAAACTGAGCATCGAGGTTCGCACGTCGTAGTTATCCGTGAGTTCGGCGACCAGCGAAGTGGAGGGAATTTCATAGAAGGTCAAGAACGTTCGCACCGCGATGGCGACCGTCACGAAGTAGAAGAAGAGCTCGGGGGGAGAGAGCCCGTCGGGCGGATTCCACAGCAGATAGAAGGCCACGGTGGTGGGCACGGCCGCGGCGTACATGAACGGGTGACGTCGGCCCCATTTTGCGTGCAGGTTGTCCGAAAAGTACCCAACCAGAGGGTCCGAGAAGGCATCGAAAATCAAGGCGATCATCAGGCCCGCACCCACCCAACTCGCCGGAAGACCCAGCACCTGGTTGTAGTAGATCAGGAGCATGTACGAGAAGCCGTTGTCCTTCACCCCGTACGCGACAGATCCAAAGCCGTAGTAGAGCTTGGTCGAGAGGGTGACGGCGGATCCGGCAGGCGATGCGGTAGAACTCACGGCGATGACTTCTCCCAGCACGGCGGTCTTGAAGCGGGCGGTACCCTCTCGGGGCGCAGCCGAGCTTAACCCAATTTTTGCCGCACGGGATTCGTCGCAAATGTCGCCAGCGGATCCGAAACCTTCAGCGAATCATCGAACTGCCGCCGTCTGCCGGAAGCGTATGCCCCGTGACATAGCGCGAATCCTCGCTGGCAAGGAAAACCGCGACCGGTCCGATATCCGCCTCGCAATCCCCGATGCGGCCGAGAGGTTGTCCCGCAGTCATTCGCTTTTCCATTTCGGGCGCGTACTTGAGTAAGCTGGCAACGCCGGGTGAATTGGCCAGGGGGCAGATGATGTTCACGTTGATGCCGTCGCGGCCCCATTCTCGGGCTGCGCTCTTGCTGAGAGCGCGGATCGCCTCCTTGGCTGCCCCGTAGGCGGCCTGGCCCTCGAGGCCCTCGAGTCCCGCACCCGAGGCGATGTTGATGATGTTGCCCCGGCTGGCCTTGAGATGGGGATAGGCGGCCTGCATAAAGCGAAAGCTGCCCCGAAAACCTGTTTCGAAGCAAAGATCGATGATTTCGTCGGTGTGATCCATCACCGCGGTGGGGGTCAGCGGGGCCCGCTGGGCGTTGTTGACGAGTACATCGATTTGACCAAAGACCTCCAGGGTGCGAGCGACGGCGGAGTCGATGCTCTCCCTGCTCGTCACATCGCAATGGACGAAGAGCGCTTCGCCCCCCATGGCTTCGAGTTCGGTCACTACGGCGCTCCCCGACTCATCGTTGAAGTCGGCGACCACGCAGCGCGCCCCCTCTTTGGCCATGGCACGCGCAATGCCTCTGCCGACACCTTGACCGGCGCCCGTGATAATCGCGACTTTGTCTTCGAGTTTTCCGCTCATTTTTCCCTCATGGTGTCTGGTCCCCGATCAATAGATCGAGCATCTGGTGAGCCTGTGTTTTTTTCGCTTCGAGCTCGTCGCTTTCGATGACGAAGAAGCCGAAGAGCGCGACCATCAAGATCCGAGTGAGAGCCCGGGCAGGCATTTCGCGCCGAATTTCTCCTTGGCTTTGCGCCTGGGCGACCCGATCCTCGAGAAAGCCGAACAAGGCGTTGCCCATCCACTCTTCCCGGCGCGGTTCGCGCAGCATCAGCGCGAACGTCTCCCGCCGCAAGACCGGATTTGCGTCGGCGAGCAGGTCGATGGTGGCGTCGGCGAAGCGGTGAAGAAAATGCCCGCGCTGGCTTCCCTGCATACGGACACGGACGGCGTCCAACGCGCTGGCTTCAGTGCGCTGTTGAAGTTCTCGCAAGAAATCTTCCCGGGTGGGGAAGTGCGCGTAAATGGTCGGCCGAGTGACCCCGGCCTTGCGGGCGATGTGTTCGATGCGGATACCGGCCAGGCCCGCATCGGCGATTTCCGCCATGGCCACTTCGAAGATTCGGTTGCGGGTGGCCAGACTCTGGCGCGCCCGGACGGAGAGGGCTTCGGCTCCGGGCTCTCCGGGTTTGGGAGCCGTTTCGATGCGATCTGGGGATGTGCCAGGTTCCATAAGGGGAAATCATGCCTCCGGACTGCCCCGCTCGGGGGTTCACGGGTTGATATCTCACTTTACAGTTGTATACAATGTTCCGGACACAAACCGGATGTTCGGGCGCGGGCAAGAGGGGCCAGGGAAATGGGACGTTTGCAGGGAAGAGTCGCCATCGTGACCGGGGCGGGGCAGGGTGTCGGCTACGGGGTGGCCCGGGCTTTGGCGAGCGAGGGCGCGAAGGTGGTCTGCGCCAATCGCAGCGCTGAGAAGGGCGAGGCTGTGGTGGCCGGAATTCGCCAAGACTTTGGCGCGGCCGGGGCCGAGGCCCTCTATCGCCAGACCGACGTTTCCCAGCGCGCGAGCGTATTGGCGCTGGTGGAAGAAACCGTGTCGGCCTTCGGGGGCGTGGACATTCTGGTCAACAACGCAACTCCGACGGGCGGCACCTCGCGCTTCGAGTCCATGACGGATGCGGCGATGAACGACTACATGAGCGTGAACTACTACGCGTCGTTCTGGGCCATGCAAGCCGTTTTCCCCCACATGAAGGCCAAGGGTTTTGGGCGCATCATCACCATGGCTTCGCTCAACGGCGTCAATGCCCACAGGTACACCGTCATGTACAACGGTTCGAAAGAGGCGGCGCGCTCCCTGACCCGAACAGCCGCGGTGGAGTGGGGGCGCTACGGAATCACCTGCAACGTGCTCTGCCCCTTTGCG
Source organism: Myxococcales bacterium (assembly GCA_012959865.1). GTDB lineage: Bacteria > Myxococcota_A > UBA9160 > UBA9160 > UBA4427 > JAZXM01. Next base: position 9,729 of record DUCH01000278.1, on the reverse strand, counting down.
GCAACGCCCTCGTGGCAGGGATTTGAAAAGTTCGATCCCGAAGGTGCCCGGGCCATCGTGGAAGGCAACCCGATTCACTACGCGGGAGATCCCGAGAAGGATATCGGCCCGGTAGTCGTCTTCCTGTCGTCGGAAGAATCCCGCTTCGTTACGGGCAACACCATTCATGCCGACGGCGGGGGCCATATCAACGGAGTCGCCTGGAAGATGGAACTGCCCGAGTAGGCTGGTCTCTCGCTCACTGGATTGGAGATTTCGTATGGCATCCATGTCGCAATTCCTGCCCCTTCCCGCTGCTCGCCGCCTGTTGGCCGAGCATTCGGTGGACGAGCGCTATCTCAAGCGAAAGCGGGCGTGGCTGACGTTTCTTCGAATTTTGGAGCCCTTGCGGTGGTATGAGAATCTGCGTTGGGGTGCGACGATTCGCCGAACCGAATTGGCGGGCCCGCCGCTCTTCTTGCTGGGCTTCGGTCGCAGCGGCACCACTCATCTCCACAATCTGATCTGGCAGGACCCCCAATTCGGGGGGGTGACGAACTACCAGGCCGCGATGCACCCCATCGCGTTGATGGGGCGCAAGTGGCTTCCCAGGCTCTTTGCTGATCGATTGCCCGCCAAGCGGCCCATGGACAATGTGGCCATCTCCCTGGACGGCCCCCAGGAAGAAGAGATGGCGATGATCAACGCCACCGAACACGCCCCGCTCCACGTGATGAGCTTCCCCCAGGCAATTCCTGAACTCTATGACCGCTACGTGGTGGATCTGGGCAAGGATCCGGTGGCGACCGAAGGCTGGAAAAAGGGCTACATGGAGGTGCTGCGGAAAGCGACGATTCTTTCGGATCACAAGCGACTGGTGCTGAAGACTCCTCCCAATACCGCCCGGGTGAAGGTTCTGCTCGAGATGTTTCCCGACGCGCGCTTCGTCAACATCGTTCGCAACCCCTACCCCGTCTACCAGTCCATGCGCAATATGTACCGGAAGACCATGCCGGGCGCGGTGCTTCAAGAATTCGAGTGGGATGCCATCGATGAATGGACGGTGACCGGCTATCAGAAGCAGATGAGGAAATATCTTGCCGAGCGCGATCTGATTCCGAAGGGAAATCTCGTGGAGATTCGTTACGAGGATCTTGACGCCGAGCCCATCAAGAATCTCGAAAATATTTACGCGACCCTCGGGCTCGGCGATTTTGAGACGGTCCGGCCGCGCCTTGAAGCCTATCTGGAGAGCCTTGGTACTTACGAAAAAAACAAGTTTGAGTTTCCACCCGATGTGATTTCCACGGTGAACGAAAATTGGGGATTCGCCTTCGATGCCTTTGGATATGAGCGCCAGTAGAGCGTCTCTTACTTCTTTTGAGCGAGTGGGCATCCCGCCCGGTGCGGTGATTCAGGAGATTGCATGAGCGATAGCGATCGATTTGAAGAAACTCTGAAGCAAATGATCGCGGGCGAATTGCCCGTCAAGTGGGACTACAACGAGTTCGTGGGCCACGCCGACGTGGTCCGACAACTTCTCGAAGTCGCGCCAGATGCGATTCGGGATGATCTGCAATTCCTCTACGACTTGATGGCCGATGCGGCCAACGCCGAAGGTGCGGTGCTGGGTATTTTCCCCCGACTCACAGATCCCGAACTCGCCGGGGTCGAGGGCCGCATCTCGGACTACATTGCCGAGCATTGTGGGATTCGCCTGGGTGATCCCGAGTACGTGGTGGGTAGCTTGATCGGCGAGTCGCGTTGTCCGGGTTGGCCGGGTATCGGCAGCCCTCTCACCAATAACCGCTTCCCCTACCTGCTGGATACATCGGCGTCCAATTATTTTAGCAACCGCTTCTGGCATGGAGAAAAGGCGCCTCGGGGTTTTATTCCGGTATCCGAGGGTGGCAAAGTCGTCTTCCGGGGCGAGTTCCCCCACTCGCGCTACTTCGCCTTTCACCCGTCGGACTTCGATACCAACAATCTTCCCACTCTGGTGGACGAAGATCTCGACCCCGATCTCGGCAGCGCGAATCCCTTTCGCGAAGCCGTGGCCGAGGGTCAGGAGCGACGTTTTACCGCCCAGCTGATTTTCACCGAGCGTCCGGCGAACCCCGAGGCCAACACTACGTATTGCGGTGTAAAGAAAAACGGCGGCCGCAACCCGGCGGTCTTCAATATCTACCGAACGACGGACTCCGTGCTGGGCGCCATGCCGCCGAACAACACCGGAGTCCTGCTGCCCTCGATCACGGTCTACGACGCCGAGGGCAACCAGACGGCTTTCTACGAGGAGGTTGATCCGCATCCGCCGGGGGTGGAGCCGCCGGTGGAAACCACGAAGTTCGCCCCCCTGCCGATTCCCGATCACCGGGGTCTTTGCTGGCCCGAGGAGTACAGCACCAAGTCCAATTGGGGACTCCCTTACGACATTCTGGCGAGTGACGACATTCTCTATCTCGTGACCCCCTATACGAAGCGCCTGGGCGATGTCCATGTAACCCGGGCGAAGATGTTCTCCGCCCCCAATACCCCGGATGAACCCGTCTGGACCCCGGGAAAGGATATCCGCGGCTTCACGGTGACCACCTACAACTTCTGGGCGGGAATTTGCGAGGCGGCGGTGGTCGACCACGAGATCGCAGTGGATGAAGAGGGTTTCTATACCCTGGTGGTCTCGACCCCAGAAAACCGGCCCGTCAATGCGACCCCGGAAAACGGCGTGACCTGGCTCGATTGGGGAAGCTACCTCGACGGTCAACTCACCTATCGGATGCTGATGCGTCGCAGCGAGACCCTCACGAAAGTCAGAAACGCGGTAGAGAGCGGCGAGGCCGACGCGGCGATTGCCCCCTACGTGCCTCGGTCCAAGCACACCACCCGGGAGGCCTTCGAGGCGCGGGGATGGCGCGCTGCGTTCGACGAGTAGCGATTGAATTCGGTCACCGGGGTTCCAGGCCTGGAACCCACGCTCCCTCCCTCCTTCCCCCCGACACACCCCCTCAACCCACACCCCCTCACCCCACACCCGCCCCGACTTAATCGATTCCGCTTCAGCGATCGCGCGGACCTCCCTTCGTGGGAAGTCTGCAGGGAGGTCCTTGGTCACGATGCTCAGCCGATTTTTCTCGCTTCCGTTCGTATTTCTGGTATTGGGAATGCCCGCAGCCGCGCGAGCCGAGCCGGGGCAGGGAGCCGGTCGGGACCTCGGAGTCTGCGCGGACAACGATCCCCTCCGCCGGCCGTTCTTCGGCGATACCCACGTGCACACGACGTACTCCTTTGATGCGAACTCCCAGGACACCCGCAACACGCCTCGGGATGCCTACCGGTTTGCCCAGGGACAGCGCATGGGAATCCAGCCCTATGACGCCGAGGGCCAAGCGCTGCGGCACATCCAGTTGGACCGTCCGCTTGATTTTGTGGCGGTCACCGATCACGCCGAGTTCCTGGGCGAAATGAATATCTGCACCACGCCCGGAACCTGGTCGTATTGGCATCCGATCTGCTTCGCCCATCGGAATATCCCCACCGCGGGTATCCTGGCCTTTGGTTTCCGCGGGCTGGTGGACAAGGAACGCTGGGGATTCTGCGGGGAGGAGGGCAGCGATTGTCTGGCGAGCGCTGGCGAGACCTGGGCCGACACCGTGGCTGCTGCCGAGGAGGCCAACGATGCGAGCGATAGTTGTCGGTTTACCAGCTTTGTCGCCTACGAGTGGACCGCCAGTGTGGGCGAGGGCCAGAACCTTCATCGCAATGTGATATTCCGCAACGCCCAAGTGCCCGTTTTGCCCGCGAGTTGGATTGAAACGCCTTCGGCGGTGGACCTCTGGGATCGCCTGGAAGCCGACTGCGTCGAGGGGATTGATGGCTGCAATGCAATCACGATTCCCCACAACTCAAATCTCAGCGGTGGGCTGATCTTTCAAAGCGCGACGGCCACCAGCGAGGAGCCGCCCGGGCCCACACGGGTCGAAGAAGCTCGGCGACGAAGCCGCTGGGAGCCCTTGGTCGAGATCATGCAGCACAAGGGTTCTTCGGAATGCGATTCAAGGCTTCCGGTTTGGCAGGGCGACGAATATTGCGGTTTCGAAAAACTTCCCTACGACCGCTTCGGATCCAAACAAAGCGATTTTGTCGAGACCCAACAGGCGACCGCGAACAACTACGTGCGCTGGGCGCTGGGCGAGGGATTGCGGATTCAAGGGGAACTGGGTTCCAATCCCTTTCATTTTGGAATCATCGCCAGTACCGACACCCACATCGCTGCCCCGGGTCTGACTTCTGAGCAGGGGCATCCGGGCCACGGCGGCGCGGGAAGAATGGACGCGTGGGGGGCGGCGGAAGCCGCGAACTTCAGCGACGACATCGAATTCGGTCCTGGGGGTCTGGCGGTGCTGTGGGCGGAGGAGAACAGCCGGGAGTCGCTCTTCGCCGCCATGCAACGCCGGGAGGCTTATGCCACCAGCGGGACTCGTCCCCGGGTTCGCTTCTTCGGCGGCTGGAAGTATCCGGACAATCTGTGTGCCGCCCCGGATGCCGTGGCCAAGGGCTACGCGGGGGGAACACCCATGGGAGGCGATCTCGGCTCCCGGCCCCCCGAGGTTGGGGGTGGGCCGCGCTTTTTCGTTTCCGCCCTGCGCGATCCTGGAACCGCGAAGGATGCTGGCGCCGCGCTGGAACGAATTCAGATCATCAAGGGGAAGCTTTCCGGCGGAGAGGTCGAGGAAAGTGTGCTCACCGTGGCAGGCGGACCCAATAACGGCGCCGTCGACCTGGGGACGTGTGAACGCCTCGGCCAGGGCGCGGACTCTCTTTGCACCGTCTGGCAAGATCCAGACTTCGATCCCGCCGAGGCCGCTTTTTATTACGCCCGGGTGATCGAAAACCCGTCGTGCCGCTGGAGTCAATACACGTGCAACGCGGCTGGGGTTCGCTGCGAAGACCCCGCCACGATTCCCGAAGCCCTGGCGAGTTGTTGCTCCCAAGAGCATCAATCCAGCATTCAGGAAAGGGCTTGGACTTCCCCGATTTGGTTTACCCCATGATGGGGTCGGCCCCGGCGTCCAGGGCGGTGGCGTCCACCAGGAGGGAGAATCCACCGAGCCGGCAAGCTTTAACGGACTTTTACTTTCGGCCCGCATGGCGTCCTCTTGAGTTTTGCATTTTGGACCAGCGGACGACACCTCGATTTCTCGAGGCGAGGCCGAGCGAGGGTGATCCTTCTCCATGCGTCTGCGAGGGGCATTCTCAGTTCTCCGGATCAAGCTAGACTCCGGCATCGTGGTCGCGACGGGCGGCCCGCACGGTTCTGGATCGGGGAGAACGCCATGGCGCTGAAGAATCTACTGGTGGCCAACCGCGGGGAAATTGCGGTGCGGATTTTGCGTGCGGCCAGCGATCTCGGCATCCGGGGTGTGGCGATTCACAGCGAGGATGACAGCGGCGGATTGCACGTGTTGAGGGCCGAAGAGGCCCTGGCGCTGACGGGCCGGGGGGCGGCGGCTTATCTGGATGCCGAGCAAATCGTTGCTCGCGCGTTGGAGGCGGGCTGCGATGCGGTTCATCCGGGGTATGGATTTCTCAGCGAGTCGGCTGACTTTGCTCGGCTCTGCCGGGATGCGGGGCTGATTTTTGTAGGCCCGAGCGCCGAGACCTTGGATCGGCTGGGCGATAAGGCCCAGGCCCGGGCTCTCGCCGAGGCGTGCGAAATTCCGATATTGCGCGGGACCGGCCGCGGGGCTTCATTGACCGAAGTGCGCGAGTTCCTCGCATCCCTTGGCAAAGGCGGGGCCATGCTCATCAAGGCGGTCTCGGGCGGCGGCGGGCGCGGCATGCGGAAGGTGACCGCCGAGGGCGAAGTCGATGACGCGTATGCGCGCTGCGCGTCCGAGGCGGAAAAATATTTCGGCCTGGGGGAGGTGTACGCCGAGGAGTGGATGCCCGAGGCCCGGCATATCGAAGTCCAGGTTGCGGGAGACGGCCGGTCGGTGGTTCATTTTTGGGAGCGCGAGTGCACGCTCCAGCGCCGTCACCAGAAGGTCGTCGAAGTGGCGCCCAGTCCTACGCTGGATTCCGCTCTGCGCGATCGGCTGTTCGAAGCCGCGCTCCGCATCGCGGGCACGCTCGACTACGAAGGACTCGGCACCTTTGAATTTCTCGTCGCCGCCGGAGACAATCCCGAAGGAACTTATGCCTTCATCGAGGCCAACCCCCGGCTCCAGGTCGAGCACACGGTGACCGAGGAAATCACCGGGGTGGATCTGGTCGGCCTGCAACTCGAATTGGCGAGCGGACGGAGCCTGGCCGAACTCGGCTACGACTCGGGGAACTCGCCCCCCGCGCGGGGCTACGCGGTGCAGGTGCGGATCAATATGGAAACCATGGCGAAGGATGGATCACCGCGGCCGGCCAGCGGAACCCTCTCGGTTTTCGAGCCGCCGTCGGGGCCGGGGATCCGCGTCGACCATCACGCCCACGCGGGTTTCGAGTCGAGTCCCAATTTCGACAGTCTCCTCGCCAAAATCATCGCACACTCGCCGTCGAGTCAATACGAAGCGGCGGTGGGCCGCGCTTACCGAGCCCTTTGCGAACTGCGCGTCGAGGGCATTGCGACCAATACAGGCTTTTTGCAAAGTTTGCTTCGCCACCCCGATGTGGTGGCCAATCGCGTCGATACCGGCTTTATCGAAAGTCATGCCGCCGACTGGGTCGCCGACGGTGCGGCGCCCCATCCCCGGCTCTTTTTTGCGTCATCGGATTCCGGGTCGAGGGACGGCTCGGCGCCCGGCGTCCCCGCCCCGGTGGGCGCCCAGATCGACCGTTCGGATCCGCTGGCGGTGCTCGACCATGGGCGCAGCGGGGTGCCGGCCCCGGCCGCGGTTCGAGAGCCCGCGGCCGCGCCTGTCGCCTCACCGCGAACGCCAGCGGGCAGCGCCGCCGTGCGCGCCCCCGTTCAGGGAACGGTGGTGAGCATCGATGTGGCCGAGGGCGATCGGGTTCGGGCGGGGGCTTCGCTTGTGGTCATGGAGGCCATGAAGATGGAGCACGTCATCGAGGCGCCCGTGAGCGGTGAAGTGAGCGGCGTGGGGGTGAGGGTCGGAGAGACCGTGGTCGAAGCCCATCCCCTGGTCTTCCTTGTCGAGCGCGATATGGGGGAGGCGGTCGAACGCGAGGTGACCGCTGCTGATCTCGATGCGATCCGGCCCGATCTGGCCGAAGTCCACGACCGCCATGATGGGATTCTTGACGCCCGGCGCCCCGAAGCCGTGGCGCGAAGGCGCAAAACCGGTCAGCGCACCGCACGCGAGAACATGGAGGACCTTTGCGATCCCGACAGTTTTATCGAATATGCGCCCCTGGTGGTGGCCGCCCAGCGCAGGCGCCGAGAGATTGATGATCTGATCCGCAATACCCCCGGCGACGGCATGGTGGCGGGCATAGGCAGCGTGAACGGCGAATATTTCCCCGATGCCGAATCGCGCTGCGTACTCGCCTCCTACGACTATACGGTGCTCGCCGGTACCCAGGGGCTGTTCAACCACCGCAAGAAGGATCGGGTCTTCGAGTTGGCCCAGAAAAACCGTCTGCCGCTGATTCTCTTGACCGAAGGAGGGGGAGGGCGTCCGGGCGATACCGATGGAAGCGGTGTGGCGGGCTTGGACTGTCTGGCCTTTCAGTTGTTCGCAGAGCTTTCGGGTTGGGTGCCCCTGGTGGGGATCAACTCCGGTCGCTGCTTTGCGGGCAACGCCGCGCTGCTCGGATGCTGCGACGTGGTGATCGCCACGGCAAATTCCAATATCGGCATGGGGGGGCCGGCCATGATCGAAGGTGGCGGCCTTGGCGTTTTTCGGCCGGATGAAATCGGGCCCATGGATGTTCAGGTCGCCAACGGAGTGGTGGATGTCGCGGTGGAAGACGAAGAAGAAGCGGTTCGGGTCGCGAAACGATATCTCTCTTATTTCCAGGGCAGTGTTGAGGAGTGGGACTGCGCGGACCAGCGGATTCTACGCGGGTTGATCCCCGAAAATCGTCTGCGGATCTACGATGTGCGCGAAGTGATCTCGACTCTTGCCGATGCGGATTCGGTGCTTGAACTTCGGCGCGGATTCGGTTTCGGGATGGTGACCGCACTGGCGCGCATCGAGGGCCGGCCGATCGGGGTTATCGCCAACAACCCTACACACCTCGCCGGGGCCATCGACCGGGAAGGTGCCGACAAAGCCTCGCGCTTCATGCAACTCTGCGATGCCTTCGATATCCCCCTGCTCTTTCTTTGCGATACGCCCGGGATCATGGTGGGCCCTGAATCCGAGAAGACCGCTCTGGTTCGCCATGCGGCCCGGATGTTCGTGACCTCCGCGAGCCTGACCGTGCCCTTCTTTACCGTTGTGCTCCGCAAGGGCTACGGGTTGGGGGCCCAGGCCATGGCGGGGGGCAGTTTTCGCGCCCCGCTCTTCACGATTTCCTGGCCCACCGGCGAGTTCGGCGGGATGGGGCTCGAGGGGGCGGTGAAGTTGGGATTTCGCAAGGAACTCGAAGCCAAGACCGACCCCGAAGAGCGCAGGGCGCTCTACGATGAAATGGTGGCCCGCATGTACGCGCACGGGAAGGCGGTCAATATGGCATCGCATTTCGAGATCGATGGAGTCATCGACCCACTGGACACACGGACATGGATCACTCGGGGGCTGCGGTCGACCCCGACTCCCCCGCGACGGACGAGCAAAAAGCGGCCCTGCGTGGATACCTGGTAGGTTCGACTCTCCTGGCTTCACGAATGGCTCTTCAGGCAATGCTATGGCCCGTGCGCGACCCGATGGTAAGATTAATTTTCGTTACGACCCTGCGCTCCAGGGATTATTCGACGCCCATTGTCAACGACCTGGGGGGATGTGTCAGTGGCGCCCCGTTCGTTTCGCCGCGGGCTTCACGGAGGCTAAGATTTCAAGGCGACTCTGGAAATGAATATGTCACCTAAGTTGCGATTGTGGGTTCCTGTTCTCTTTGGGGCATCGATTTCCATTGGTCTGATAGGGGTGCTGGAAGAACCCGCCTGTGCTTTGCTGGTCACCTGGATTGGCGTGAGCGCGTTGCGCGTTTTTGGTGTTGGAAGCCCGGATCGGCGTGCTCTCTGGTTTAATTTCGCCATCGCGATGTTCGTGCTTGGGGGAGGAGTCGCCTTCCTGTCGGGGGGCCCGGTCATTCGTGTGGAGGCGAGCAGTTCCCAGTGGACGGTTGACCACGATCTTCTGGGGTATGCGCCGGCGCCCTCTCTGCAGACTCGAATACGGCGGTACGAGGACGAAGAACTGGTATTTGACGTCACGTACACTATGAACGAACACGGCTTGAGAGTGGGTCCGCCCCGTGTGGAAAATCCAGACAATGAGTGCATCCTTTTTTTCGGGGGTTCATTTATGTTTGGCGAAGGACTTGAGGACGCCGAAACACTGCCCTATCGGATGGGAATTGAGTCGGGGGGTCGATTCGAGATTCATAATTTCGGATTTTCGGGCTATGGACCCCATCAAATGCTCGCAGCGCTTGAACTCGGGCTAGTCGATTCTGTCGTTGACTGCCAACCGCGTTATGTGATTTACCAGGCCGGGTACTTTCACATTCCCAGGGCGTCGGGGCTCAGTTCCTGGGATGCACGGGGCCCGTACTTCGCTCTGGTCGAAGAGGGACGGGTTGAGTACCGCGGTCGTTTCGATCAGGCGGATTTACCCAAAGGATGGTTTGCCC
>DUCH01000277.1:2218-3725 GCA_012959865.1 Myxococcales bacterium | reverse complement strand
AGAGTTGGCGTCGCTGGAGAACTCCCGGACCTGGCGCATGACCCTGCCGCTTCGCCGGCTGGGAGGGCTAGCGCGTTGGACTAGGATCGGATTTCTCTTGCGTCCCTTCGCGCGTCTGGTGGGCTTGCGGAAGTAAGCTGCGCGCCGCGCGCTCGATCGGCCTCGCGCAGTGCGCATCAGGCCATGCCCGCCTTCAGTCCTTCAGTCCGTTGGCGAGATCTCGGACCAAGTGCCCGGTAGCGTGAGGTCGGCAAGACCCGTAACCCGATCCTCGTCGATGGGGTCGATGCGGAACGCGACAGCATCGAGAATGCGGTGGAGATAGATCATCTCGCCTTCGCGAATCCCCATGACCCCGGCGTTGACGAAGTACGTTCCGGAGGCCAGGTTCGCCTTGAAGGGGAGCCCGACCCGGGCCCGATGGCCCGCCGCAACGTGCTCGATCACCTCCTTCGCGGCGTGGGACACCTGCCCGGCGACATGCAATCCCGTCCCGATCTTGATCATCATGCCAAACTGCACCCCATATGCCTCCTCGTCGAATAAGACATCGTAGGTATAGGTGTACTCGCCCCCGCGCGAGAGAACATTCACGCTTTCGCCCTGGGCGTTCAGTATCCGCACGTTCTCGATGTGTGCGCCGAGACGTTCGTATTCGCTCGTGCTCTCGGGTTTGAGCCCCGGATCATGCGCCCCAAGCTTTTCATCCTCGCTTGGGGTCGCAGGCGCGTCGTGTCCTTCGTTCCTCGAATCGGGGCCGCATTCGTCGTATTCCCGGATCTCTTCGACGAGTGAGGCCCGACTTTCTTGCGGGGCATAGAGCAGCTTGTGGTAGTAGGCGATGACCTCTCCGGGTTTGCCGGTGAGCAGGCGTTCCCCCTCCTCGAGGAGAACCGCCCGATCGCATAGCTCGATCACCATCTTCGAGTTGTGCGACACAAAAAGGATGGTCGACCCCGCGGCCTTCAGTTCTTCGAGTCGCGCGAAACATTTGCGTCCAAAGGCTTCGTCTCCGACCGACAGGATTTCATCGATCACCATGATTTCGGGATCCGCATTGATGGCCACCGCGAATGCCAGCCTTGCGTACATGCCGGACGAGTAGGATTTGACGGCCCTATCGAAGAAATCCCCGATGCCCGCGAAAGCGGCGATCGATTCGAGTCGTTGGCCTATCTCCGCCCTCGAAAGCCCGATGATCGCCGCGTTCATCAGCACGTTCTCGCGGCCGGTAAATTCAGGATCGAAGCCGGCTCCCAGGGTAAGCATGGGGGCGAGGTGCCCGGAGACCTCCAGATCGCCCGAAGTCGCCTCGAGGGTGCCGCAGACGAGATTGAGGAGCGTCGATTTACCCGACCCGTTTCGGCCGACAATGCCCACGGTCTCGCCCTTGTAGACCTCGAGGTCGACCTCGCGAAGGGCCACGAATTCGTCATGAAAGTTTCGGCGGCCGGGCCACAGAAGCTGTTTCAGACGCTGCGCGGGGCTTTCACAGATCGCATACGAT
>DUCH01000277.1:0-2155 GCA_012959865.1 Myxococcales bacterium | reverse complement strand
GATCGCGACTAGCGGGGAAGCCTCGGCGCTTTCGATTTCTTCTGCCATCTCAGACGACATCGGCAAAGCCCTTCTTCGCCCGCATGAACCAGAGGTAGCCCAACCAAGAGAACGCCCAGCTGCCCGCGAGGCACGCGCCCAGCAAGGCCGGTTCTGGCGCTTGCCCGTAGAAGAGCGCCCCCTTCGACATCTCGAGAATATGCGCGAACGGGTTCAGGGTGTAGTAGGCCTGGAAGCGATCGGGGACAGCGCTGGCGGGATAAAAGATCGGGCTGAGAAAGAGCAGGGCCGTGGTGACCAGCCCGACGATGTGCCCAAGATCCCTCAAGTAAATCCCGATCGATGCAACAAACCAAATGCTTCCAAGGGTGATCAAGACGACGGGCAATACGATCAGCGGGAAATAGAGCAGGGTCGGCGACGGCGTGCCGAGGACAACCGCGTGAAAGACCATCAAGATCACGAAACCGATGACAAGGTCAAAGAGGCCGCTGAGTACGCTCACCCACGCCAGAACCTCGGTGGGAAAGACGAGCTGCTTGATGTAGAGCTTGTTGTTGAGTAGAAGCGACGGCGCTTCGTTCAGGCAACCCGAAAATACCGAATAGAGGATCAGCCCCGAAAAGAGAAACAGGGCAAACTCGAGCTGGTCGCCCCGGTCGAGGCCCCATTTGCTCTGAAAGACGACCGAGAAAATGAAGGTGTAGATTCCGAGCATCAGCAGCGGATTCAGCACCGCCCAGAGCATGCCCAGAAGCGAACCCTTATAGCGCGCCGAAATTCTCCGACCCGTCAGGGGAAGAACCAACTCCCGATACCGCCCAATGAGGGCGAGGGGCGCCAGCGGGTTATATCTGTTCAATGGTTATTTCCTGTTTGGGCTTTAACCGCAAGCACGAAATCCGATGGTGGCTCGATGACCGTGGCCCCGAAGAAGCTGAATCGCTGTTCCAGTTGAGGCTCCTCTCCAGCGTCTCTGCGATTCGGAGTATTTAGCAGGCATTGGGCACGCGGACCTGCAACAGAATCACGTCGAAACGATCGACGCGAGCCCCCCCATGGGGGAGGGCGGGGGGAAGGATCGACCTCGCTCGCGCGCACCTTTAGCATCGGAGAGAACTTCGGGCTACTCGTCAGGTTGCACAGAAACCGAATTACTCGAGACGATCGAAAACCAGCATCGCTGCTTTCAGAACCCCTACCCACAGATCAACAGGTGGAGAACGCCGCCCGCGCCGTGACGAGCCAAGCCCTTACCGACGGCCCACAAGATTGAGCCGAGCAGAAGGAGTATGGGTTCGTCCCAACGGCGTGATGCCGGAGGGCGAAACCATGGGAAACCCAATATGGACGCTGCAATGGTGGACGACTGGTTCAGCAGTTTGCCCTGGATCGATAGGCCCGATGCCAATATCGCCGCGTACCTCGAATCCCTGAACGAGGACACGCCGTTCGATCTGCGCGTTCGTCTCCAGGAATGGCAGAGCCGCGGGGTGGTGGTCTTTCAAGATGTCATCCCACACGATTTGATCGACTCGATGCTCAACGATGTCGAGTATCTGAAGCTACACTATCGAGACTTCGAGCTTGAGGTGGAACTCCGGGGGGCGACCAAACAGATTTCGGAGTACTCACCAGAGGAACTCGAACTGAGTGGTATCAAGTTCAATAGTCTTCAAACCATTTCGAAGTCGTGCGCGCTACTAAGCCTCTCGCGAGAGGTTGTTTCTTTTTTGAAGCATGTGTATCAATCTCCCCCAGTGGTCATGCAATCGCTGACGTTTCAAAAGGGCAGTGAGCAGCCCGTTCACATCGACTACCCCTACGTTCGGTGCCAGACGAAGCTCGCTCATTTGGCGGCGATCTGGATTCCGCTGGAGGACGTCTCGCCACAGTCCGGGCCTCTGGCGTATTACCTCGGCTCCCACCGAGTGGACATTTCGGGATTCTTCGACTGGGGCGGGGGGAGTATTCTATTGGAGAGCGATAGCGCCAAGTCACCGATGGACCTATCCCACTATCTCTGGGATAGGATGCTCGAGAAGGGTATCGAGCCGGAAACCTTTTGCCCTCGCAAGGGCGACGTACTCATCTGGCATGGAAATCTTGCCCATGCAGGAACGAAGATTCATGACGCTGAGAAGACTCGGAAGTC
>DUCH01000276.1 GCA_012959865.1 Myxococcales bacterium | reverse complement strand
GTCATGAGCTTGTCCTGACTCCCGATCTATTCGACGACCAAGGATAGAAGAATATGGAGGATAGGACATTCAAGCTGCCTTCCGGCACAACGTCCGGGTATGGGCGTTATGTTAAATCCCGATGGGGATCCCGTCACGGGGAAGCTCGCTCATCCTCGGTGTTCGGAGGATAGGACGTTCAAGCTGGTTTATGGCAGGGCGTCCGGGTATGGGCGTTATGCCAAGTTCCTATCGCGCGCCCCGTGACGGGCCAGGAGGGCGAGCAAGAGCGCGCCCCAGGCGAGCGTCGCCGGGGCCGAGGGTTCGGGAACGTCGGTCAGCGAAACCTGGGCCGGGGCCAGGGGGATGCTCGCACCCCCGTTTCGCAAGGAGCCCGTGACATCGTTCGCCGAGACGTCGAGAAGGCCCACGCGGAGATCGTCCGCGCCGTCCAGAACTAGGCCCTGGGTGGCCTGGAATTCCAGTTGGAAGAGACCCGCCGCCCCTGGTGCGGGGACGTTGGTACGCCCATCGATGAAGACGATGGAGCGCGGGCTCTGGGCTGCCCCGGCCTGGTCGGGGGCGATCAGTACGCTGGCACGGCCCGGATTTCCCTGACTGAGGGCGGCCGAAGGATCGACGCTGAAGGCCAACGCCTCGAAGTTGCCGGGAACCGTGTTTTGCTCGGATGAACCGAGTTGGGTGGCTCCGAGAAAGGTCAACTCCGCCGCATCGAATTCAATGTCGAGGGTATAGCCCTGGACTTCGGTCACCGAATCGATGCCCACGGTGACGACAAAGGACTGGCCCGGGGAAACCGAGAGCACCGACGGGCTCAGGGTCAGCCCCGCGGCGCCAGCGACAGCCGGGCCAAGAGCCCAGCCGAAGCCAACCGCCATCACCGCCGCGTGGAGGCAACATCTAAGCCGCATCAGGATTCTCCAGACTCATGGGAAAGATTCATTATCGACCTCGATTGACCCCCGCACCCCTAGGGCGCCGGGCACGGATCACCGCTGAAGTCCAGCCCCGTGATGGCGTCTCCGAGATAGGCCGCGGGCAGCGGGTCACCGACGGTTCCAGGGGGGCGGGTGTTCAGCCAAAAATTGTTGAAGGGCGCTTGAGCGTGGGGCATCTCGCGCAAATTGCAGATCGAGTACTGGGGGCCAGAGTCCCTGAACGGGAAGAACCCATAAAAATTGAGGTTTCCGTCCTGGGCGAGGTGACAGGCGCGGCAATGCGGTTTTGTGATCTGGTTGTAGAGAGCCGCGATATTCAAGTTGTTGGCATCCGACCAGGGGCCCGGCACGTAGGTATCGGTCGCTACCGAAAATGGGACGTCCACCCCACCCGGGTAGAACCCGTCGATCAACTCGACGATCGGGCTGAACCCTTCGATGTCGACCTTGGGGTTGGTCGACTTCACCATGGCGTTCAACTGCCGGAAGGCTTCCTGCTGGCCGTTCAGGTCATAGGTCACGCTGTCTTGGTACTCGAAGCCAAAGACATCGAACTCGCGAAAGGCCGATCCGGCGACGCTATGGGTCGCTTCGATGTATTCACCTCCGTGGCACACGAGGCAGATCTGAGGCACGGGCTTTTCGCCCTCGCTATCGAGTGCAACCCGGGGAACTCGCTCTCCATCGGGGGCGAAGACGAAAAATTTTACCTGGTTCGGAATTGCTGAACTGGCCAGGGATGCATCGTATTCCATGGTCACCGTGGCCCCTGTTGGGAGCGATCCATCGCTGGCGTGATCAGTCGCCTTCTTCAGCCCAATCTGGGACGGACCCCCGGGCTCGCCGAAATTCGTGACCCAGCAGGCCACGTCGCCATCGTCGCCTCCGCCGACCGTCTTCTGGCAATGCATCTGGCGACCGAGCTTCAGGTCGAGATTGTTGTAATAGATCGCCGTGACATCGTTTCCGTTCTGAAATCCATTCGCGGCCTTCCATTTCGCCAAGGTGTCCTTGGGGCTCACATCCACCAACGGGTCGGGTTGGGGATCAATGACGTCGTAATAAGCCTCTGTCTCGGCGATCTGATCGGCTTCCGACACGAGGGCGGGGGTGTTGCCGACGTGGACCCCTCCCTTTCTGCTCAGCCACTGTCGGTTGTGTGTCGGGGGTACGAGGCCAAGGACCACGGGCGATTCGCCGGTGGCGTTGTCGATCCCCTGACAATCCGAGAAAGGCGAAGGTGGAAAGGCCTCGGTGACGATTCCTTTCGTATTGGCCATGATCGTCCTGTAGACATATTCCGGGCTCAAGCCGTCGATCATTTCGAGCTTGATGTCCTGGTTGGGGGGGAGCCGGAAAAGCCCGTTGGGGCTATCCGTGACCGGAAACTCCTTGACCTTGTCGATCCCGCTGCCCGCTGGATTGCCGGTGGGAATCGTCACACGAAGCGTGAATGGGTAGGGGGCCGTCTCCGGGTCGACGACCAGCTTGACGCACGCGGAATCCGTAAAAGTCATATCCATGTTCCACGCGGAGAAACCGGGCACCGCCCCGCTCCAGATCCCGCCGGTCCGGGTGGCCGGAGGGGCCGCTTCATCCCAATAACCCCGCACGGGGTCGTATTCGAGAAGCGGAATCGAGGCTTGGGCGTAGCCGAGCATTGAGCCAGGAATCTCGAGATCGAAGTCCGCTTGGCAACCCGGGGCCAGGGTGTAGGGCACCTCGCCTCCAGGGACGGGGCCCCAGACATCGATCCCGAAGGCCCCGAAGCTCTCGAGGCGAACGTCGCTCTGGTTGGCATCGATGGCGCTGAAATCCCCCGGGATGCCGTCTGCCTCGGTGGGATCGTAGGTATAGAAACTCGCGCTCAGGTTTCCTGGGGGCAGCGCGCCACCGCGATCGGCTAGGCAATTCTTGGGTATCCGCAGGCTTCCCATGAGTGTATTGCGCTCGGAACTGGCAACGAGAATGGTCTCGACCGTGGGGTCCACCATGACGACGGGCTGAGACCGCATGCGGATCTTCAGCGCCACCGTCGAGGCATGAAAGACCTGGGACACGAACGCGTAGCCGTGCTTCTCGGAATTCAGCACGTAGCGGTCTGCGCGGGGCGCTTGAATCGCGAACGTGCCTCGGGTCGAAGTGGAGGCGGAGACGCCGCCCACGGTCACCTCCGCACCGATGATGGGCAACCCGCTATCGCGATCGATGACGGTCCCCTGGAACAGCGCATCGGATGCCCCGGTGGATATGCTCAGGGTTTGTGTCGCAAAGCCTCCGCTCTCATCGGAAACCTCGAGGTAGACGGTGTTTTGGCCAGCGGAGGTAGGAAGCTGCCAGTTGATCGTCGCCGAGTCCTGGCTCGCGAAGCCCGGTGTCGTCGATCGCCACTTGTAATGAAGCGACCCGCCATCGGGATCGACGGCCACGGTAGTCAAGAGAACCAGATCCCCCGGCGCGGCCACCTGGACAACCCCGGTACCCAGGCTCGCTTCCATGGAGCGAATTCGCGGTTGGGAATTGACGAAGGAGAAATCCTCGAATTGCGTCGCCCCGCCCGCCTGGATCTGGATCACGCGCTCGCTTGTCTTCGGCCCGCAGGTGGCCCGCAAACGATAGATTCCGGCAGCGGGTAGAAGCGGGACAAGGTATTCGCCCTGACTGTTCGCCGCCGCGCTCCGGATGGGCGCTCCCGTCGAGTCCAGTAGCGTGACGATGGATTGGTCGAGGGTCTGGAAATAGCTGCTCTCCCGAAAGCACGAAGTGCTCTTCAGGGTTAGAGGATCGCGCTGGAGCAC
>DUCH01000275.1 GCA_012959865.1 Myxococcales bacterium | reverse complement strand
GGGCCCCCAACGGTGACGGCGGACGCGGCTTGGGGGTCTTGGGCGGCCACATAGCCGGTGGGGGTTAGACTCAGGGGAACGCGGATGGGCAGTAGATCGTCCAGGGGAGGGAGGTCGGAGAAGGGATTCCCGTAGCGAATTACGAACTCTTCCACCGGGAAGCTGGGCCCATCCGGACCCAACGCCGAGTTTTCTGCCGGGCTCTGAGCCCCAACGCCGGAGGGAATGAACAGCCCCAATGCGGACAGCCCGGCGAGGAGCGCGCGAGCGCGGCTGCGCACAGAACTTTGCTGGGCTGGGGTGGGAGCGTTCGGTCGCAATGCTTTCAAGGAATTCAGACTCACTCGCAGCGTTCTGGTCGGCCAACCGATGCCCGGAATCGGACCCGCCAGCAACCTTTTGGATGAAGACCCTTTGGGATGAAAGCAGGCCCCGGATGTTGTTGTCTGCGTGTCCCCGTCGCTTGGCGGGGGCGTCAGGGAACGCTCGATCCGTCGCGCGTCCCCTGGCAAATCCGGCGGGGCTCACGATAGCCCGATTGAGCGCGTTGCTCTCCCTGTTGGGCCACCTTTTTCGGCCCCGCTCGCGTTCGTTGCCAGAGCGAATCCGAGCCCGAGTTTTAGGTCCGACTTGGTCGCCGCCGGCTGCTTTTTGGTTCCCCTGGCGGTCGCTTGCGGTTGCCGAGGGCTGTAGGATCTCGGATTCACGCCGCCGATCAGCCCGGGCCTTCGGGTTCGGAGTCGGCACCCGCCGGATGAGCGAGATTTTCGGGGCGGTAGAGCGCGGCAGCGCTCTCCAGGGCCTCGTGAACCTGGGCCCGCAATGCGGCGGGCTCGAGGACTTCGGCTGCGGGACCGAAGGCCAGAATCCAGTCGGTCAGCTCGCTGCTTCCCCCCACCTCCATGGTGAGATCCACCCCTCCGTCGGTTCGTTCCTCGAGTTGCTGGCTGGCGTGCCAGGTGCGCTCGCGGACCTGGGTCGCGCGTTCCGGGCCGAAGCGAACGCGGACCCGCGAGGCGGGTTCGATGACGACCCCGAAATTCGTCGCCGTCCAGGCATCGAAGTCGAAGCCCTCGCGGATTTGGAAGGGAGTTCCCGTGGGCTCGACCCCCAGAATTCGATCCACCGCGAAGGTTCGAATTTCTGTCCGGTGGTGGTCGAAGCCGATGACGTAGAGGCCTCCGCGCTGGTACCAGACGTGGTAGGGGTCGAGTTCGCGGGAAGATTCCTCTCCCGTCTGGCCGTTGCGGTAGCGAATCCTGAGGACTTGGCGACTGAGGACAGCTTGATTCAGGGCCTCGATGGTGGCGCGCGACTTCGCATAGCGCTTGTGGGGCTCGGGGAGAACCCGAAAAGAACCCGCGATGGTGTCGAGGAAGCCGATCAGTTCGCTCGAGAGGGCGGAGCGGATTTTCCCCAGGGCCGATTGGATCGAATCGTGGAAGACCGTGCCCTCGAGCGTCCGAAGCAGGTCTTCACCAAAGGCGAGAGCGAGGATTTCGTCGGTCGTGAAGGGGACATCACCGAGTTTGAAGCTGTCGAGGAAGCGGTAGTAGACCTTGCCGTCGCGCTTTTCGCTGACCACAGGGAAGCCGGCGTACATCAGCGCGTCGAGGTCGCGGTAAATCGTTCGGCGCACGCAGCCCAGATCATCGGCCAGTTCGGCCAGGCCAACCCCCCCGCGACTTCGGCCCAGGCGCTGGACGAGCAACCATTGCCTGGCCAGTTGATCTCCCCGCATGGAGGAGAGCTTAGCCCTCGGAGCGCTCGGGGGGGGCGTCCTCGGCGGCAAAGAAGCGAAGCAGTTCGTCTTCCCGTGCCAGTGCGTCCGCGTATCCGAGTTCGACCAGTGGCGTGGTGAAGGCGGTGTCGAAGAGCAGATAGGAGAGCAGGTCCGCTTCTCGGGATTCTCCGCTCTCGTCTTCGCGCAGGAACATCTTCAGAAAGGAATTGAGTTCAAGCTTGTTGTTGGCATCGGAGAGCAGGTCGCCAGCCATCAGGCCGAGATCCTGGGATGGACGAATCACCATGTGGTTGATGCGTCGCAGGGGGCGGGCACCTCGGTCGACTCCGACTTCGTTGATTTGCTCGAGAAAGTCGGGCCCAAATGCGATCTCGCCATGGGTCAGGATATCGTTCACGAAGCGAAGCCGGTCCAGATCGGCATCGACCGGCGACAGCATCAGCGCATTCAAGACCTTGCCGAAGAGGTACATGGGGTTGCCGAAGCCGGCCGTCCGTTGCTGGGCCAGCGCTTCGCTGACGCTGGGGGTCACGCCGTGGCTCAGCCCGATGACGAGCACCCGATCGGCGCCCAATCGAAGAGCCGGAGCCAGGGGGGTGTTGAGCCGAAGTCCGCCGTCCCCGTAGTAGCGCGAGCCCACCCGGACCGAGGGGAAGAGCAGGGGAATGGCTGCGGACGCGAGCGCGTGAACCGGGGCCAGTCGCGCCGCTTGCATTCGGATGTGATCCTCCGGGCGTTGGGCAAAGTGCGAACGCTCCTTCTCCTCGGTGAAGATCACCGCGCGGCCGGTGGCGAGTTGGGTTGCCGCAATGCAGACGCTGTCCACCCGGCCGGCGTTCAGATTCTTTCGGATGCCCTCCCAGGGAATCGCCTGGAGGACGAGTTGCTCGAGAGGTGCGGTGTCGAGCAGTCCGAAGAGCCGATCCGGTCTGCGCCCCTCGCGGAGGAGCCGGGCGACCTTGCGAACCCCAAAGAGCATTCGGGGCATCGCGATCAGATCCCGGCTACTGAACCGGAAGATTTCCCCCACGTGAAGATCTTCCCAGATCTTGACAAGGCGCGGCCCCCGCCCCTCCTTCTGCTCCGCGGTTGCGGCGATAAAGGCGGCGTGGATAGCGCCCACCGATGTTCCGCAGACGATTTCGAAGCGCGGTTCGACGCCGTGGCGCTTTGGCAGTTCGTCGAGGATGAAGCGGAGAACCCCGGCCTCGTAGGCCCCCCGCGCTCCGCCGCCCGAAAGAATGACCGCACGCCGGGGTCGGTCGGATGGAGTGGAGGCGGAAGAATTCATTGGAGGCACCTACTTGCTCACTCGCTCCGAGTACTCGCCGTTTCGCGTATCGACCCGGATCAAGTCCCCCTCTTCGATAAACAGGGGCACGTTGAGTGTTGCGCCGGTTTCGAGGGTGGCGGGTTTGGTGGCTCCGGAACTGGTATCGCCCTTTACGCCAGGATCGGATTTCGTGACCCGAGCTTCGACATAGTTGGGCAGCTGGATGTTCACGGGGTTTCCCTTCCAGAACAGGACCCCAACCTCCATGTTCTCCAGCAGGAAGTCGATCGCGCGCCCGAGCACGTCATCCCCGATGGGAATCTGGTCGTAGCTCTCGCTGTCCATGAAGATGCGCCCGCTGTTGTCGTGATAGAGGTACTGCATCGTTTTTTCCTCGATGTCGGCCTCAGCGAGTTTCTCTCCCGAGCGGAAAGTTCGATCCACCGTCCTCCCGTTCAGCAAATTCTTCAGCTTGGTGCGCACGAAAGCGCCGCCCTTGCCCGGCTTCACGTGCTGGAAGTACGTGATGGTGAAGGGTTGGTTATCGATTTCGAGTTTCAGACCGTTGCGGAACTGAGAGGTGTCTATTGCCATGTTTTCCCTTGTGTTGTCGGCACTTTGGACCTCAGAGAGAGAGAATCCCTTGGGTATTGTAAGTCGGTGCGACCGATCTGGAGCTTGAAGGCTCGAAAAAAAAGAGTGGGTTCCTATTTCCGAAGCGGCGCGAGGGGCC
>DUCH01000274.1 GCA_012959865.1 Myxococcales bacterium | reverse complement strand
CACGAGCGCCGCCAGGGGGAATTGACTGGGGATCGGCGCCGCGAATCCAAGCAGAAAGAGACAGACCCCGGCAGTCGCCCACTGGGACGCATCCACTCCGGGAACACCTTTAGGGCGCTTCGCCGCCCGGACTCGCCGGCTCAAGGGACGACCCGGAATTTTCCACCCACAGGCCCAGCCCCCTTCATTCTCGCGCGAAAGACCTCGGGCGGACGGCCCCCTGCCGCGTTGGCCACGAGGCTCCGGTTGACCTCATTGTGGGATGCCTGACTCAATCGGCTCTATCTACATCTATGAGCGCTGAACGCTTGGGTATGGGTATGGGTGCTTCTATCTGAATCCTACATCTGGGTATAGTCGGGCCCTTCGCCCCCTTCGGGCGGCGTCCAGGTAATCTGATAGGGATCGGCGATATCGCAGGTCTTGCAGTGCACACAGTTTTCGTGGTGAATAAAGAGCTTCTTGCCCGATACGCTCTCGGGATCGTCCACCATTTCATAGACCGCAGCCGGGCAGAAATTTTCGCAGGGGTTCCCGTAGTCCCGAGCGCAAGCCGTGGCGCAGATATCGAGATCCGCAACCTTGAGGTGCGCGGGCTGATCGGCCTCGTGCTGGGTCCCGCTGAAACCCACCAGATGCTCCTTGCTGAAGGTCAGCTTGCCATCAAACTCGAACTCCTCTTTGGCCCTCTCGGCATGAGGGAGTTCCCAAATCTTCTTCATCGCGGTGTAGGGTGCGTGAACCGGCACTTTCGCCAGCAGGCCTCGGCCCCGGGTAATCAGCATCAGGGGAATATTCATAAACGCAAAGAGGGGCGACAGATCGGCCGACCCCTCGAAGTTGCGGGCTTCCCAATGCTCCTGATAGGCCCAACTGTTTCTGTACGCCTCGGCGTAATCCCCCAGCTTTGAAGCGCTGAAATCATCCGCAGCGAGGGCGCCCACGATGGCGTCGGCCGCGAGCATCCCGGTCTTCACCGCCAGGTGCACCCCGGCGAGTTTCATGGGGTTCAGCATTCCCGCGCCATCTCCCACCAGCATCAAACCGTCGGCGTAGAGCTTGGGCTGAGAGTAGAGGCCACCCATGGGTACGCATTTCGCCCCGTAACGAACGAGTTCGCCTCCCTCAAGGAGCTTGCGCATGAAGGGCGTCGTCTTGAAGCGCTGGGCATTCAAGTGAGGATCACTATTGGGGTTCTTCGCGTTCAGGGAGGTCACGTAACCGAAGGAGACAAGATTGTCCTTCATGTCGTAGAGCCACATGCCATCGAGGGATTTGAACGCGTCGGGGAAGAGGCTTCCGTGCACCACCCGGCCCGGCTTGTGGTTCTCCGGTTTTACCCGCCAGATCTCCTTGATTCCGGTCTTGAAGGCCTGGGGGTGCTCGCCCTCGAGCCCGAACTTCTTGATGACCTTTTCGGTGAGCGTTCCGCGCACACCCTCTCCGAGCACGGTGACCTTGGCGAGTATGTCCATTCCGGGCTGAAAAGTCGGCTTGGCTTCTCCCGATTTGTCGATCCCCATGTCGCCGGTGCGAACCCCGATCACACGATCACCCTCGGTGAGAATTTCGGCCGCCGCAAAACCGGGGTAAATCTCGATGCCAGCTTCCTCGCACTTTCCGCCCAACCATTTGACCACGTTGGACAGCGACGCCACGTGATAGCCCTTCTTCTGAAACATCGGCGGGCAAATCGGAGATTTAAAAGTGTGCTTCAACGTAAACGCGATGAACTGCGCATCGTCGCAAATGTATTCGGTCGGAAAGCCCTGCTCGATAAAATCGGGCATCAATTCGCCAAACGCAGCGGTGTTGATCGCCGCCCCCGAAAGTTGATGGTCACCCACCCCGGCAGCTTTCTCGATCACCAGAATGACCGGGGGCTCCATGGGCGCCACCCCCTGGGCGGCGGCCGTCTCGTTGTGGGCCTCCACCCGCTTCATTAGATGGTAGGCCGAAGCCAGATTGGCCGGCCCGGCGCCCACGTAGAGGACGTCGACTTCCATGCTTTCGCGTTCGATTGCACTCATTTCAGTTTTTCCTGTTTCGCTACTTTCGCGGGTTCTCTTCGACCACCCCGCCGCACATGCGCGGGCTCTCGTCCGAGGCGGCACCCGGACTCAAGAGATCGAGTGACTTTAGGGAACGTACCCTTCGGGAACAAGGAAGACAGGGCCTCTCGGGCAGGCTGCGGGCAGGCTGAATGGTGCCGGGCCTCGACGCTCGAAACCTTGTTTTGCCTTGCCTTGCCTTGCCTTGCCTTGAATATCGTCAGCGCCGATTCCCCATGATGCGCAGCAGCATCAAAAAGAGATTGATGAAGTCGAGATAAAGGGAGAGAGCGCCGCGAATGGCTTCCTTCGTGTCTTCCTCGGTGCCCTCGTTTCCGAGGATATTCATTTCCTTGATCTTCTGAGTGTCGTAGGCGGTGAGGCCAATGAAGATCAAGACCCCCGCGTAGGTGACCACCCAATACATGGCCTCGCTCTGAAGAAACATATTCACCACCGAGGCGATGATGATCCCGATCAAGCCCATAAAGAGAAAGCTTCCCCAGGACGTCAAATCTTTTTTCGTCGTGTACCCGTAGAAGCTCATAGCGGCGAATGTGCCCGCGGTCACCAGAAATGTGGAGGCAATCGACGACTCGGTGTACATGAGAAAAATCGCCGAAAAGGTGATTCCGGTCAGGGTGGCGTAGAGGACAAAAATGCCCATCGCCTTCTGGGCGCTCATCTGCATCACCCGAGAAGCCAGCCAAAAGACCAGACCGATCTGGGCGATGACCAGAACGATTGGGATCAGGGGATTGCCGAACAGAATCGCAGTCAGCGAGGGCGTATCCGCAACCGTGTAGGCGACCAGGCCCGTAATCCCCAGCCCCGTGGTCATCCAATTGTAGACCCTCACCATGAACCGCTGCTGCTCGGCAGCCACTGCGTCGATACCGGTTGTCATCGGGGATGTTTGCATGTCGTCTTCTCCAAATTGGGGCTGTGGGCTGTGGGCTGTGGAGCCGATGTTCCTGCAGAGATCCGGGGCCGAGTAGCCGAGCGCACGCCCGGCCCGGGTGCCCTTCCCGGGTCTCTGCCCCGGAGGATCTTAACGAAGCCTGGGGTCAGCGACCGGACGATTCGTCGACGCTTGGCCGGAATCCTCAGCGGCCCTTCTGTCGCGCCCGAGCCGGGCGCGCGGGCGGCGCCACTTGCGAGCCCTTTACCTCAAAACCTTCGGGTCGCGCTGGCTACCCGCCAGCCCCCTGGAAGAGTGCTCGGTGGACTCGCCAAATAAAATGAAGCAAAATCCCAACATGCTGAGAGTTCTGGCTTCAAGCCTTCTCTTGCTCGCCATTTTGGTTGTCGCCGCCCCTCGGGCCGATGAAGATGCCCCGGCCGAAGCGATAGACCTTCCCAAGATAGAGGGGACCTGGCTGCTCGACATCCCCATGCCGAACGGGCTGGAAAAAACCTCTCTCAAGATCAAGCAACGCGAGGGCGGCTTCAAAGCGACGCTCAAAGGAAAGCGCGGCTCCACCCGGCTCAAGAATTTCCGCATCGAGGGCAGTTCATTCGCCTTCTCGCAAGCGGTCCCCACCCCAACCGGCGAGATCGATATGAACTTCAGGGGCTCGATTCGGGGCGACCGCATCCAAGGGGTGATCGAACTCCCGATGAGCATCATCCCCTTTTCCGGATCGCGCAGAACCTACTAGAGCCGAGCGAAGCCCGAGCCGTGCGCCAACCGATCCGAG
>DUCH01000273.1:12490-22746 GCA_012959865.1 Myxococcales bacterium | reverse complement strand
TATCCGCAGACGGCGGGGGACTGGGTCTTGGTGATCCCCGACACGGGGAGAGGACATTCAAGCTGTCTTCTGGCATAACGTCCGAGCCTGGGCGTTATGTTAAATCCTTAGGGGAGCCCCGTGACGGGGCGGTTTCGCTCGCTTTCGGCAATCCGGGTCGTCACCGCACCCGGGCAGACCACGGAGACGCCGATGGGCGCTTCGAGGCTCTGGAGTTCGGCACGCAGGGACTCGGAATAACCGACGAGGGCGAACTTGGTCGTGGTGTAGGCGCCGAGATTGCCCTGGGCAATGGGAACCAGGCCAACTATTGAGGCGGTGTTGACGACATGGCCCGCTGCCCGCTCTGGAGCATGCCGGGCAGAAAAGCCGAGACCGAGTGGATCGCCCCCCAGAGGTTGACGGAAAGGCACCATTCCCAGTCCTTCGCCTCGATTTCGAGGAGGGGGCGGGTGACCAGCACGCCCGCGTTGTTGCAGAGCAGGTGGCAGCCGCCGAAAGTTTCCTCCACCTGGGTTGCGAAGGCGCCGACGGCTTCACGATCTCGGACATCGACCCCGGCCGCCAGGGCTTCGCCGCCCGTGGCGCGTATGGCTTCGGCCACCCGATTCGCCGCCTCGGCCTCCACGTCGGCCACCGCCACGCGCATGCCCCTCTGAGCGCACGCGTGGGCGAGGGCTTCGCCGATCCCGCTACCGCCGCCGGTGATGACGGCGACGCGCTGCTTCCATTCGCGCATGGGTGGTTCTCCTTGGAGATCGGTGGGCTGTTGCGCCGGTATGGGAAAAATCGGAATTCCTAAGGGGTGGCTTCCGGGCCGGTTTCAGGAGGGCTGAGCATAGACGATCGGTTCCAGGGGCCGCCGTATCGGGATCGTTCGGGGTTTTCGGGTACGCATGTTGCATTCCTGGGAGAAGAGAGCGCGCTGGCCGCGCGGGAGCTTCGTTTGATGAATCGAGATCGTTCTAGGGGGGTCGCCTTCGCTTTGGGGGCGCTTTTTTGTTTTTGTGGAATGGGGCCGGCTGTCGCAGCCCCGCGGCTTGTGGCCACGGTGCGTATCCAGACGGGCCCGGAAGACGTGACGATTCCGGAAAAAGTGGCCGTTTTGCTGGCCGGGGAGCGGCGGGATCTGGCTTTCGAGGTGCCCGGCCGCCTTGAATTCTGCCTGGACGAGGGAACAACGGTGGAATTGGGCCGGGTGGTGGCTCGTCTTGACGAAACCCTTGAGAAGGCCCAATTCCTGGGAGCCAGCCTGCGGCTGCGGGACTCTCGGTCCGAGGAACGGCGTATCCGGGGTCTCCGGGACGCGCAGGCGGCAAGCGCACAGCAACTCGAGGGGGCTGAAACCCGGCTGGCACTACGGCGGGCGGAGGCTGCGGTCGCCCGAGAGCAACTCGAGCGGCGCACGTTGACGAGCCCGCTCGGGGGCGAGATCGTCGCCACGTACCTCGAAGCGGGAGAGGTGGCCACACCCGGAACCCGGGTGGCGACGGTGATGGATTTCTCCTGGTTGCGCCTCAAACTTGGAATTCCCGGATTTCAGATCGGGCTGGTGGAAGAGGGCGACCGGGTCCGGTTGGCGATCCCGTCTATGGGTGAGCGCGTGGTGGAGGGCGAGGTGCGCCGGGTAGCGGGTGCTGCGGCGGATGGCCGGCACCTTTTCGACGTCGAGGTCTTCGTGCCCAACGAGGATGGAAAACTGCGGCCAGGGATGATGGTGGGCGCCTCCATCGTGACCGATCATCTTCCCTTCGCGATGGGGATCCCCCTGGAAGCAGTCGTGGAGAGGAAGGGGCGAAAGGTGGCCTTCTTTGTCCACGATGGAGTTGCCCGGGCGCTCTCACTGGAGTCGGCCATTCGGGTGGGCAATCGGCTTCTCTCCTCCACTGAAATTCCCTCCAGCTTCTTGGTGGTCCGCGGGCAGCGGGATCTTTTCGACGGGGCCCCCGTTCGGGTGGACAATACGGTCCTGTCCAACGTGGCCCAGCAGTGAAGGTTGTTCATCGTTTTATCGACAAGCCGCTCCCCGTCTTCCTGACCGCAGCACTCGTGGTCTTCGGGGGGCTCTGGTGTCTCGCGGAGCTTCCCGTCAAGCGCGCTCCCCAGATCGAGATCCCCTATAGCCTTATCGTGGTTCCGTATATCGGCGCGGCTCCCGAAGACGTGGAGTCCGAGGTGACCATGGAGTTGGAGGAAAAACTCCAGACTCTTGACGATCTTCGTCACGCGACCTCGATCTCGAGGCAGGGCGTCTCCACTCACTTCCTCGAATTCGATGACCACACCGACATGGGGGATAGCCTGGCCGAAATCCGCAGCAAGGTCGATTTGGCCCGGGCTGAATTTCCCGACGAGGTTGATTTTCCGGTCATCGAGGAGATCTCGTTCGAGAACGTTCCGATCATCTTCTTTACAATTTCGGGCGACGTCGATTCCTATCGCCTGCGGGAGATCGCCGAACGCCTGGAACCCCAACTCGAATCCCTGCCGGGGGTGGCTGGCGTCGATGTCTTTGGCGGGTTCGAGCGTGAGATTCGCATCGAGGCTCAGCCTGCGGACCTAGCGCATTTCAACTTGAGCTTGGAGGAGTTGGCCCGGAGAATATCGGCTCAGAGCCGAAGCCTTCCAGCGGGTGAACTTCGAGGGGACTCAGCTCGGCGAATGATCAGCGCCACAGGAGAGTTCTCGGATATCGAGGAGTTGCGTTCGATCACGGTCAGCGACGAGGAGGGGCGCCCGGTTGCCCTCCGTGATTTGGCGGATGTGCATATCTCCCATAAACGCCTTGAGTCGAGTGCCTGGTTCGACGGGGAAAGCAGCGTCAGTTTGATCGTTCGACGGCGCCCGAACGTGAACACCCTGGAAACCGTGCGGCAACTGAAGGCTGTGGTGGCCGAGTTTGAGGCGGATCTGCCCTCCGGTGTGCAGATCTCGCCCAGCTCCGACTCCTCGGCCGAGATCGGCCTCATGATCAGTCAGCTGGGGACCAGCGCGGCGTGGGGTGTGGTTTTGGTCGCCGGCGTTCTGATCCTGGTATTCGGTTTCCGACAGGCGCTGCTGGTGGCGAGTGTTCTCCCCTTTGCCCTGCTTTTTACCTTCATGGGGCTGCGCATCTCCGGAATGGCGATCAGCAATGTCTCGCTCTTTGCGCTCGTGTTGGTCCTCGGTCTTGTGGTCGACGGTGCGATCATCGTGGGGGAGGCAATTTTTGCCGAACGCGAATCGGGAGAGGATCCCCGGGCCGCTGCCAAGATCGCCATCTCCAGGGTGGGATTTCCGGTTCTCGCTGCAGATCTGACCACAATCGCCGCGTTTCTTCCCATGCTCTTGATGGTGGGGATCATGGGGCAGTTTATGTCGGTCCTTCCGAAGGTCGTGGTGTTTGCCCTGGTGGGATCCGTCTTCGTGGACCATTTCCTGATTCCAGCAGCCTCGGCCCGGATGCCCAACCGCTCGCCCTCCAGGCGCCCGGCCCTGGCGCCCGACGGACTCCCCTGGGTCTCGCCCGAGTTGCCGAGAATGCGAAGCGTTTATCGGCGCTGGTTGGCCCAGGCCCTCGCCTGGCGTTGGACCGTTGTGGGGGCAGCTCTGGGGGCATTGGCCATTTCGGCTGGGCTGGTGGGAAGTGGTTATATCAAGACGATCTTCCTGCCCGAGGCCGATCGCGGCCGTTTTTCTGTCAGCTTTGCTCTTCCGCCGGGCACGCCCCTGTCCGAGACGAACCGGGTTGGGGAACTGATCATGGCCGACGTCGCCGGAGTGGCCGAGGTGGACCATTACGTGTTGACCACCGGCAATACGGGAGCCCTCAACAGCGATGCCGCCGAGGGAGGGAAGCAGGGCGCCGAGTACGGGAAGGTCAGCATCGATCTAGTCGAGAAAACCGAGCGTTCCCGGACCCAATCAGAAATCGTGACCGAGTTGCGGAGTCGGATCTCCATCTACGCCGGGGTAGACATCGAGGTGAAGGAGCTCTCCGAAGGACCTCCCGTGGGCGCCGCTCTCGCCATCCGAGTGAAGGGCGACGACCTCGATGATCTGGTCGCCGCTGCCCAGAGCGTGGAAGCGGCGATCTGGGATCTTCCTGGCGCCCTCGATGTGCGCGTGGATCACGTGGCGAGTCATCCCAAGGTCCGCGTTGAAATCGATCGCCCCAAGGCGCAATCCGAATTTGGAGTGACGCCCAATCAGGTGTCCACGACCCTGCTTGCCGCCTTTGAAGGCGTCGAGGTAGGTCGGATGTGGTTTGGGGGCGAGCGCGTTGATCTGCGACTCGCCGCGCCTGCGGATTTCGGGGATGGGGTGGATGCGATTCGCGAACTTCCCATGCGAACACAAACGGGGGATCTGGTCCCTCTGGGCGAAATGGCGGATGTTTTTCTGGCTTTCGGCGAGGAAGCTGTGTATCGCCACGACGGATCCCGGGCAATTACGATTCGCTCGGGCGTTTCTGGAGATTTCTCCAGCGTCGAATTGGAGTCCGAAGCTCGCCACTTGCTGGCGGGAATGCCCCTGCCTCCCGGGATAGAACTCGAGTTCGGGGGTGAATCCGAGGAGCGTGATCGTTCCAACTCAAGTCTCTTCGAGGCTCTCAAGTGGGGGCTGTTGGCGATCTACGTCATCATTTCGATTCAGTTCAATTCAATCAAGCAGCCCTTGATCGTTTTGATCACCATTCCGCTCTCCCTGATCGGGGTGGTGTGCGGTCTCGTGCTGACGAATTGTCCCTTCAGCTTCGTGGTGTTCATCGGTGTCGTCTCGCTGACGGGTATCGTCGTGAACGATGGAATCGTCATGGTGGACGGCATCAATCGCAAGCGTCGTTCGGGGATGCTTCTGGTCGACGGTATCCTGGAGGCCGCCGTCGGCCGCATGCGGCCCGTCATCCTGACCACTGTGACCACGATCGCTGGCCTTCTGCCCTTGACCCTCGGGGTGGGGGGCGGGAGCGAATTCTGGGTGCCGCTGGGCATCTCCGTGATTTCGGGGCTGCTGGTTGCTTCGACCCTCACGCTCTTCGTGGTTCCGGTTCTCTATTCCGTCGTCGAGGGAGGGTTCGGCCGATTGCCCCCCCCCTCACCGCGAGAGAGTGCGGAGAAACTGCGAGAGCGCCTGGCTGCGCGAGTCTATGGGGGATAGGACATACAAGCTGGGTTCTGGCACAACGTCCGAGCCTGGGCGTTATGTTAAATCCCTAGGGGAGCCCCGTGACGGGCTGCACTAAGCGATGGAAGAGTGGACCCTTACGTCAGATCCCTGAATTCACCTGGAAGAATGTTCAAATGAACTCTTACGATCCTTTTTCTCTCATCTACGACCCTGCCATTTCGTGGCTCTACCGAAAACACAGGGTCTATGCCGCCCACTCTCTCCGACTCGATCTAGGATCGCATGTCCTTGTTCCCGGTTGCGGCACCGGGCTCGATTTCGAATTCCTATCTCCCGCCGTAGGCCCCGAGGGCCGCGTAGTCGGGATCGATTTCTCTAGAGGTATGCTCAAGCGGGCAGAGCATCGGGTGCGGCGGAAAAAATGGCGAAATGTGCAACTGAAGGAAGGCGACGCTCGCGAGCTGGATAGCATGGATCTTCCGCCCTTCGATCGCATTCTCTTCTTCTTGACACTCTCCGTTCTACCCGATTGGCATTCCATCTTCATGAAAGCCTGGGAACGCCTTGAAGACGGAGGACGTTGTGTAATTTTTGACGTCCATGCGAGCCGACGCGTGCCACAATCGTGGGTCGTCGAATCGGTTGCCCGAGCGGATGTTTCTCGCCGAACCTGGGAACCGCTCCTTGAACTGGCTCCGGATGCGCAACACGAACAAATTGCCGGTTCGCCCCATATTCACGGGGGTGACTTGCACTTCTGCGTCGGAACCAAGGGGTGAGCAGTCCAGATCAGGGGGATAGGACATTCAAGCTGCCTTCCCGCATAACGTCCGAGCCTGGGCGTTATGTTAAATCCTTAGGGGAGGTCCGTGGCGGGGCGGCGCGATAGGAGGCGTCGCCCACACCGTATTGGGGCGAGGCCGTGGGCTTGTCTTCTTCGGTCATGGATCTCCTCGAGGGCGAAGGCGCACGAATCGCGCGCGGCTAGCTTGGCGGGATTGATGCGGACGACGCGATCTTGTTGGGCGCTCCGTTCAGCCCCGACTCCCGGCCGGGCGACTGCACGCGACTCGAAGGTGCTGCAAACGGTTGCACAGCGAAAGTTTCGGCGGCCCATGGGCACTTCGACCAGTTCTCCGGCCCCGGGCCATCCCTTTTTCGGGCCAGGAGTTCGACCCCATGGGACGGATTGCACCGTTTCGAGCGACGAGTGATCCACGGCGTCTCATCGATTCGGCGCAAGGGTGGCGAAATCGGCCCCGGCCGCACCCAGTCCGCCCCCGGTGTTTGGCAGGCAATTTGCAATCTACTGCAAGGAGGAGGCTTCGCGGGAACGTGGTCCCTGGTTTCAAGCTTTTCTGCAACCACCTAAGGAGAAAAAGCAATGCCGACCCGCCTTGTTGTCCGCCGAGTGATCCTCGCGGCTCTGATCATTGGGTTCGCTTGGGCGAGTGAGGCCGTGGCGTCGAGCGCCGGTCCGTGTTCGGAGTCCACGCTCTTCCCCGATTTTCAATGCCCCGACCGCAGCGCCCGGCCCGAAAATGCCTTCAACCCCATGGGCATGCCCTTCCTCTTCGAGGATCCCTACATCACCACGGGCCTGAATTTTGCCTACGTCTACCACCGGCTTCCCGAGGGTGCCGCTTTCGACGGCGGTGAAGCCCAGGTTCTGGCTCTCCAGATTCGAGCAGCCATCACCGACAAACTCGGGTTCATCGCGACAAAGGATGGTCTCACCTTCCTACGGCCGGGAAAGGCAAGTGTCGTGGCGGAGGACACGGGGATCTTCGATATGACCGTGGGCTTCAAGTACGCCCTGATCGAATCCGAGGAAAATAATTTCATCCTGAGCCCGGCGATTCGCTACGAGATTCCCCTCGGTTCGAAGAAACTCTTCCAGCGCAACGGCAGCGGGGTGATCATTCCCTCGGCCTCCTTCCGCTGGGGCCTCGGAAAGCTTGGCCTCGACGGGGCGAATCTCATCGCCGGCCTCGGCGGGGAAATTCCCGTGGACAGCGCCAGTGGCACCGAGTCGCTCTTCTACAACGTTCATCTCGACTACGGCATCAAGGTTGAGAACTCCGTCGTCAAATACATCGTTCCCTTCATCGAAGTGAACGGGTTCCATTACACCGAGGGCGGCGATGGGATGAAGGCCGTTTATCTGCGGGGCGGCGGCGCCGTCTCCGTGACGACGGCCGAGGCAGTACTGGGCAGCGGCCCGCTTGTCGCCGGTGATGTCGCGAATCTCGGATCAACGGGCGCATCCGGCCTGAACCTCGTGGTGCTCGGCGGCGGCGTCCGGATTCCGACGAAATGGGACGTGTCGTTCGGCCTCCTCTACGAGGGTCCGATTTCGTCGAACGAGGGCATTCACGACCAGCGCTTTACCTTCATGGCGACCTGGGAACTCTGAGTCCAGGATTCCCGGGCCTAGGGGTTGCCACCCCTCCCGGCGTGCCATTGTAAACCCCGAACCTCGGGCGCTAGCCGACCCCCATACGGGCTGGGCAGACGTGGGTTCGCACAGTGAGCGCAGCGGACGCGCGAATCCCTCCCGGCGTGCCACTACTTACGACGGCAAGCCTTAGCTGTACAGCCACACCGTACAGCCACGGCGCGGGGCTCAGCCGTAGAGTGTGTCCACTGCGTCCGTTGTCCAAATTGGTTTGCCGACGTACAAGCGAGACTACTTGCGGTTGACGAGGAGTTAGCTTGCGGGCAGGCAGTGCTCCCTCAGTCGGACGTAGGAGTTCTACTCTTCTGTCCGTGCCGGGCCACCAGCATCATCACGAGCATCGATGTCGTTTAGCTCATAACCGCGTCTTCGCATGCACTTGCTCGCCCAGTCAAACGGCCACAACAAGAGAGTATTGACCTTACAGCCATCCAGATGTTCCTCCATCTGGCTCGAAGAACGGGTCTCATGTACCCAGACTCGACCCGCCGGCGGCGTGGCACAGCCTGCAATGAAACAGAGCAGACTTATCAACGCGAAACCCCTGACAGGACTGAGCGGCGATCGAGTCAATTTCATGCGGTCTCCTCCAAAGATAATTTTCAGCTCGAGACCGTACCCGAGATGGACGCAATTTTGGCCGCCAGGGCCGGGATTTCAACCGCGATGCCTGGGGATAGAGCATAGGGGATAGGACATTCAAGCTGCATTCTGGCATAACGTCCGAGCCTGGGCGTTATGTTAAATCCCTAGGGGATCCCGTGACGGGGCCTCGTTCCGCCCGAAGATGGAGGCGCAACTCGCGAGGGCTCTTGGCGGCATGGCGTCTGGAGAGCGGCGAGAACTAAACCGGTTGTTGGGCCGACTGGTCGAAACCCTCGAGCCGGACGAACACAGCTGATGTCACTCTACCTGGTGCTCAAGACGCTCCACCTCGTGGCGGCCTGCATCTACCTAGGCGTATCCGTATCCAATGGTCATGCGAAGACCCGGGCGGACGGCCTTCGCGACCCACGCGCCTCCGCGCTGGCCCTCGACTTCGTCGTTGGCCAGAACCGCGTATTCCTGCTGCCAGCGAGCGTGGTCCTGCTCGCGACGGGGCTGGGGATGGCGTACGTCGCGGGCCTCCCCTGGGTGCAAGGTTGGCTGCTCGGCGCGCTGCTGCTGTTTGCTGCGCTATCCGTTTTGTTGGGCCTGGCGATTCGCGTGGAAGGCCAGCTTCTGGCGCTCGCCGTGGACGCAGAACGAGAAGAGTCAGCACTTCCCGAGGCCTATTGGCGATTGAGCCAGCGCTGGTCCGCTCTTGGAGCAATCGCCACGCTGGGCATCCTGCTCATGCTGGCAACCATGGTCGGACGGATGAACCTAATCGGCGGGTAAGAAAATGGCACTCCGAAAACTACGCGACGCGAGCCCGCCCCAGGGTTGGTCCCGCAGTTTCTACCGGGCCCCGATCGTGCTCTATCGGATGGGCCTCGGTGGACTGCTCGGCAGACGCTTCATACTGCTGCACCACGTCGGGCGGCGCAGTGGCCTCGCCCGCCAGGCCGTGCTCGAGGTCGTGCGCCACGACCCGGCCACCAACACTTGCATCATCGCGTCGGGCTTCGGCGAAAGAGCCGATTGGTTTCGCAACCTGATGGCGCAGCCCGAGGCCCGAATCGAGCTCGGCTGGAAGAGGATCGATATCCGGGCGGAACGACTTCCGCTGGACGAGGCGGAGCTTGAGATGCTGGACTACGGCCAGCGCAACCCACGGTCCGCCAAACTCGTCGCGAAGTTGATCGGCTACGAGCACGACGGAACCGACGAAGACCTTCGTAGCCTCGCCGGAGTCCTTCCCTTGATCCGCCTCCAACCGCTAGACGCCGGCTCCCGCCAGCCCTCGGTCACGGGGTGACAACGATCTTGCCGAATACCTTCCGGTCTTCGATCAGCCGCTCGGCCTCGCGAACCTCTTCGAGGGGCATGACCTTGTCGATCACGGGCACCAAGGATCCATCCTCGGCGTAGCCCAACAAGGTCGTAATGTCGCTGCGACGCCAGCCGTTGGAGCCCATCAGATTCTGCTCGAAGGTCCACACGTAGCGGACGTCTACCTTCTCGTCGAAGCCCGCGGTGGCCCCGCACGTCACCAGGCGCCCGCCGAGTTTCAGGCAGCGGATGGAATCCATCCAGGTGCCACCGCCGGTGCTGTTGATGACCAGATTCACCCCGCCGGCACCAACCACGCGGGGCTTCTCGACGATGCTCCAGACCGCCTTGCGCATGTCATCATGGGGATAGGACATACAAGCTGCCTTCCGGCACAACGTCCGAGCCTGGGCGTTATGTTAAATCCCTAGGGGATCCCGTGACGGGCCGATTCGTTGGCGTTCTCTACGTGCTTGTGCGGGCAGTTTCGGCAACGCTTGGGATCGGCCGATTCGCAGAGCTAAGACCGGACCGGAAGGCCGCGGAGGCAAGGAGAGAGTTTCGAAGGAGCCAGTATCAACAACTCAAGGAACTTCAGAGTGCGATAGGGATGCATCACTTTTCCGGAAAGAACACGCCTTATGAAGGGCAGAGACAGGTATGGCAAGAAAACGAGCAAACGGTGAAGGAAGTGTCTTCCGTCGGAAGGACGGGCCCGCGTTGGACCCTTCGCCCGTGATTCCGAGCGATTTGTCATTCGGTTACTTATCGGCGG
>DUCH01000273.1:0-12416 GCA_012959865.1 Myxococcales bacterium | reverse complement strand
CTCCCTTTCGGTTTCGTGGCAGATCGGTTTAGTGGCAGAGCTCGGGGATTAGATACTTCCCGGTCAGTCGCATGCTCCTGAGGGTGTGCTCTTGACTCACGAAACCGAACGACATCAGGCACATCAAGCGGTCGACGCCGATCGATTGGTAGCGCTCGATCTTGCGACGGCAGGTATCGACGTCGCCGATCACCACACTCTCGATCGCTTCGAGAACCTCGAGGGCTTCTTCGGGATCCACGGTTTCTCCGGCGAGTTGTCGGTTCAGCAAGCGAATCACGGGAACGGGATCGTTGAGATCGATCTCCCCCTGGACCGCCGCGGCTTCGACGCTCCGGGTTGCTCGCGGGTCGTTACTCGCCAGGTCTCCGCGAATCGCATCGATCCAGATGTCACGCGGTACCTGAAACACCCTCGGTGCGGCATTCAGAAACCAGAGCGCAGACTCTGCCGCACGGCTTTCGATGACCTGCTGCCGGTTCTCCGCACAGTGCATGAACGTGAACACCGCCTTCTGCTTGTTGACGAAGAGACCCGCGGGCTCCGCGTGTTCGATGGCCTCATCGTATTCGAGGAGCATGCTCTCCAGGGTGTCGAGAGGTGCGAACAGCGTGGTCGCCAAGACGCCGACCCCCAACTCACCGGCCATGCGAAATGAATCCGAGCTGGTGCAAGTCTGCCAGAGTGGCGGATGGGGTGACTGCACGGGCTTTGGAAGCACTGTCCGCTGTGGAATCTTCAGCAGTGGATGATCAGATTCGAAGGCGTCTTCCGTCCACATCCTCGGGATCAACTGGAGCGCTAGCCGGAGTTGTTCCCGGGAGAGATCCGGGTCAACACCGAAAGCATCCCATTCCGTTCCTCCCGAGCGGGCGAGTCCCAGCTGCATTCTTCCACCGCTGATCATGTCGATGAAGGCGGCACGCTCGGCCACCCGAACGGGGTGATTGATCTCAAAGGGCGCAAGCACGCCGGAGTGCCCGAGATGAATATTCTCTGTTTGTTGCGCGATGGCGCCGAGCATCATTTCGGGTACTGAGCTGTAGCTGAACTCCGTTGCGCCGTGGTGCTCGACGGTCCACCAACATCCGAACCCGACTTCGTCTGCAAGCCTGGCCTGCTCGAGCGCGTCGAAGTAGACCTGATGCTCCCGTGTTGGGTTCTCGGGAGCCGCTCGTTGGAGTTCGGAGAAGATGTCCAAGGAGAAGGGGCGGGAGTTCATTTCGATTCCTTTCGGTTGCCGCGAACGCGTTTTTTTTAGCGCATTCGTACTATTTAAGTCAAAGCGCAGGGTGAGATCAGCCTGCTTCCGAACCCGCGTTCGGTGAGCCTATCCGCGGCTAGGGAAGCCAACGGTCGAAGTGGTCTCGCACCGCCCGCCGTTGCGCTACCGGGTCCATTCCGGCCGGTTGAAACATGCCCAGTACGCCGAGACCCTGTATCAGTGTCATGGCCGCGTCGGTGCCACGCTCGAGTTGGGCTCGAGTCTGTCCCTCGCCCTCGCAACCCAGCTCGTAGGCGCGGAGCAAGTCGGATCGCCACCGCTCGTAGTTGTTCTGCTGAATCTTGGCGACATCGACGTTCTCGGCGGCGCGAGCAAAGTAGGCGAGCCAAAGCCTCCACTCGCCCCGGCGCTCTTCGTCGAGAGGGAGGACGGTCAACACCACGGCTTCGAGCAATGCCCGGCCTTCGTACTGTTCAAAACAGCGCGCGATACGCGCGGTGCTCTTGTCCCCCGCTGCGCGCTGAATTGCGATCAAGAGATCGTCTTTGGTCTTGTAATAATGCGCGAGTGCACCCGTCGAACAGCCGGCTTCTTTCGCAACAGAACGCACGGTGAGTGCATCCATCCCGAGTTTGCTCGCTACCCGCATCGCGGCGTTGGCGAAGTTCTTGCGGCGTTCTTCGTGGTCAACGATTTTGGGCATTAGATCTTTGTGTTCTTCTGAATTCTGGTTGCGTGGTTTTTGCGAGACTCAGGTACTCGGAACAGCGCGTTGGCACTATTGATCGTTGTAGAATTGCGCCATCCACTTTCGACCCCCGGCGATGGGCCCGTCGCCGTCACACAAAACGGGTGCTGCGTGATAGGTCTTGTTCTCCCAGATTGGGATGTCCTGGCCCATTTGCATGCAGATTTGGCGAATCAGCGCGGGCCCGACACGGTCGCCCTCGCGAACCCGGAACTCGTGGCGAATCATCGTTCGGTGATCATCCAGGGGCAACGAGGAGGTGATCTGAAGCATGTCGGTAACGATGTCGTAAAGAACGTATCCAAAGCCTGGACCGATCGTATACGCGTCGATCGTGCCCTCGATCTCTCCCTTGCGGGTAGGCATGGTCGCGTGATTGAGGGATCGGGCCGTCGCACCGGCGAAAGTAACTTTTGACTCCGGAAACGTGGAAGTCTGATGTACGTAGAGAAAGTGAGCCGGATCGCAGATGTTTTCGAAGAGTTCCTGAAACTGGGCCCCGATCGTCCATTCGTGTCGAACCGGCGGGCACCACGCCGCGTCCTCGAACCCAGGAACAGCAGGGATCTCATAGTTGGGTGACGAGCCTGCGGGATCGTGCCAGACAAAAATCCAGCCATTGACCAGCCGCGTTTCATAGTGCGTGATTTGCGCCTTGGGCGGGATTCGCTTTGCGTAGGGTACTTCAGTGCAGCGGCCCTCTGAATCAAACCGCCACCCGTGGAATGGGCAAACCAGCGTCTCGCCCGAAACAGTCCCGCCTACCCCGAGATGGGCCCCGAGATGTGGGCAATAGGGATCGACGACCGAGGGTGTGCCCGACTCGGTGCGAAACACGACGAACTCCTTCCCGAGCGCCTCGACTCGCGCAACCTGCCCCGGCGCGAGTTCGTCCTCGGCCATCAGTGCGAACCACCCCTTCGGAATCGGAAACGGAAAATTGTCGGCCACGGTGAATCTCCTCTTGCGGATTTTTTTATTGCGTATGTATTATTTACATCACTCCGCAACGAATTGCAAGTGGACTCCGAGAGTCGCGTTGGGCAGGCTGATGGGGAAGTTGGGCGGCGAACCTATGCGTGGAGGTGTCGCAGCCCCTGATGGACCTACCTTGTCGGCGGTCAACCCAAATTACGGACCGGGCCGAGCCCTGGGACAGTTGAACTGAGAGAAAGGGGCGGCTGCCTGCGCTTCCCTCTCCCTGCCCGATCTTGGTTCTGTTAATAGAGAAGCGATCGACAGCGCCAACTCTGGATGCCCCTAAGATCGCGTCTCGAGATGCTCGATCTTGCTGCCGAGCACACCGGGCATGTACTCGATCAGCTCGACGATCAATCCGTCGGGATCGCGGCAACAAACCACGGCCTCGATCCCGGTCGGCGCGTCGGGACCCCGCGGTGGCGTAATGAACTCGATGCCATCGGCGCAGAGCGCAGCATACGCAGCGCGAACGTTTCGAGTTCTGAGCGCAATGATCCGCGGAACGCGTTGTTGCAGAGGGAGGGCGGAGGGCGGATCAGCGAGCGGTTCGCACCACTCGATCAGGTCGAGGCGGGTGTGCTCCGGCCCTTCTCCCAGCCCCAGGAGGGCACCGCGTCCCTGGGCGCGCTCCAACCCGAACTGAACGGCGACGTAGTCCGGCCAAACGATGTCGCGATTGTCCCGCAGAAGCTTGAACCCGATCTTCTGATAGAACGCCAGTGAGTCCTCGAAGTTGGATGCACCCACGGTGAAGTGAAAGATAGACAGTGGAGCCCAGCTCGGATCGGATGCTTCGGTCAAAACACGCTCCTATTTCCGATCCGCACGTCAATTCTCGACACCCGAGGTCGGCCGATCCGATGTAGCACAACGCTACTAGAACATCGCTACCGGATTCACGGGGCAGCCGGTACCGCCTTCGATGACAAGCGGCGCGATGGTGAACAAGAACTCCCAACGCTGCTCTTCGGCGCAAGTGACAGCGAGATCGCTGAGCTTCAGGTTGTCGAGCAGGTGCACGCCCATCGCAACCAGGCAGCATTGATGAATGGGAACCGACCAATCGGCCATGTCGGTACTCGGAATCGAATCCGAAATGCCATCGCTTCCCAGGACTGCGATCCGGCGTTCGTGGAGCCACGGCACGCACGATGCCCCGAGTCCCGCCATTCCATCCATCGGGCTCCAGGCGCCGTGTCTCGCCCGGCGCACATCTCGCCCCGTTGCCACGAGCAGGATGTCTCCCTCGCCGACGGTCACGCCTTGCGCCTTCTCGGCAGCTTCGAGCTCACCCGGCCCAATCTGGTAACCGAGTTCCAGCGACTCGACTCCTTGCAGACGAGGAATATCCAACAACACGCCGCGCGAGACAATGCCGTCCCGCGCCACCGTGATCGCGTTGCTCTGCGCGCCGGTGCTCTTGACCTCGCTCGCCGAGCGACCGTTGTACATCGTCTCGTTCACGAACACGTGGCAGAGCGCGTCGATGTGAGAAGTCGCCATGCCGTGGAAAGCAATCCCGATGAAATCCATCGATGCCTCGAGTTCGCCCGTCATCCCACCCGTGCACGAGTCACCGGCCTGAATCATATGGTGCAGGGCAGGATGGGGATTGTCGGGAGCGGGCACCGTTGGAAACGGCAGCGCACAACTCACGTTCCTGCCCTCTGTTACAAGTTGCGCGGCGCGAGCCCTGATGGCGGGTGTGATGAAGTTGAGTGCGCCGGCTTCATCCGCGTCACCCCAGCGCCCCCAGTTCTTGGCCTTCTCGAAGGCGGCCTCGAGCCACTCCCGGCTGATCTCGAGATCGCTTGCCTCGCTCATGCGTCCCCCCTCCCGCTGGCGTCCCGCTAGCTACCAAGAAGATAGAAAAGGCTTGAGTCCATGGCATCGACTGTCGGCGAGGCTCCCCGCGCCGAGCTCCGAGGACGGCCCGCGAATTGATGCTGCAGGAGAGACCGTTTCTGCGGCCCGGCTGAGGCTTCAACCATCTCGAGGCCAGGACACGATGCAGTGGTGTTCGCGCAACCGGACCCGACGTCATTCAGCCTGTCATCCGAATACAAGGGGATAGGGATTTTAACGGGGCTTTTCAGTTCCGCCGATAAGTAACCGAATGACAAATCGCTCGGAATCACGGGCGAAGGGTCCCAACGCGGGAATTCCGTGGCCCCGATGCCCGCCACGGCAGTTTTCCCCGCAAAGCTCATCGCCATTTTCCGCTCATCTCCAATCGCTTTTTCGGATCAGGACACTCTAGCCAAAGCGGACGGGGGCACTGATAGGAATTTGGGATTGTCTCAGCCCGAGCCGATCAACTCCGCGCCGGGCGCGCAGGCGATCAGTAGCCGCTCCCGCTCGGCCTCGACCAGCAGGGGAGCTCGTTCAGGAGGCTTTCCACGGCTCAGAGCGGCGGCCCGGGCAATCCAATCGATCTGCTTGGGAAGCGACGGGATCTCGAAAAAATCTGCGATCTCTTCAAGAATGCCTGCGGGGCCCGTCGCCAGGGTTTCGAAGCTGACCTCGAGTAGCTGATCGGAGGGGAGTGGCGCCAGCGCCCGTTTTCCCCGCACGATTTGATCCGACCAATAACGCCCAAAGAACTCGGCGGGGGGGCGGGATTCGAGGATGAGGCTGATGGGGTCGTCGGGAGTGGGCGGGCTGTCCAGATCGAGTGCGGGCAATTCCGAAACACGGCGTCCATCGGCGAGGGGAGCGTCGTAGAGCAATGTGATGGGGAGGCGATAGGCGTGGTGCTCCCGCATGGATAGGGCGACTTCCGGTCCCGAGCGGTGGATGTGAAGAAAGCGTGCTTTCGGATAGAGGCGCATGAGATCTCCGACATAATCGATCGATGAGCCCGAACGTTCGATCCAGAAGCCCCGCTCCAGTCGCGCGGAGAGCCAGTCGAATAGAGCGAGATAGTGATCTCGCGGTGGCTGGTTGGGGAGGCCGCGCACGAAATCCATAAGTCGATCGAAGAGTTCATCGGGGGCGGAGACGAGTCGCGGAAGGGTCGAGACCAGAACCCACGGCAGCGCCTCCGAGCGTTTTCGTTTGCCCGGAGTTTCGGGAGCGGGATTGCTGTCCGCGAAGGGGTAGGTGATTTCCTCAACCGAGTAGCCGCGTCGCAGAACTGCGGTGACGAAGGGTTGTTCCCTTGCGATGAGGTCGGCCAATGCCGCCCCCGAAGTGGGTTGGGAGTCGAAGCGTTCGCCCGGATCGAGTCCATTGAAGAATTCGAAGAGGTTCAGTGAATCGGGCGACTCGTCCAGCATCCGAGAGAGGAGTGTGGACCCGCATCGACCTGTCCCCACTACAAAACGTTGCATCCACATCCTCTGGCCGCCAAGCGGAATAGTTCCCTATGCTGGACTCGATGTCCCGACCGTGCCGCCCGATTTCAGCATAGTTTGGAGGAAAAGAGAATGGAAGAGGATCCTGGCGTCCCCCAGATCATGGACGGCCAGGCGTGGGAGTCTCTTTGTCAGACCCTCTTGGCCTCTTCGGATTTGGTGCTGGGCGAAAACATTCCGGATTCACCCAGACACCGGGCCGAGGGCTTTCGTTATCTCACCCGGTTCCTGGCCGCGGGCATTGTCAGCTGCGTGTCCCACGGCGATCCCGACTATCCCATTTTCGGCCGCATGATCGATTACACGATGCCCTGGGGACTCGATAATCCCGACTGTCTCTACCTCTACGCGTCCATTCGCGGTGGCGCCCAATACAGGATTTCCGGCCTGCGAGGCAGCGCGAACCACATCGATTTGCAGGTGAATTTCGGCCACTACGCCAACGGGGATGTCGCCAGTTGGGGCACGATTGCATCGCTCGAGGGCGATGATCTCGAAACGGACGGGGAAGGCCGATTCGAACTCTTCGTCGGGGGCGACAAAGAGCAGGGTAATTGGTTGCCGTCGCGGGACGACGCCGAATTCATCCTAGTCAGGCAATATTTTGATGATTGGGAGCGTGAAAAACCCGCAGATCTCCTGATCGAACGCGTGGGTGCCGAGTACCCGATTCCGGCTCCGACTACGGCTCAGGTGGCGGCCAGTCTCGAAAAACTTCAGCGCTGGATGGAGAGGGGGGGCGCGCTCTGGAATCAGATGAGCCTCGGATTTCTCTCCATGTCCCCGAATAGTCTTGTGATTCATATGCCAGAAGACGCCGGCGAACGCTCGGGCATGAGAGGGCAGGCTTATGGAATGGGAAATTTCCGCTGCGCCGAGCACGAGGCGGTCATTGTCGAAATGACACCCCCGGAATGCCGCCACTGGGGCGTCGCGCTGGCCAACCGCTATTGGGAATGCGTGGAATACGCGAGTCGTCAGAGTTCTTTGAATCGCGCCCAGGCGCGGCTCGATTCGGATGGGGTCTTTCGCGGAGTGATCGCGCATCGCGATCCCGGTGTGGCCAATTGGCTGGACCCGGGAGGAAATCGCGAGGGGACAATCTCGGCACGTTTTCTCTGGGCGGATCGCGCCCCGGAAGTGCGCCTCAAATCCGTCGACTTCGATGCGCTATTCGACGAACTCCCCCAGGATACACCTCGAGTTGAAGCAGGGGATCGCCGCGATGCGCTCGAGCATCGTCGCCT
Source organism: Myxococcales bacterium (assembly GCA_012959865.1). Taxonomy (GTDB): domain Bacteria; phylum Myxococcota_A; class UBA9160; order UBA9160; family UBA4427; genus JAZXM01. The sequence goes on along the minus strand of DUCH01000273.1, from coordinate 4,859 downwards.
CGCGATCCTGCGTCGCTTTCGTGAATAATCGGCCGTTCCGGGAAAGGCCCGACCGCAGGATGAAATCGAGATTCAGGACTTCGATGGCGCCACGGGGAGCTCTCGGAGCGGGTTCGCGCCGGCAATCCTCAAATCGAAGGGAGGACTCGTCATGAGATCCCCGCGACAGGGCTCCCCTAGGGATTTAACATAACGCCCAGGCTCGGACGTTATGCCAGAACCCAGCTTGTATGTCCTATCCCCGTTCCATCGCGCCGAGTTGGGTGAGCAGCGTCAGGTGATCACTTAGCCCCCACAGTTCGGCGATCTTGCCGTTCTCGATGCGGACGAAGGTCACGTCGGTGAACTCAACCGACTTTCCGGTCGCCGGTGCGCCGCCAAAGGGGCCGGTATGGGTCCCCCGCAGCGTCAGCCGGGCGGCGACGCGATCGCCATCAGCGACCAGATCCTCCACGGTCTCGTGATAATCCGGGAATCCCTCCAGGATCGAGCGCGCCAGTTCTTTCACCCCCTCGGGCCCGGGCGCCACGGGGGCCATCCCCACCGACGGGTAGTGCGGCACGAAGTCGGCCGCATAGTACTGGTCGGCCTTGTCGAGATCGTGCTCGCTCCAGATTGCCTTGCATGCTGCTCGGACCAGATCCTCGTTGGTCATGTCACTCCTCCTCGGCCGAATGCCGCAATCACGGTGCGGGCGAGGGAGACGGTCTCGCCCTCCCGATAATTCGTTTCTTCTACGAAGCGCAATGTTGACTGATTGCGCGCAAGGCCGAGAGGTTTTCCAGGTCCTTGTTGTCTTCTTCTCTAGTCGTTGTGCCATATGCCGGGTTGGCCGAAAGTTTTACGATCACTGTGTCTCGGCTCGGATCGACGTAGATGTATTGATTGTAGACGCCGATCGCGCTGTAGTCGCCAAGATCTCCTGCGGGCAACCACCATTGATAGCCGTAGCCTGGGCCAAAGGCATGGTCACCCACGATGGGTCCGCCGGGTTGCACATGGGAACCGTCTGCTTGAAGAGACGATTCGACGTAGGCAGCCGGCACAAGTTGTTGGCCCTGCCAGTTTCCGTGATTGCGATAGAGTTCGCCCAGTTTGGCGAAATCCCGCGCCGTCATAAGAAGCCCCGCGTAGGCCATTTCGCATCCGACACTGTCCGTGACCCAATAGCCGGGTGATTCCATGCCAAGCGGGCCGTACAACTTCGCTTGCATGTATTCTGTCAATGACGAACCTGTAGCTCCCGCGATGAGCATCCCAAGAGCCTGGGTATCTGCTGAGTTGTACATGCAGCGGGTTCCAGGTTCTGTTTCGCGCGGCATCGAGGCCATGAAATTGGCGAACGACCCCGTTGCACTGGTCGCTTCGCTCAGTCGAAATATTTCAGACTCGCTATCACTGTAGTCTTCATTCCATCGCGCACCCGATGACATCTGCAGCACATCCTTGATGCGCACACCTTCATAGGCACTGCCATCGAGCTCGGGTGCATAATTGTTGATCGGGTCCTCGATGCTTCGGATGAGCCCTTCCGATAGGGCGATGCCGACAAGGGCAGACACGAAACTCTTGGCGACGGACATGGATATCCATTGGACTTCCCTCCCTCCGCTCAGCCAATATTGCTCGAATCGCACCTCCCCCTGCTTTAGGACGAGAAGCGCTGATGTATGCGTCGCGCCCAGGAGCGCATGCAGATTGCGTGTTTCGCCGTTGACCTCATAAGTGGTGGGTAGCTCGACCCTAGCACCGTCTGGAAATTCGAAAGGCTTCTCAGAGGGTGCCATCGCCTTGACAGCATTGATGTGCTGCATCTGCGAAAAGTTTTCGTACTGCGGTACGCCCGAAAACAGTGCTGTTTTTTCAATTGCCGTCTGATCTGTGGACAAGGTTCGATTTCTCCAAAAGGTAGAAAATGTAGAGTTGCGGGAAAGTCGCTTTACTTCGAGATGGTCTTGAGCAGGGCCCCGCCACGACGAGTTCCAGTTCCGAGCTTCCCTGAGCCGAGGCGGTGACGGTTCGATGTGTAAACGCAGGCCTCGCAGTTTCTATTCCTCTAGAATATGGATAGTGACTGTCTTGCGGATCCCTTTGATCGATACGTCATCACGTTGAACAAAACCCTCACACGCGTTCCCTGCCGCTTGCTGAGTGAAATCATCGATGACCATCGGCACGTCGAGAGGCCGGGTCAATCCTTCTAATCTGGCAGCGCGGTTGGTCGTGTTGCCGATGGCACTCCAAATCATCCGATCGACTGCTCGGATGTTTCCGACGAAGGCGTTGCCGGTGGCGACTCCGACGCCGACCGAGAGAGTCAGATTTTCGGGGCCCGCTTCGTCGATTTCGATCTCGCCGACCTCCCGAACGATCGCACGTCCCGCCTCTACCGCGGCCTTCTCCTTGGCAGCCAACTCGCGAGGCGCACCGAAGACCGCCATCATGCCGTCGCCGTTGAATTCAACAACACTACCGCCGTGACGACGAACAACCGCCGAGACGGTCTCGGTGTAGCGGTTGACGATCTCGAAAACTTCTTCGGCCTTCCGGTTTTCGGAAATTGATGAATAGCCCCGAATATCGGCGAAGAGCACGGAGACTTCGCGCTCTTCCGAAATGATTTCGTCGTTGCGATCGAGTTCGTCGGCGATGGCGCCCGGCACATATTGTCTCAACGCCTGCTTTTCTTCCTGGTTCAACCGCAATGCTTCCGCATCGTCGTTGCGATGTAGCTCGATTGCGATCTGGTCCGCGACAATCGCCCGCGACAGGGCTCCCCTAGGGATTTAACATAACGCCCAGGCTCGGACGTTATGCCAGAACCCAGCTTGTATGTCCTATCCCCCCAATTCATTGTCCGGATGTTTTGGTAATCGACCCGTGTCTCCAGCATGGATATATCTAGGAAGCGGACAACAATACCACTTTACTTACTTCAATCGTTAGCCTTATAGTGGGCTTTTCAAGCCGTGTGATGCGAAAAGGAGATGCTGCTGATGCGCTTGCGAACGACCCGATTCACGTGGATGCTGCTGGTTGCCGTTCCCTTTGTCGCTTGTGTTCTCGCGATGCCCGCTGTGGCGGATCGAGACCATCGAGACGATGAGAAAGCGATGACCGGTGTATGGCTGACAGAGTCGCCTGCCGGCTGGGTCGTGCAATCCGAGGCGGGTGTTTTCCGGGGTGATACGCGGATGAGATGGGAACTGGAGGAAGACGAGAACGGGCTGATCAGTGGCTTCAATCTGTGGTTCTCACCGAGTAGTGTCTCGGAAGGACGTCCTTCCGTCGGCGCGATGTGCATGGTCGGTGCACGCAATGGGAGAAATGTGGTCATCACGGAGTCGCGGATTCGCGATCGTCTCGTGCCCACTTTTGAGTTCGAGTGCGGGCACCGTAGGGGCGATCGCGCCCGTTGCGTCGGCAACGGCCTTGCCTCGCAGCCCCCGGTCGCACTGACAGGACAAATGATGCGCCTGGAAAATTCGGACGAGGATGCCGGGGAGCTTCCCGTTGCCCTAATCAACGCGGTACGAACTTTTTGCAGTGTCGGCGGACAGATCCCGGAGATCCCTCTGCTGGGCAGCCCTACGTGCCAGGCACCGCACTCGGACGCATTTTATATGCCCCCGGGGGCTTGGCTGTGTTGTGATTTAAGTACCGGCCAATGTGTCATGCCGTAGATAGGAACCGCATACGGGTGACCTAGCCCGGAATATCTGGTCCAGATCGAAAGTGGTAAAAAGCCAACTGAGGAGATCTGAACCATGTCGAAGAAACGGTACAGCGCCGAAGAGACCATTCACAAGCTCCGCGAATCCGACGTTTTGCTGAGCCGGGGGAAATCCGTCAGCCAGGCCTGCACGCAGATCGGTGTCAGCGATCAGACCTACTATCGCTGGCGCAAGATCTACGGGGGGATGAAAGGCGATCAGGCCAGGCGGCTGAAAGAACTGTAGGCGGAGAACGCCCGGCTGAAGCGAGCCGTTGCTGATCTCACGGTGGACAAACTGATTCTCAAGGAAGTCGCTGAGGGAAAATACTGAGCCCGGCGCGGCGACGGCAGGCAGTGAGTCACGTGAAAGCTCGCCTGGGCCAATCGGAACGGCGTATCTGCCGTGCGCTGGGCATCTCCCGATCAGCGGTTCGTTACGAGCCCCAACCCCGAGTGGACGAATCGGCCCTGACTAGCTGCATCGTGCGGCTGGCAGGTCAATACGGGCGTTACGGCTATCGGCGGGTTCACGCCTTGCTCCAGTCCCAGGGCTGGCAGGTCAGCCATGGTCGGGTGATGCGCATCTGGCGTTGTGAAGGCCTCAAGGTGCCGTCGAAACAGCCGAGCCAAGGCAGCCCCGCGACAGGGCTCCCCTAGGGATTTAACATAACGCCCAGGCTCGGACGTTGTGCTGGAAGGCAGCTTGTATGTCCTATCCCCCGGCACCTGAGCCCGCCTCGAGCACACGCTTGCCTTCAATTTGAGCCAAGTGTCCACGAAAACATCGGTGAAGCCGCGACTCGGTCAGAGCTATCCCAGAGTAGGAGTCGAGTTGAGTCTTGGGAAATCTGTTCCATTGGTCTCCGAAATCGTCGGCGTAGCTCTGCATCGGAACGAAACGTGGGATCTCGTCGACAACAGGATAGGACTGGCCATCGCAGACAAGTTCGTCGCCCTGTCGAGTCAACCGAGCGCCGCTCTGCGGGTCCCTCAGAGAGGAAAAATCAGTGTTCATTTGTTTCCTTTCGATGGCATCCGTTCAGGCTGTCCCATTCGCAGGCCCGAGCCCCGCGACAGGGCTCCCCTAGGGATTTAACATAACGCCCAGGCTCGGACGTTGTGCTGGAAGCCAGCTTGTATGTCC
>DUCH01000272.1 GCA_012959865.1 Myxococcales bacterium | reverse complement strand
GGGAGCTATTAGATCTCATACTGGAACCGCGCACCCAAAACTGGGTTCCCGACTGCGGCGATAGGCGGTGTTCTGGCCAACGGGCAGAATCCGAAGCCGAGCCTGAGCTGAAGCCCAAGAGCAAGAAGAAGTGGCTGGAATGGGCCCCGAGCATCGCCTTGGCGCCGGATCAGGGAACCCAAGCGGCGGACTGACACCCGGGCCCCGGGTTGGGGCCGCCCGGCGCGTTCGATCAGTTTGGGGAAGAACGTCGGGCGGCCACGATGGGGAGTCGCTCGAGCCTGCGAACGAAGATGCTTCGCGCATAGACCGGCGGATCTTTCGCATCGAGGGAAAAGTCGCTCGGACAGCGAAGAAATTCTTCGATCATCACCCGGGTTTCGAGCCGCGCGATCTGTTCTCCGACGCAGAAATGGGCACCCCGGCCAAAACTCAGGTGGTGTTTGGGGTACTTGCGATCGAATCGAACTTCATCGGGCGAAGCGTAGACCGCGGGGTCGCGATTGGCCGCGGCCCAAAGCAGCATCAGTCGATCGCCCGGACGAAGCTCAAATCCAGCCAGCTCACATTCGCGACGAACACCTCGATAGTGAAATTTAAAGGGCGGCTCAAGCCGGACTGACTCCTCGACGAACCGCGGAATCTGCTCTGGAGAGGCCCGAAGGCGATGGACCAGATCGGGATTTTCGGCGAGTATTCGAATGGCCGACCCCATCAAGGCGCTGGTCGACTCGCCGCCCGCTCCGAACATCACGATGGCGATCCCCGTGGCTTCCGACAAGTCAATTTGTTGCCTCAGAACTCCACGAGCGAGGTGATCGAGTAGGGAGTCCCCGGCACTGCTTTCTGCGGTTTCCATCGCGACCTGAATGTGCTGACTCAGGTACGCCGCCATCACTGCCGTGACCCGGAACAGACCTTCAACGCCCTGGGGGTCCACACTACCGGCGAGGATCTCGCCCCCCATCATCGCCCAGGCGCGATGGCGCTCGGCGTCGCCTTCCGGCAATCCGAGGAGATGGCCGACCACCCTTGCCGGAACGATTTCGACGACCCGAGCGAAATCGCCGCCCCCCTGGTTCAACCAGTTCGAAACGGTTTCCCTTGCCCATCCTCGGATTTTGGGTTCCAGACCCGCGATCCGATCGGCACCGAAACCCGGCTTTACGAGTTGGCGGTGAACGCGATGGCGGGGCTCATCCGCGGTTGCGATGACTTGCGCTCCATCGATCACCGGAAATTCGAACGTCCCGGGGTTCCCATTCGCATCCCGAACGAGAACACCGCGCAAGTTGGCAGAAAAATCCTCCTCGCGATCGAGCACTTCCAAGATTCGTTCCCCGGTCGCGACCAGGTGGACCCCCGTCTCTCCTACTTGGGAAACCGGACAGTTCTCAAGCACCCTTGCATAGAAGGGATGCGGGTCGTCGATCACGGCGCCGGAGAGAATCTCGGAAGGATCCGTGGAGCATTGAGGAGCACGCATTCGAGAATTTCCTAACGTTCGTAAACTTTTTCCTGACCCTGGAATCCGAAGCTGAGATTATCAGCGTAAAATTGTTAGTCTTCCAGATCAAGAAGAAACCAACCCGATCCGATGCTCACGCGCCAGATTGAGTCCGTTCCCCTACTTATGCCCATCAAAATCCCCAATGAACTCCCTGCTCGGAAGGATCTCGAGGCCGAAGGCATCGAGATCATCGGGCTGAACAGCGCTCTGCGCCAGGAAATACGGCCCCTCAAAATTCTCTTTCTGAACTTGATGCCCCGAAAACATCAAACAGAGATTCAATACGCCCGGCTTCTGGGCAACACCCCTCTTCAGATCGAATTGACCCTGATGACCACGGCCAGTTACGCGCCAAAGAATGTATCCAAGGGACATCTGGATCAGTTCTACCGAAAGCTTCCGGATATCGAGAACGAGTTCTTTGACGGGATGATCATTTCGGGTGCGCCCATCGAACGCCTGGCGTTCGAAGAGGTGAGCTATTGGGACGAATTGACCCAGATCATCGACTGGTCATCGCGCCATGTCGCACGTAGGTTGGGTGTCTGCTGGGGCGCTCAGGCCCTGATGTATCAGCTGCACGGCGTTGAAAAGTACGAGCACCCGAAGAAACTCTTCGGCGTCTTCGACCACGCTCTCGAGACCCAGCAGCGACCGAAGGGTCTGCTCTCGGGTTTTACGAACCGATTTCCCATGCCGGTCTCGCGTTATACGGGCAACAGGCCCGAAGATATCTTGCGCGTACCCGATCTCGAAATCCTGTCTCGTTCTCCGGAGGCAGGAGTCGCGATGGTTTTGGACTCGAGAACCCGGGATGTTTTCATCTTGAACCATCTGGAATACGACGCCGAGACTCTGGCCGAAGAATACGCTCGGGATCGCGAAGCGGGGCTCCAAACCGATCTCCCCGCGAACTACTTCCCCGAAGATGATCCCGAAAAATCACCGGCGAATAGCTGGCGCCCCTATGCGTTTCTTCTAATCGCGAACTGGATCAACGATCTTTATCGAACGAACCCTTTCGAACTCTCGGCGATGGGTTCAGCTGCGAGTGCTGACAAGAAAAACCCTGAAGAAAACTAAAATTTCGCTCCGGTTTCCCGGGTTAACGACTCCCTTCGTCGCGCGTCAAATTTTAGCCAGAGCCTGTTCGATATCCGCAAGAATATCGTCGATGTGCTCGATTCCGATGGAGAGACGCACATATCCAGGAGTCACTCCGGACGCTAGAAGATCGGCTTCGGAAAGCTGGCTATGCGTAGTGCTCGCCGGATGAATCGCCAGGCTTCGGGAATCCCCGATATTCGCGACGTGATACAAGAGCTCGAGCTTGTCGATGAATGCCTGACCGGCCGCCTTTCCCCCTTCAATCTCCATCCCTACGAGTCCTCCGTAGCCACCTTCCAGGTATGCATCGGCCCGCCTTCGGGCCTCCCCGCTCTGCCGACTGGGATGAATCACCTGGGTAATTTTGGGATGAGTGCTCAAGTATTCAGCGACCCGGCTGGCGTTCTCGCAATGCTTGGCCATGCGAAGCGCCACGGTTTCAACGCCCTGAAGAAAGAGAAACGAGTTGAAGGGCGATATCGCAGCGCCCGCATCGCGCAGAAGCGTCACTCTCGCCTTGAGGGCGTAAGCGATAGGACCGAGAGGCTTGGCGGCTTCCAACCAGACCGTGCCGTGATAGCCGGGATCCGGGCGGGTGAGCAGGGGGAATCTCTCCTTGTTGCCCTCCCAGTCGAAGGTTCCACCATCAATCAGCATGCCACCGATCGAATTTCCGTGACCCCCGAGATATTTGGTCATCGAGTACATGGTGATTGCAGCACCGTGTTCAAAGGGCCGGCAGATCATCGGGGCTGCCGTATTGTCCATGATCAGGGGAACGCCAAGATCGCGCCCAATTTCGGCGACTTCCGCGATGGGAAACATTTCGAGCTTTGGATTTGGAAGCGTTTCGCCGTAGTACGCACGAGTTTTCGCATCGGTCGCCTCGCGGAAATTTTCGGGGTCTGAGGGATCGACGAAGCGAACCTCGATTCCCATATCACGAACCGTGACATCAAAAAGGTTCCAGGTTCCCCCATAGATATGCTGAGAGCAAACAAAGTTGTCCCCCGCCGAAGCGATATTCAGGATGGAAAATAGCGATGCCGACTGACCCGAAGCCAAAGCGACCGCAGCCGCACCGCCCTCCATGGCTGTCAATCGCTGCTCGAGCACATCCGTCGTCGGATTCATTATCCGGGTATAGATATTTCCCATTTCGGAAAGTG
>DUCH01000271.1:1301-23026 GCA_012959865.1 Myxococcales bacterium | reverse complement strand
CGTATTTTTCAGTTGATCGCCGATGAAGGGGTGACCTTTGCTTGTATGGCCCCCGCGGTGCTGCGAACTATTCTCGACTTTCCCGACAAGGCTGACTTCGACATTCGGACTCAACCGCGCCTGACCGTGGCCGGGGCCCCGCCGCCCGCGGCGTTTATCCAGCGCCTCGAAGATGAACTCCAGTGGAAATTCATCCAGATCTACGGCCTAACGGAAACCGCTCCCTTCCTGACCTCTAGCGCTCCGGATCACCACACCTCGGCCAGCGATTTCGCCCGGCGCTCCCGGGCTGGCGTGCCTGGGATCGGGGTCGAACTCTCGGTGCTCGACCAAGCCGGGCAACCGGTCCCCATGGACAACCAGAGCGTGGGCGAAATCTGCGTGCGATCGAACGTCGTCTTCGAGGGCTACTACAAGCAGCCCGAAGCCACCGACGCCGCGGTCTACGACGGTTTTTTTCACACCGGCGACTTGGCGGTCTGGGATGAAACCCGATCCGTGCATATCGTGGACCGCCAGAAAGATGTGATCATTACCGGGGGCGAAAATGTCAGTTCCCCCGAGATCGAAGACGCCCTTTACCAGCACCCTGGGGTTCTGGAGTGCGCGGTCATCGGTGTGCCCCACGAAAAATGGGGCGAAACCCCGATGGCCTTGATCGTTCTCCGCCCGGGAGACTCCACCGGCGAGCAGGCTTTGATCGATTTCTGCCGGACACGACTCGCCCACTTCAAATGTCCCACTCGAGTGGAGCTCGTCCCCGAACTGCCGCGGACGGCCACGGGCAAGTTGCAGAAGTTCAAGCTGCGCGAAAAGTATTGGAGCGATTCGGATCGCCGGGTCAGCGGGGGCTAGGCTCCAGAATCGCCCCCTTCTGAGGTTTCGGCCACTTGCCGACCCAGAGCCAGCATCTCTGGAATTTCTTCGTCGGAGAGCGGAGCCATCCACTTCTTGCGCGCCAGGGCGCGCTCGATGGCCGGCTCGAGTCGCGCATTTTTCTCGGCCTGGCGTTCCGTCTCCCGAGCCTGAAATTCGGGCATTACCTTTTCGGCAAAAAGCTCGAGGGCTTCGCAAATGTGTTCGTGACGATTGCGCCCACCCTGCTGAATAAAAATCACCTGATCGACGCCCGCTTCTTCGAAACCCTTGATGTGCGCACGCAATTGGTCGGGAGTGCCGATCCCCCGAGCGTGATCGGCACGGGGCAGCGTGGCCCGAGCCTGCTCAAAATTCGCCCAAATATCGGTACGACCCGGCTTGTGGGCGCCAAAGATGTAGTGGTGCCCAAGTCCGTAGCCAAAAAAGCGGAAGCCATCCTCCCCCCGCCGACGGGCTTCGGCTTCGTCTTCGTGGCATGAAAAACCCGTCACCATGGCGATATTCGCGTTCACAGCATGCCCGATGGGGGTGCATTCGTTTTCGATGATTTCGTAATACTCCGAGACCCAGCGCTTTGCGTCCTCGGGGTCGACGAACGCAAAGGTGAGTGCTCCGATCCCCAGGCGCGCCGCCAAGTGAATGGTCTCCCGATTCGAACAGGCCACCCAAAGCGGTGGGTGAGGCTTTTGCAGGGGCTTGGGAACAACATTGCGGCAAGGCATGGAAAAGGACTCGCCCTGATAGCCCGGGTAGGGATCCATGGCCATCATGTTGCAGACCTGCTCGAGCGCCTCGCGCCAATGCGCTCGTTTGGAATCTAGGGGAACATGGAAACCGCCGAGCTCGGCGAGAGAAGACGACTCGCCGCTGCCGAACTCGACTCGGCCGTTGGAGACCAGATCCAGGGTCGCAATGCGCTCAGCAATGCGCGCCGGCGCGTTGTAGCCCGGGGGCATCAGGACGATGCCGTGGCCCAAGCGAATCCGCTGGGTGCGCTGGGAGCACGCCGCCAGAAAAACCTCCGGGGCCGAGGAGTGCGAGTACTCTTCCAGGAAATGGTGTTCCACCTCCCACGCGTAGTCGATGCCCAGGCGGTCGGCGAGTTCGACCTGGTCGAGGGCATCTTGGAAGAGTTTGTGTTCATCCCCTTCGCCCCAGGGCCGCGGCAGTTGGTGCTCATAAAAGATTCCGAATTGCATGGGATGATGACCTCAAGTTCAATTTCGCAGGCCCTTCCAGACGGGGAGGGCCCCGGGGCTTGCGACTATTTTCTTCATGCCCTTGGCGTGAACGCCATGCCAAAGCTAGCCCAATTTTTTCACACTTATTACAGCGGTTCTGGGCTACAGCCGTTCCGGAATGCTTCCCCGCGCCAAGGCATTTGATACTGTTTGAGCATGGTGCCTGACAGCCACGAAGACGGACGGGACGATTCGGTCCCTGCTCCGGAGGATTCCGGCAAGGCACCCGATGTTCGTCTCGCCCGAGCGGTCCGAACCGTTGCCATCGTGAGCCGGGTCTTCGAACAGGTCTGCCGGGATGTCCACGTCAGTCTCCCCCAATATCGACTGCTTCTTTTTCTTCGCCACGGCCCCAAACGCGCGGGGGAGCTCGCGGCACGCGCAGCAATCAAGCGCCCCACCCTGACGGCCATCGTGGCCGGACTGGAGAAGGAAGGGCGACTGACTCGGATTGCCGACGAAACCGACGGGCGCGGCGTGCGCATCGAGATCACTCCGAAAGGGCGGGCAGCCCTCGAAGAAGCCGAATTTCAGCTGGGTCAGGTGGTCGATCGGCTCTGCGAACTCGGCGACTACGATCACCTACTCGGGGCCCTCGACAATCTGGCGAGTATCGTCGATGCAGAAACTTTTCGGCACATCTCCGAATCCGAGGAACGGAAAAAAGAAGGAAGCAGCGGCGAATAGCGGGCATCGCCAATCCCCGAGCCGCACCTTGCTATGCTGGGTCGCGATGAAGGATGAACCCAGCGCCGAGGTCGCCATCGAGCAGCTTCTCGAGATGCTCGATCTGGAAGAAATCGACCTGAATATCTACCGCGGTGAAAACGAACGCGATCGACCGGGGCGACTCTTCGGCGGACAAGTGGCCGCACAATCCCTGGCCGCCGCCGGGCGCACCGTAGAACTCGCCCCCGCACACTCGCTCCACGGCTACTTCCTTCGCCCGGGCGACCCCGATGTGCCCGTGGTCTATACCGTTGATCGAATCCGCGATGGACGTTCGTTCACCACCCGGAGGGTTGTGGCCCAGCAGCACGGAAAGGCGATCTTCAATATGTCGGTCTCCTTCCACGCGGCCGAGCATGGCTACAGTCACCAATTCCCGATGCCCCGGGTACCGATGCCCGAAGAACTGATGAGCCGCGCCGACTACGCGGAGAAGTTCATCGATCGTATCCCCAAGAAGTTTCACCCGTGGATGCACCGAAAGGGCCCCATCGACACCCGCTACGGGCGCCCCCCCTCCTTCGTCCCCGCAGAACCCAGCGATGGGCCGGGTGTGGTTTGGCTGAAGGCAGCAGCGCCCCTCCCCGATGACCCGAGACTTCACCAATGCGCGCTCACCTACGCGACGGATATCTCGCTCATCGACTCCATTGTGCAGCCTCATGGCCGCATGGGAGCGTACGGCCCGCTGATGACCGCCAGCCTCGACCATGCCGTCTGGTTCCACAAGCCCGTTCGTGCCGACGAGTGGATGCTCTACTACCAGGACAGCCCGTCGGCTTTCGGCGGACGGGGCCTGGCCCGAGGAACGATCTACACCTTGGACGGGGAGTTGGTGGCTTCGACCAGCCAAGAAGCGCTGATTCGACCCGCCCAGTCCCCCGAGGACCGATCGGAATAGCGCGAACGAATCGTGCCGAGAGAAGGGGGCCTTCATCGCGCCGACCCAGAAGTTCCCAAGGCGGTCCTGTGGCCCCCGATCGATTGTATTTGGGCTTGGCCGCCGAAGGATTCAAGCATCGAACCGAGGCGAGCGCGGTATGCTCTCGGTCCCATGATCCGCATTCAACGCCTCGCCCTCCGCTTCGCGCTGTCCTTTGTCCTGTCGATCGCCCTTGGACTGCACCCGGTGCCGGCCTTCGCCGAAACACCCATCGATCTCGACGGCACCTGGTTCGTGCTGATCCACTCCCAGGACCCGAAAAGCGCCAACCCCGACGCCATGCGGTGGAACGATCGAGTCTGGGATTTTGCGCGCAAGGGCACGCGCCTGCAGTGGACCGAATATCCGCTGGTTGTTTTCGAAGACACCACCGGTCGCTTCGAAGAAATCCCCGGCAACCCCCGAAGTCGGGTGCTCGCCGCGTGGGAGCCCAACGCGAATCAGGCCAAGGCCATCGCCGAGGGCCCCCGGGTCAACGACCGGGGCGCAAAGATAAAAACCTTGCGCGGTTCGGATGCCACAGGGTGGCAATCCAGCCGTCGCATGGCACAGACTTCGGCTTCGGTCATGGGCTACCACGAACAACTCAGTATTGCGGACTTATCGACCTTTCCCGTCTTCGAGCGCCGGGACCTCGTGGGCAATGCCGTGACGAACATGGGCGAAGGACTCACCCGCTACGAAGTCACCGAAATCGCGGACGACGGCCGCACCCTGGCGGGCCGCTACACCCGCGACGGGCGGCACCACGGACGTTTCCGCGCCTGGCGCACCGCCCAAACGCGGACGCTCCTCAAAAAGGACAAGACCCCCAATGAACGCGCCGCCGAGCAGATGATGGGGGGAGAGAACTCGGAGCGCTAGCCACAGTTCCGATTTCGCGGGCACGCCCCGCTCCATCAACCCAAGACAACCCAAGTCAACCCAAGACAGCCCAAGACCACTCTTCCTTGTGCGGCCCGGGCGAAGGCCGAGCCCCCAATCAACCCGCCGGGGGCGAGTCCAGCAGGCTCATCACTGTCCGATGCACCATGAAACCGCCGCCCAAGCAGACGAAGGCCAACGGGTAAGCGATCCAGAACCCTATCTCCAGGCGCTCGGCAAAAAAGAAGGGGACGAAAAAAAACAGGGTGAGGGGCACAGCCACCGCCACGCTGCGCGCCACGAGAGCTGTCTGGGCAAAACTGCCGCTCTCGAGATAAGCCATCGGCAGAAGAATCGCGGTGGCAATTGGCAGAGCGATAAAAAAACCAGCCAGTACCGGCGCCCGCCCCGCCAACCAAGAGGCGAAAGAAACCATGCATCCTGCGACGACTGCCTTCAAAATAAATTCCATGGACTCACCCCTCCTCAACGGGAAATTTCATGTCGATCCTGATTTTCTCGTAAATTTTTCCCGCGCGGAGACCACCGTTTGGGTTTTGGCTCGGCTGGCATTCCTTGCCGATCCTTTATTCTTCGAGCGACGGGTCGACGAAGGCTGGCAAACGCGATCCCAAGCCGCAGCATTCTTCCCCATTGTGGCCACCCGCGGCGATCCGATCCAGGTCAGCACCAGTGCAGACAGCCCGGCCACAAGCCAAGCGGCAGCAATCCAGCCCGGATCCAACACAGGCTCGCCCAAAGGCGGCGGTGCTCGCCAGGGTTCGATAGCCAGACGCAAACCACCGAAGGCCGTCAGGAAGAGCCCAGGAACCCAGCGCGGCGCCACACGGGCAAGCCCAGCGCTCACGCCCCCCCAGCCCAGCAACTCGTAGAGTGCCGTTGGGTGGACGCTGCCGCCTTCTGGCGCTCCCTCTAAGGGCAGCCCCGAGCAGCAGCCCGCGAACACGCAGCCGAGTCGAGCCACTCCCAAGGCCGGAGCCAGCGATCGGCTGGTCGCCACCGCATAGCCGAGCCGAGCCTCGCGATCGGCCGACCACGGAATCGAGAGGAGGACCCCCACCGGCACGAAGAGAAGCGATAACCCGGCTTCGACCCCCAGCCAATATCCGAGAGCCGGTCCGAGCCGCCAGGGCAAGCCGGAGCCACCGGGCAAAATTTCTGGGGCGAGGAAGATCTGCCGGTAGTGGAGCAACCCCCAACCCACTCGGGCGAGAATAGCCCCCAGCCCGAGTCCCAGAATCAAACGCGCCACCCGGTCGCCCCGGTAACCCAGCACGGCGACCCAAAAGGCCGCCATATGGCAAAACGGAAGCATCCAAGCGTGCACGCGCGCTTGCCTTTCGCCGGGCCTCGCCCGGAAAAGTCGGGAGAAGCCGTAGCATGCAAGACCCGGGCTCGGGCTTGAAGGTGCGGGCCCTCAAAAACCTCTCACAGCGCCCTTGCCGTCGGCCGAGGGGGATCGCAGGATCGGCACTCAGTCGCCGGGTTCCGCCAGTGCGATATCGACCATCAGGTCGGCGGCAATCTTCTCGAGGGCTTCGCGCAACGCGCCCTCCGAGCATGAATCGGGCAGATGAAGACGGGCCCCTGCCTTGAAGAGCGTCTCCCCCGACATCGGAGCCGGCGTGCACTCGGTAGCGAGTTCGGCCACGTTGACACCGACCGAGGCCAGACCGGCGGCGATATCGCGGATGATGCCCGGCCGATCCTGGCCCACCAGTTCCAACTCGAGTTCCCGAAATACCGGGGACTCGTCCGCACCCCGTGCCTCTTCGACGATCACGCGCAAGCCCTGGCCCTCAAGCGCATGAAGCGCGTCGAAGAGCGTCGCCGCACCTTCCTCCGGCACTCGTACCTTCAGGATGCCGGCGAAACAACCCGCCAAGCGCGCCATCCGGCTGCTCTCCCAACTGCCGCCGTGGTCGGCCACCGTCTGGGCAAGCGCCTCGACCAGGCCGGGCTGATCCGAACCGATCACGGTCAGTACAAGTGCCTTTGTCATCCCCGAGTCTCCCCTTTTTTCGAGTCGCGAATTCGCCGGGTTGGGACACGGCATGGAACAGAACAACGGAACGCGGGCGGGTGCCGCAAAATATTCTCCAGAAACTCTGACACCCAACGGCTTTGCGGGCCACTTAGAGGGGACATAAAGCAAATATCCCCTTCCCAGGGAGCCCCGATTGGCCACAGGCGAATCGGGGCGCTTTTGTTTGGGGAGCTCGCAATTTGGCCCCTTCGCTCGGGGCGCCTCGACTTTCCTACGGGGCGCTTTAACTTTTCTACGGGACGCTTTGCCTTTCCTACGCGGCGCTTTAACTTTCATACGCGGCGCTTTAACTACGGGACACCCGAGACTTCGGCGGGCCGAGGGGCATCGGGGCCCCCTTTCCTCCTGTCCACCTATCCACCGTCCCCCTGTCCTTCCAGCCCTCCAACCGGTCATCCATGCTTCCGAAGAAGCCACGTGGATTTCGGAAAATTATTGTTTTTTGGCCTCTTTTTTGGCCTCTAAGTCGGGCTCAGGGCGACGAGACCCAAATCGAGAAGAAACCGTGACACCTCAGAGGGTTTCCGCCCACCTTACCAGTACATCCAAATATCCCCTTCCCAGGGAGACCCGGCTCGCCTCACGGTGAGCCGGGTCACTTTTTTTGGGGTCGCTCCCACCCAATTCCCCGAGCAACCCTCTGCCTGTGCCGATCTAGAGACCCTCATCGCGTCTTCTGCCCTACCCAGACAGAACTTTGAGGTTTCTCGAAAAAAAATGCCACCAAACCGGCCTCGAGGCTACTTACCTAGTGCATCCAAATATCCCCTTCCCAGGGAGACCCGGCTCGCCTCGCGGTGAGCCGGGTCACTTTTTTTGGGGCTCCTCATCCTCGATTTCACTCGATCCCAGTCGAACCCAGGGGTCGAGCTTCGGGTGGGGCGGGCCTGCAACGGCACACACCCATTCCCCAGGCCCCCGGCAGACTTCGAGATCACCGAGCGGGTCGCCTGGCAGACCCCGGGGGCATCGACGTCAGCGCGAGTAAATCTCGGAGAGAAACTTCTTCTTTTTTTTAAATTCTTTCGTCACATTCAAGGGTCCCGTGCCACTTACCGGTACATAAAAAAAAGTATCCCCTTCCCAGGGAACCCCGGCCCGTCGCAAGACGGACCGGGGTGCTTTCTTTTGGGGCGTTTCTCCCGCCCTCCAATCAACTCGCGAGCAATCAACTCGCAAGCAATCAACTCGCGAGCCATCAACTCACGAGCCAGGTCGAGCACCGCGAGGGGTTCAGTTTTTCTTCATCGGGCCGATAAATCAGAGGTAGCCGGGGGGGAGTTCACTTCTCAAACTCAGGTCAGAATTTTCTAAAGAAAGTTCGACACCAAAGTCGCCCCGCGGACACTTAATAAATACATTCAAATATCCCCTTCCCAGGGAGACCCGGCTCGCCTCACGGTGAGCCGGGTCACTTTTTTTGGGGCTCTTCCTTTGGGCTTCCTCGGCTAACGCTCGGCTTCTCGAACCGAACTCACCGGATCGCCTAGCCGGCAGCGCGACTCCGGAGAAATCGGGCGCGTTCCACCAGCGCGGCCAGCGCGGCCACCGCACGGTGAGCGCTGGGATAACAGACACGGCCGCCTTCACGCACCGCCGCCGGTCCCGCGTTGCCGGGGTCAGAGATCGCAAGTTCGCTCACCGAAAGGACGGGCTTTCCGTAACGTTCGGAGGCTTCGCGTGCGGCCTGCGCAAACCGGGCATCCTGCTTCTCGTGGTAACCCACTACGCGCTCAAGCCCGTGGTCGGGATAGAAGTGACCCGTCCGAAATACGCCGGCCTGGCCGGATTGAATCCCCAGACCCAGGTGAATCACCGCATCCACTTCGGGATGTGCCGTAATCAGGTCAAGCACCTCGGGAATCGTGTCCCGAGTCTCCCCGCTGGCAAGATCAATGGGATTGCTGCGGCTCCAGCGCGCGGGCACCATGGTGTCGATCTTCGCCCGAATCGCCTCGGGAAGCGGAATCAGTTCGAGTCCGGCCGCCGCACACGCGTCCGCAGCCAGTACCCCCCAGCCACCCACCGAGGTGAAGACCAGAGTTCGCGACCCCCGTGGCAAAGGCTGGCTCGCCAATGTGGCCGCCCACTCGAACGCCTCCTCGACGGTGGGCGCGCGGAGGGCGCCCACTTGGCGGCAGATCCCGTCGAAAATACGATCGTCGCTGGCCAGCGCGCCGGTATGACTCGAGGCCGCCCGCGCGCCCTGGCCCGTGGCTCCGCCCTTGACGAGCACCAGGGGTTTCGAGGCCGTCAGGCGCTCCACCGCCTGGCGAAAGCGTCGGCCGTCGCCCACCCCCTCGATATACGCCAGCGCCACGTCGGTATCGGGGTCCACGGCAAAATACTCAAGCACATCCGCAAGTCCGGTCTGGGCCGAATTTCCCAGGGAAACCGCCTTGCTGACCCCGACCCCGCTGCTCACCGCATAGTTGAGATACGACGAGACCAAGTTGCCACTTTGGGAAGCCACACCGATCCGGCCGGCCGGCGGATAAGGGGAAACGATCTGGGCGCAAAGATTCGCGGGCGTGGAAATAACCCCCTGACCGTTGGGTCCGATCATCAGCATGCCGAGTTCGTCGGCCGTCTCCACCAACTCGCGCTGAAGCGCCTGGCCTTCCTCGCCCGCCTCGGCGTATCCCGCGCTCGCCACGAAGGCGGCGCGAATCCCTTTGGCCGCGCAGGCGCGAAGCAGTTCGGCGTTGCCCGAAGTGGGGGTGCAGATGAAAACCAGGTCCGCGGCGTTTTCCGGCACCTCGGCCATGTCTTTGAGAGTGGGCTGGCCCAGAACTTCGGCGCCATCGATCTTGACCGGGAAGATCTCTCCCTTGAAGCCGAAGCGCTGAAGGTTGTGGAGCGTCACGAACCCAAATTTGGCCGGGTGGCTCGATACCCCGGCGACCACGACGCCGCGCGGGTGAAAGAGCGGGGCAAAGCGTGCGCGAATGGCGGCGGCGTCCATCGCTGGGGGCGGCTCGGCGGTCTCCGCGGGGGGCCCCAACTCCACCAGGGCGTCCACCGCCACGGGTCTTCCCCGGGAAACGATCAGCGGATTAAGGTCGACACTGACGATATCGGGGCGTTCGGCGGCCAACCGCGATAGTCCAAGAAGAACCTTCGCCAGGGCAGCACGATCCAAGCGAGGCTCGCCGCGAAAGGGCTCGGTGACCAGATGCGCCGCGCCCAGACGATCGATCAATCCCTCGGCTTCGCCGGAGGTCAGCGGCGTCGCCGCAAAAACCACGTCTTGCAGCGCTTCGGCCAGGATCCCCCCCAACCCCACCACCACGCAAGCGCCGAATTGAGGATCGCGCACAAGACCCGCGATCAACTCTCGGGCGCCCAGGATCTGCTCGGCCACCAGAAGTTCCACAACACCGTCTTCGGGGCGGGCCTTGCCGAGCAGAGACTCGGCGGCGGCTTTCACGGCCTGAACATCCCCCAGGCCCACCTCGACCAGACCGCGCTCGGTTTTGTGCGCGATTCCGTCGCCGCTGAGCTTCACCACCAAGGGAAACCCCATCGCCTCGGCGATGGAAACGGCCTCTGCCACGGACGTGGCTCGGCCTTCCCGAGCGAACGGAATGCCAAATTCTGCGAGGAGATCTTTCGAAGCAGACTCGGAGAGAGTCGAGGGGGGCATACTCGCCATGGCGCGCAGCTTAGTGAAATGCCCAGGAGGGGTCGAACACCCGACGCCCCACCGAGCGCCCTGCTTTTACGCGCTGCCGGTCCTGCCTGCCCGCGGATCGACTAATCTCCGGCCGGAGTTCGACCTCGGGGGAAAACATGTACGCCCAGATCCAGAATGCACTCGCCGCGCTCGATTCCGCTTTTGCCGACTACATCGTCGCCCCCATCGGAAGCGTGCTCTTCCTCGACGTTGCCTTCTGGGACAACGGCCAGCCCGGCGAGATCGTCTTGCCCGCCGTGGTGGTCTGGCTCGTTCTGGGCGCAATCTACTTCACCGTGCAGTTCCGATTCATCAACTTTCGCGCTTTCGGCCACGCCATCGACTGCGTCCGCGGGCGTTACACCGATCCCGATGAAGCCGGCGAGATCAGCCACTTCCAGGCGCTCTCGGCGGCGCTTTCGGCCACCGTGGGCTTGGGCAATATCGCCGGCGTGGCGGTGGCGGTGGGCGTGGGCGGGCCCGGCGCAATTTTTTGGATGGTTCTGGCCGGACTGCTCGGGATGAGTTCGAAATTCGCCGAGTGCTCCCTGGGGCAGAAATTCCGCCTCATTGACGATCGGGGCCGGGTCAGCGGCGGGCCCATGATTTACCTGCGCGACGGTCTGGCCCAGCGCGGTTTTCCGCGCTTGGGCATGGCGCTCTCGGGAATCTTCGCCGTGATGTGTATCGGAGGAAGTTTCGGGGGCGGCAATATGTTCCAGTCCAACCAGAGCTTCGCCATCGTGCGCGATCAGATTCCCTGGCTGGCCGCGAACGGCGATATCGGAGCCGCAATCTTCGGCCTGATTATGGCCGGGTTCGTGGGTCTGGTGATCGTCGGCGGCATCCGGCGAATCGGCGAGGTCGCCGGCATTCTCGTGCCCGGAATGTGCCTTCTGTACATCGCCGCGGGAGTCGGCGTGCTGATGGTCAATGCCGAAAAAATTCCCGGCGCATTCGCCACCATTTTTGGCTCGGCATTCAACCTCGAAGCCGGGCTCGGCGGTTTTATCGGCGTGCTGATTCAGGGCTTTCGCCGGGCGGCCTTCAGCAACGAAGCCGGCGTGGGCTCGGCGTCCATCGCCCACTCCGCGGCCCGCACCGCCGAACCCCTGCGCGAGGGCCTGGTGGCACTCCTCGAACCCTTCATCGACACGGTGGTGGTTTGCGCCATGACGGGCCTGGTCATTGTGGTCAGCGGCGCCTATGCGAACCCCGAAGCCGGCGAGAGCATCGCGATGACGGCTTTCGCGTTCGCCACGGTCTTTCCCTGGTACCCCATAGTTCTCTCCATCACCGCGGTGCTCTTCGCCTTCAGCACCATGATCTCCTGGAGCTACTACGGCGAGAAGTGCTGGGAGCATCTCTTTGGCGAAAAAACGGTCTTCCTCTACAAGCTACTGTTTCTCTTCTTCTGCTGGGCCGGCGCGGTCTTCAACGCCGCAAGCGTCCTGGAATTCGGCGATCTGATGATTCTCGGCATGGCGTTTCCCAACATACTCGGGGTCGTACTCCTGAGCGGACCGTTGAAGAAAGATCTCGACGCCTATATGGCGCGCTTGAAGTCCGGTGAATTCCCTCGTCTCAACTAGCTTGCGAACTCAAATTCTCGCGGACGCGAAAGGAAAAAAATGACCACGGAAATCGGGCGCCTGGGCGTTTGGGCCGCCCTCGATGGACTCTCCGCTTCGGACGCCGCCGCCTTCGCCCAGCGACTCGAAGCCTGGGGGTATTCGGCCCTCTGGACCCCCGAGGCCGTGGGTCGAGACCCCTTCAGCCTGATCGGGTACCTCGCCGCGAAGACCGAATCCCTGGTTCTCGCGACGGGCATCGCAAATATCTACGCCCGGGATCCCATGACGATGAAATCCATTCACAAAGCCCTGGCCGAGCTCGCGCCCGGCCGCTTCGTATTGGGGCTCGGGGTCTCCCACGAGCACCTGGTCAACCGCGTGCGCGGCCACGACTACACGAAACCCCTGTCCACCATGCGCGGCTACTTGGACGCCATGGAAAAAGCGCTTTACATGGGCCCCGAGCCCGGCGAAGAGGCGCCCATCGTGCTCGCCGCCCTGCGCGACAAGATGTTGGGGTTGGCGGCCAGCCGAACCCGGGGCGCCCACCCCTACCTGGTCCCGCCGGCCCACACGGCGCGCGCCCGGGAGGTGATGGGCCCCGACGCCTGGCTCTGCCCGGAACAAATGGTTCTGTTGGAAACCGACCCCGAAAAAGCACGAAAAGTCGGGCGGGCGAACCTTCGGGTCTACATCGGTTTGCCCAACTACCAGAACAACATCAAACAGTTCGGTTTCAGCGACGAGGATTTCGCCGACGGGGGCAGTGACCGCTTGGTGGATGAAATCATCGCATGGGGGGACGAAGCGGCGATTCGGGCACGCATCCAGGCCCATTGGGATGCGGGGGCCGATCATGTCTGCATCCAGGCCTTCCGGAGCGATGGCCAGCCCACCCCCGACGAGTCCCTGCTAGAAGCCCTGGCGCCCAATGGCTGATCCCGGGGCCGACCGACGAAGTTTTTGGGGTTGGGGGCTCGAGAGCGCCGGACCCGACGCCGCCCAACAGGACGGCATTCGCAAGACCATGGAGCAGCGACTGGGCGCGTCGCTGGAACTCGCCGCCGCGCCCGAACTCGACGATCTCGCCCTGCCCCAATCGCGCATCGCGCCACCGGACGCTCTAGCCAGCCGCTGCAGCACGGGCCCCTACGACCGAGCCGGCCACAGCTACGGCAAGAGCTACCGGGATGTGGTGCGCGGCGCCCGCGGCGACTTTTCGAGTCCCCCGGATTTCGTGGCTTTCCCCCAAGACGAGGGCGACGTCGCTGCGCTCCTCGACTGGGCGACCGACGCCCAGGTGATCGTCATTCCGTATGGCGGGGGCTCCAGCGTGGTCGGGGGGGTCGAGTGTCTGCTCGAAGGCGACTACCGGGGCGTCGTGAGCATGGACCTCACCCGGCTCGACCGGGTGCTGGAGATCGATCGAGCCTCCCGGGCGGCCCGAATCCAGGCCGGCATCCTGGGCCCGGCGCTGGAGAATGCGCTTCGTCCCCACGGTCTGACCCTCCGCCATTTCCCCCAATCCTTCGAGTTCTCCACCTTGGGGGGCTGGATCGCCACTCGCTCGGGCGGCCACTACGCGACGCTCTACACCCACATCGATGACTTCGTCGAAGGCATGCGGGTGATCACGCCCAGCGGCCCGGTGGAGAGTCGGCGCTTGCCGGGATCGGGCGCGGGTCCCAGCCCCGATCGACTCTTCCTGGGCAGCGAGGGCAGTCTCGGGGTTATCACCGAGGCCTGGATGCGCCTTCAGGATCGCCCCACCCACCGGGCGTCGGCCACGATTCGCTTTGTCGGGGCCGATGGCTTTCTCCGAGGCGCCGAAGCGGTGCGCGCTCTCAGCCAGTCGGGGTTGGCTCCCACCAATTGTCGATTGCTCGACAGCGGCGAGGCGCTGCAATCGGGTGCAGGCCGGGGGGACGAGTCCGTGCTGGTGCTCGGTTTCGAATCCGCCGACCACGGCCTGCAGGCGTGGATGGACCGCGCGCTGGAAATTTGCGGCGACGCGGGCGGTCTCTTGCCCGAAGACGGCGCCCAGATCCAACACCAGGCGAAAGCATCGGGCGCCGGCGGAGCCCAGCGCGAAGGTGCCGCCGGAGCCTGGCGCAATGCCTTTCTCCAGGCCCCCTACGTGCGCGATGTGCTGGTCCGCATGGCCGTAATCTGCGAGACCTTCGAGACGGCGGTCACCTGGGATCGTTTTCCCGAGTTCCACCGGGAGGTCACCGCCGCGGTGCAAAACGCCATCGGACGCGTCTGCGGAAGCGGCACGGTGAATTGCCGCTTCACCCACGCTTACCCCGACGGCGCCGCCCCGTACTACAGCGTCATGGCGCCCGGCCGGCGGGGCAGCGAACTCGAGCAGTGGGCCGAGATCAAGGCGGCAGCCAGCGAGGCTTTGATCGCCCATGGCGGCACCATTACCCACCACCACGCGGTAGGGCGCGACCACCGCCCCTGGTACGACGTCCAGCGCCCGGATCTCTTCGGACGCGCCCTGGACGCCGCCAAGCGCGAACTCGACCCCGGCCACATCCTGAACCCCGGTGTGATCATCGACTGACCCAACTTTCCCATGGCCACCGATCCCCCTATGCTTGGCCGCCCATGACACGAATCAACGATCACTACCAGAAACTCCAGGCCGGTTATCTCTTTCCCGAAATTGAGCGCCGGGTCAACGCTTTCCAGGCGGAAAACCCCGACGCGGCGGTCATCAAACTCGGCATCGGTGACATCACCCTGCCCCTGGCCCCGGCCATCGTCGAAGCCATGCACTCCGCAGTGGACGAAATGGGCGCCGAGGCCCACGGCTACGGGCCCGGGAATGGTTACGCGTTTCTCACCGAGGCCATCTGCGCCCACGATTACGCGTCCCGGGGCGTCGCTCTCGAGGCCGACGAAATTTTCGTTTCCGATGGCAGCAAACAGGACAGCGGAAACATCCAGGAGATTTTCGATCTCGGCGCCCGCTTCTGCGTCACCGATCCCAGCTACCCCGTCTATGTAGACACCAACGTGATGGCCGGGCGAACCGGCGAGGCGGACAAGAGCGGCCGCTACTCGGGCATCGTCTATCTGCCCGCCAACGAGAGCAACGCCTTCATGCCGGGGCCACCGAATGAACGCGTCGACCTCGCCTACCTGTGTTCGCCCAACAACCCCACCGGCGCCGTGGCCACCCGGGAAAACTTGACCCAATGGGTCGACTGGGCCCGGAGCAACGACGCCACGATTCTCTTCGATGCCGCTTACGATGCGTTCATCCAGGACCCGGCCCTGCCGCGTTCGATCTTCGAGATCGAGGGCGCCAAGGAGTGCGCGATCGAGATGCGCAGCTTTTCCAAGCGCGCAGGCTTCACCGGGACGCGTTGCGCCTACATGGCGATTCCGAAAACCGTGATGGGGCGCGACGCCCAGGGCGAGACGGTCTCCCTGAATGCGCTCTGGTCCCGGCGTCATGCCACCAAGTTCAACTCGGTCCCCTACGTGATCCAGAGGGCCGCAGCGGCGGTTTTCTCCGAGGCCGGCGCGGCGCAGACCGCCGAGCAAATTGCCTACTACATGGAAAACGCCCGGCGCATTCGCCAGGGGCTTGGCGGAGCGGGCTTCTCGGTCTTCGGCGGCGAACACGCTCCGTACATCTGGATGCGCACCCCGGACGACCTATCGAGTTGGGATTTCTTCGACCAACTCCTCGAGCGGAGCCACGTGGTGGGCACCCCCGGCTCGGGCTTCGGACCCGCGGGCGAAGGCTATTTCCGGATCAGCGCCTTCAACTCCCACGAGAACGTCGACGAAGCTATCGAACGGATCCTCAAGGGCTTCGGCCGCTAATACAAAATCAAGTCGCGCCCTGGCTTCACCCGGTCTCCACCAGGTCACCCACCAGGGATTCGCGCCAAGCGCCCTCGATGCGCTGCTCCGCCGCGTAGGCGGGATGGGAAACCCGAAGAGTCACCGGTGTCGCGGCGTCCCGAAAGGCCGCGGAAACTTCGGCGCCCAGGGGAAACTTGACGTATTGGACCGCCGAGATTCGATCTTCCTCGAATTGCTTGGCGTCGAACGTCGCCGCCACCCGGACCTCGCCCACTTCCAGATAGACGTACTCGTCGATGCCCACCAGTCGATCGAGTTCGCCGCGAATGCGCCCCGGCTCGGGAATTTCGATCATCAGCGTGGCGGAGAGCTCGTGGTCGCCGGGAATGAGTTCGTTGTAGACCGCAACCTCTTCGGCGATGGCCTCTTCGCGAACGGTGCGCTCGGCCCGGGTCATCTCCTGGATCTGGAAGATCACCGTGTCCCGGTTCTCAAAGATGAAGGTCAGCCGATCGCCCAGGGGAATCCGTCGGTTCTTCTTCATCGCGATGGTCTCGGCCAGAAAGCCTTCGCGAATTTTTTCGTAGGCGGTCAGATCGAGAATCTCGGACGCTTCCACAGGCTTCATAGCGATTCCTCTCCCCCGGGTCCCAACCCGTAGGCATCCCGGAGCAAAACGACGGGGTGTACGGCCTTGTGGCCGGTTCTCTCTTCGATGCGCAGGGCCGAAAGCGGACAGTCCGTCGCCACTCGATCCGGCTCGGCCGCCTCGATGGCGTCGATCAACCCTTCGCAAATTTTAAGGCTCTCATCGTAGTGGCGGGCCTTCATCCCCCAGGTGCCATCCACACCGGAGCAGGCTTCCACCATCACGACCTCGTCCGCCGCCAGACCCAGAATCTGCTTCGAACGGAAGCCGATATTCTGGGCTTTGAGATGACACGGAAGGTGATAGGCCACCTTCCCGATGCGTTTCGGGAACTCGCGGTCGAGTTTCT
Organism: Myxococcales bacterium; assembly: GCA_012959865.1. Classification (GTDB taxonomy): domain Bacteria; phylum Myxococcota_A; class UBA9160; order UBA9160; family UBA4427; genus JAZXM01. The sequence goes on along the minus strand of DUCH01000271.1, from coordinate 6,229 downwards.
TCGCCACCGCCACGCCGAACACGTACTCGCCCAGATCCATTGTGTTCTCCGCGACGAGGAGCGCATCATCACTGCCGAGAAGCTCGGGGTATTCCTGTTTGAGTTGCAGCGAGCACGTGGGTCCGGGCACCACGATTTTCAGCCCCTGCCGGACTCGGGGCGCGAGGTGGGCCACGACCTTTTGGGCGTTTCGACGCGCGTTTTCAAGATCGCCGCCGTGAAGGAAGGGAGCGCCACAACAGGCGTTGTATCCCCCTTCCACCCCGATGCCATTGTGTTCGAGCACCTGGACCGCCGCCCAGGCGGTCTCGGCCTCGCTGTATTCCACGAAGCACGTAGTGAAGAGAATCACCCGCTCGGCGTGGACGGCCCCGGCGTCCCGGCGATCCAGCTGTTGGGAAAAGGGGCGGGACTGGTACTCGGGCATGGGCCAGCGCCGATCGATGCCCGTGGTCTTCTCCATCAACAGGCGCACCGCACGGTTCTTGAACGCGGCATTGGTAAGCGGGGCCGTCCGACACGACACCTTTCCCATTCGGTCCTGCTGGGCTCCAATGCGGTCCGCCCAGGGCAATCCGTCCTCCTTGGCCTGAACGAGTTTTGCCCGGGTCATGAGTTTGGGAAAGTCCAAGGCCCACTCGTGGGGCGGGTGATAGGGGCAGTGGTTGTAGCAAAGCTTGCACTGGTAACAGAGGTCGACCACTTCCCGGGTCTCCACCGGGGTCAACCGCGAGGCTTCGAGATCATGTCCATCGATGGCGTCGAAGAGCGAAGGGAAGGAGGGGCACAGCGGGAGACAACGTCGACAGTCGTGGCATTTTTCGAAGACTCGGGTCAGCTCCTCATCAAGTGCAACACGATCCAGGAATTCAGGATCTGCGAGAGAAGGATTTTTCATGAGCTTGCCCGGAGGCCTTTCAGAACGGTCAAGAAACGGGAGCGCAGCCCAATGCGGGCTCCGCTCCCGTTCGGTCGATTCGAATCAGAGAGTCTCGAGTCCGTCCAGCGCCTTTTGAAAACGACCCGCATGGGACTTCTCGGCCTTGGCCAAAGTCTCAAACCACTCGGAGACATCGTCGAAGCCCTCTTCCCGCGCGGTCTTTGCCATCCCGGGATACATCTCGGTGTACTCGTAGGTCTCTCCCGCCACGGCGGCGCCCAGGTTCTGCTCCGTCGAGCCGATGGGCAAATCCGTAGCCGGGTCGCCCACGCGCTTCAGGTAGTCGAGATGACCGTGAGCGTGGCCCGTTTCGGCCTCGCCGGTGTCCCGGAATAGGCCCCCAACATCGGGATAGCCTTCGATATCCGCCTGCTTGGCAAAATACAGATAGCGACGATTCGCCTGGGACTCGCCCGCGAACGCGTCCTTGAGATTCTGGTGTGTCGTGGTTCCCTTCAGGTCCGCCATAAAACTCTTTTCCTTCCTTCCGTGGTCTTTTGTTTGAGGTGGTCGGTTTATGGGTGGTCGTCGTGTGGTTTATGACTACCCGGGTAAAAAGTGGAGGCTCGTCGCCGATGGGTTCTTCGCTTTCGTGCATCTTCACCGGTTACTCAGTCGGGCGCTCCCTGCCCGCAGTGCGCGAATCCTATCGCCGAGCGAAACCCTAGGACAGTCGGCGTCCGATCATTCACCCGATGACCCCGCCGAATCTTCGCAAGGCCCGCACAACCCGAAAAAGTCGATGGAAACCCGACGCACGCGCAAATTCGATTCTCGCTCAAGCCGGCTCCGCAATCCCCGGGGTTCGCCAAACGGCACGTCCAAGATTCCCGCACAGGCCTCACAAATAAAATGGTGGTGGGGCTCCGGGTTACCGTCATAACGCACCGCGCCCGTAGCCGAGCGAACGGCCTTCACCCGCCCCTGGCCAACCAGCACCTCAAGGTTTCGATAAACCGTCCCCAAGGAGAGACCCGCGAAGTCGTCCGCGAGGCCCGAGTGAATTTGAGCCGCCGTGGGGTGGCTCTCGGTAGTGCGGAGCCAACCCAAGATGCGGTCCCGCTGGCGGGTTCGATGACGGCGAGGCGATTCTTCGAGGGGCGGGGGGTCGGTAGGCACGCGCGCAGTCTAGAAACCCCGGCGCGCCATGCGCAACCCAAAACAGGAAATATTCTCGTTTTGAGGGGCTCCGCCCGACCTTGGCCACCTCCGCCGATCCGACCCCAACTTGTGGCCGACACAGGGGATTGCTACCCAAGCCCATCGTCAACCCGCAACGAGGAGCCCCCTATGGTTCGATCACGAGTCTCGCGGCTTACGCCCATTCTACTCGCCTTCTTCGCGGCCTTTGCCATCGGGTGCTCCACGCCCGCACCCGCCGCCAAGCAGTTCAACCCGGCGACCCCAGTCCTTAACCGAATTAGTCAGTCGGGCATTCTGCGCGTGGGCATGTCGGGCGACCAGCCGCCCTTCAACGCCAAGACCCGTTCGGGACAGATCGTCGGAATCGAGCCCGACCTCGCCAACGCCCTGGCGACCGGACTCGGGGTTCGAGCCGAATTCGTCGAGATGCCCTTTGGCGAACTGCTCGGTGCGCTGGAGACCGGGCGGATCGATATCGTTCTGTCCCAAATGACGATTACCCTGGAGCGAAATCGCCGGGTGGCCTTCACGACACCTTATTTCGTGACCGGTAAAGCTATTCTTACCCGATCCGAGGTTCTCGCCGCGGCTCAAAACAGCGAAGATCTCGACATCACCGGCCTCCGCTTGTCCGCCCTGGCGGGATCAACGAGCGAGACCTTTGTCCGCACTCAGCTTCCCAGCGCGCGTCTCAGCACAACCCTTGACTCCGATCAGGCCGTGCGTCTGGTCCTCAACGGGAAGGCCGACGCCATGGTGGCGGATCTTCCGATCTGCATCATCTCGGTTCTCCGCAATCCGGGCGCTGGCCTGGTAGCGGTCTCTTCGCCCTTCACCTTTGACCCCATCGGAGCCGCACTTCCGGCCCACGACCCGCTCTTCTTGAACGTCGTCGAAAATTTCATGCTCAATCTCGAGGGATCGGGCCTGATGGAATTGCTGACCGCGCGATGGTTCAGCGATCCGGGATGGCTGGACGAAATGCCCGGCCCGGCTCCGAGACCGCCCGCCATGCCGGCGCCCCAATGAATATCCTCGTCATGGGAGGGACGCAGTTCAACGGCCTGGCGCTGGTCCACGAACTCGCTCGCGCAGGCCATGGGGTCACGATCCTGAACCGCGGCAAGACCGAGGCCCAACTGCCGAGCAAGATCGAGCGACTGATCTGCGACCGAACCGATCACACCGCCCTCAAGGCCAGCCTCACCGGACGCGATTGGGACTGCGTCTTTGATATCAGCGCCTATCGCCCCGAGGACGTGGCCAGTATGGTGGAAGTCCTCGAAGGACACACGGGCCACTACATTTTCGCGAGTTCAACGGTCATTTACGCCGCTTCGGACTTGCTCCCGATCAGCGAAAACCACCCGGTGGAACGCGGTGAAAACCAGAACGCGTATGGGGGCAACAAGCTGCTGTGCGAGGACCTGCTGGTCAAGGCTTGGCGCGAACGCGGATTTCCCATGAGTATCGTCGCGTTTTCCATGGTCTTCGGGCCGCACAACATCATCCCCGAGCGCGAGCAGCGGATGTTCATGCGTCTCAAAGCCGGGCGAAAGGTCATGATTCCAGGCGGCGGGCAAACCATCGGCCAGGTCGGGCATGTTTACGACGAAGCCCGGGCCCTGCGGGCCATGATTCAGAAACCCGCCACTTTTGGCCGCCGCTACAACCTCACCGGCGCCGACTACTTCACCGATACGGGCTATATCGACACATTCGCGGAGGTGATGGGGATCGATCCAGCCCACCTCGAAAAGGTCTCCATACCCGGAGCCCTGATGGATGATATCTACGCCGGACGCTATTCCTTCGCCGAAGGCCCGATGGAAGTTCTTGCCGACACACGGAGCCAGGAGAGCACCCGGAGCCAGTCCCTGTTCCAGGTCAATCGCATCATGCCCCGCCTCGCCCCCAACATCCATCACTGGAATCGCAACGTTTGCTTCAGCATCGAAAAGCTGAAGGAGGATACGGGTTGGCGCCCCGAGTACTCTTTCCGGGGGGCGGTGGAGCAGACCTGGCAGTGGATGCAGTCCACCGGCCGGGACCAGCGCCTTAAGTTTGATTTCGAATTCGAGGATCGGCTGATTTCTGAGATCGAGAACCGCTAGGCAGTTCCCCAGAGATCCACGAACAACGGAACGCCATCGGACTCGGCGGGTTTCGCCAGACGGCCGGAATGCCCCCCTTTGCCGATTTACTCTGCGGCGCAGAGGTTCAGGCAATCCGCACCTACGCGAATCAGCGCGCGCGCCCCACCTACGACAGGCTGGAAGCCACCGCGACAGGCTGAGAACCACCGCCCGGGTGCTCCTGCGCCATGTCGGCATACCGGCGAGCCTGGCTGCGAATTAAAACTGCCGGCCTCGTGAGCTTCTCTTCTTGCGAGTGAGTTGCCCAATCGAGAGCGCTGAGGGCATCTTAGGGCCGGGAGAATATTTACTTCGCAACATCTACAGGCCCGCCGGGTTGAATCCCTTGAAGCGAATCGGCCTCAAGCCTTTTCTCAAGCAGGGAGGATCGACCCATGACGACCTACAACTGGCTCAGCCTGGCAGTCATCGCGGGGTTGTGTGTACTGGGCACCCATACGGCGCCCGCAGAGGAAATTGATTCCCAAAACCCGGTCGCGATCGAAAATCCGGTGGAGACCGATCTCGAGCCTGGCGTTTCCCCGACCGGTCGGGACAGAGATGGCTGGAATCAGCGCGATACGCGCTCGGACCAATTGGGCGATCGCATCGATCAACGGCTGAATCGCCGGGGCGATCGCATCAATGCGCGACTGGATCGGCGTGCCGACCGCGCAAGGAAGAAGGGTCACCCCCGCCTTGCCGATCGG
>DUCH01000271.1:0-1276 GCA_012959865.1 Myxococcales bacterium | reverse complement strand
CGACAAACGGGGCGATCGCATCGACCGGCGGCGGGATCGTCAGCCCCCCCGCCCCTTGCGGCACCCCGACGCGCCAGGGGCTTCGTGATCGGTGGAGCGTAGCGAAGGCCTTGGATCGACAATCGGCCCGGGGCAACAGCGATCCCAGGCTGGAATCAACCGGGGGTCGCTCCCCCGCAGTCAATCATCACTTTCGCCCCAGCATCGGCGTCCTGGGCGATGGCCAAGCCTTCGGCGAATCGCTCGAGAGGGAACCGGTGGGTAATCATCGCGGAGAGGTCAACCTCGCCCAACATCTCGATCATATCGTTCCAGTCGTCGGGCTGGGCGATGGAACCGAGCAGTTCAAGTTGCTTCATCATGATCAAAAGGAAGTTGACGGCAATCTCTTCGCGATGGAGCGCCACCACGACGACTCGCGCTCCCGACTTCGCTCGCTGAATGATCTGGGGTAGGACAGGAGCAGCGCCAGACGCTTCGATGTAGAGATCGCTATCCCCCATAGCGGCCCCCATGACGAGAGAAGTTCCGTGCAACTCGCGAATGCGCGAACCTACGCGATCCCGGGACGGATTGACGATTGCTCGCGCACCCAAACGCTGGGCCACTTCAAGGCGCGTGTCGGAAAGGTCCACCGCGATTACGTCCTCGACTCCGCGAAAACGGAGCGTCGCAATCGCCGCCAGGCCAATTGGGCCCGCACCGAAGACCACGGCCTTTTCACCGGGCTGGGCGCGGCCGCGATTGACCGCCTGCATGCCCACGCCCAGGGGCTCCGCCAAGGCTGCGGTCTCAAACGGAAGTCCGTCCGGTATCGGGACCAGGCTCCTGCCCTCAGCGGCGTTGCGCACGAGCAACCGAGGGGTGAAGCCTCCCTCATCGCCTCCGTTGCCGATCTGATTCTGGGCGCCCAGGGGATCCACAACGACGCGATCGCCCGAGCGAACGCCCCGAACCTCGCTGCCCACGAACTCGACGACTCCCGAAAGCTCATGACCAATGGGCATGGGCGAGCCCGTGGGCCCCGCAATCCCACCGATCTTCACATAGCCCACATCGCTCCCACAGATTCCACAGGAAGCCACGCGAACCACCGCGTCCCGGGGACCGGGCTCGGGACCTTCGACAGTATCCAGGCGTACATCCGCGGGGCCGTGGACATTGACCTGCAACTGGTTGATCACTCGACTGCTCCAAGCTCGCAGGATTGCGCCGGTGGGACCTTCGCCGGCGGAAAATCAGACCGGGATCAACCCACCGGCCACCGTTCGGGCCG
>DUCH01000270.1 GCA_012959865.1 Myxococcales bacterium | reverse complement strand
ATTTCTGTTCTGTCATTTCTGTTCTTCACCCAACCCACTATGAATCCTAAAGTGTTGCCTATGCGCGCAGAATTGTACGACTTTTGCAGTTTCCTACGATTCGCTCTCTCAAGTCAACTCTTTTTTTCCCCCACGGGGTCTCCTATGCTGCTTTCAATCGGGCGCGGTCTTTTAGCCGCGCTTGTCATTTTGGTGTTTTCCGGGTGTCGCGAGCCCGCCGGCCAGAGGGCGATGTCGCTGATGGAAGAGGGCCGCTTTCAGGAGGTGATTGACCTCCTGAAGCCGGAGGTTCAAGCGAATCCGGGCGATTTCAAATTGGCCACCGCGTACGGGGCAGCGTTGCTCCGGAACGGTCAGGCAAGTTTGGCGGTTTGGCCGCTTCGTCGGGCGTACCGCGATGCACCCGAGGGGAGTCCCGCTGGAGGGCTTCTTGTGGAAGCGATGATCGGCGGCGGCGCGGTGCGCGACGGAATCGAGCTGGCCAATGCTCTGCTCGAGGCCAATCCGGGCGACTTGAAAATTCTTAGGATGCGGTCGAATGGCCATATGGCCAACCTGGACCGCGAGAGCGCTCTGGCCGACATCGAACAATTGATCGAAGCCGCCCCTGGCAACCCACAGGTGATGGAGTCCAGGCTGAAGCTTCTCACCGAGTTGGACCGGCTCGACGAGGCGGCGGTTGCGATGGCCGAGCTCAAGGCGGTTCTCGAATCCCAGGAAATGCCCCCCGAGTCCATGGCCCGTTTCTGCGGTGCCGAGGGCGCCTTCCTTCACAAGCACCGCGAGTCCGATGAGGCGGCCGAGCACTTCGCCGCGTGCCTGGAAAAGTTCCCGGGGGAACCCGATGTCATTTTCCCGGCTTACCAATTTTACGACGCCATCGGCGAGCATGAGCGGGGGTTGGAAATGCTCTCCAAACAAGCTGCGACTCCCTCTGGGCAGAAGCGCCTGAGGGTCCAGGGGTTCTTAGCCCAAATTTTGCTCGCGGACGGGCGAGCCGACGAAGGGGTGGCGGTTCTGGTCGACTTCGCCAACCGATTCGAAGTTCCCCAGGCCTGGCTTGAACTCGCCGATGTCTACGCCAGCGCCGACCGGATGCCCGAGGCGGCCGCCGCTTTGGAGAAGGCCATGGAGATCGCGACGGGTATCGCGCCCGGAGAAATTGGCTTCATTTACATGTCGCTCACCGATGAGACGCGGTTTGCCTACGCGGATATTCTGATCCAGGTCGGCAATGGCGACCGGGTTCGGGAGATCCTTCGGCACCTCGAAGAACCGGTCTATCGGCTGCTCATCGAGGCTCGGCTGAAACTGTCCGAGGGCGACCCTCAGGGCGCGCTGGACAGCTACGAGGAGGCCTTCAAGCAATGGCCCTCGAATCCGGGTGCTCGCTACTTGGCGGGTACGGCGGCGCTGCAACTCGGACGCTTGGATTTGGCGTCGGAAATGTTTCAAAATTCCATGCGCGCGGATGCCGAGGCCACCGACGCGGGTCTGATTCTGGCGCGAATCAAGTACCTGAGCGACCAACCCAGAGGGGTCATGGAGGCCGCTGGCTTCTACTCGCGAGCCAATCCGGGCGACCTCGTCAGCAAGCGCATGGTGATCCTCTCGGCGGCCGCGGTGGGCGCTCCCACGGTTGCTGAAGCGGTCCGGGATCTGATGATTGAGACGGGCCATCCCGGGTACGCGGCAAGCGATTACGCGACATTTCTCGGTATTTTCTCGGGCGCCGAGTCCGCCCTGGAATATCTTGACGGGGTCGAGGACCTCGACACCCCCGAACTTTCGCCGGCCCTATCCTCTTGGATGAGGCTCATGGTGGACCAAGGCCAAGGCGATGCGGGGTTGAAGCGTGTTCTCGAAGCCGCCAAGAAACGGCCCGAGTCGGCTCCCCTTCAGGTGGCAAAAGGCCTGGCTCTGCAAAGCGTGGCCAACGACGATGCGGCTGTCGAGGAGGCTCTGCGCCGGGCTGTAGAACTCGACCCCGATCTCCCCTTGGCGCGGGTCGCATTGGGGCAGTGGCTGAGCGCCCAGGGAGAGGCCGATGCGGCGGTTGCGGAGTTCGACGCGGCCGCGGAGATCGACCCTGCGGATCCCGACTACGGACTCTTCTCGGCCCTGACCCTCTTCGAGGCGGGCCGCTGGGATGAGGCCGAGGCTCGGCTCGAACTTCAACTCAAGGCGCATCCCTGGCAGGGTGAATCGGCGGCGCGACTCGCCAGAATTGCGGTTGAGCGCGGCGACTCGGGCCCCCGAGTGCTCGCGATGGCTCTATTGGGCGCCGAGTACGCCAAGGGGTCGCGGCAATTTGCCCTCGAAACCCTGGCGCGGGTTCGGATCGCTCGGGAAGAGTTCGGCCGGGCCCAAGTCGCGTTGGGGCGGGCGATGAAAAATGGGGCCGAGTCGCCGGCTTCGCTGTACTTGACCGCGCAGCTGCTTGCGCGGAAGGGTAAAGTGAGTGAAGCCTTGCGCCTTCTCGACGAGAGCCTCAAGGCCGATGAATTTGCGGATAAAAAGGCCGCCGCGGTTCTTCGCGCGCAGCTTGAAGCGCGGCTTGAGAGTCGCGAGGCGGATCGGAGCTGAACAGCATGAGCGAGTCGAACCCCAAAGTGGCCAAGAGATGGATCGTCGGTGCGGTGATCTGTGCTGGCCTCGCTGTTGCCGCGTACGCGTTCCTGGCAGCCGGGGAAAATCCGGACGATCGGCCAAAGGGAACCCTTGCGGACATTGCTTCGCTCCGGGATCGATCGGACCTCAACGTGCTCTTTGTGCTGATCGATACGCTTCGCTCGGATCGTCTGAGCGGTTACGGCTACGAGCGACCGACCAGCCCGGCCCTCGACTATTTGGCGCAGACAGGAGTTCGGTTCGATCGCCACAGCGCCCAGTCTTCCTGGACCAAGTCCTCCATGGCGTCTCTGTGGACCGGTCTCTACCCGATTCGGACCGACGTGCTCCGTCATGTCGACGCCATTCCGGAGGCGGCTGTACTGCCTGCGGAGATACTCAGAGACGCAGGTTTCACCACGGCTGGGCTCTGGCGCAACGGGTGGGTGGCGCCGAATTTCGGGTTTGGGCAGGGCTTTGAAATCTATCAATCCCCCATCGGCCAGCAGGCGCCCGCCACCATGCGTTCCGAGGCCATTGCCGGCCGCATCGACGGCACCGATATCGACCTTGTATTTACGGCTAAAGAGTTTCTGAGCAGCAACCAGGACACCCCCTGGTTCCTCTACCTTCATTTTATGGACGTTCACCAATACATATCGACCGAGGAAACCGCGCTCTTTGGGAGCGACTATTCCGACAGCTACGACAACGCCATATTGTGGACGGACAGTCAGTTGGGCGAGATCCTGATGGAGATCTACCGTTTGGGACTCGGGAAAAAAACCCTGGTGGTCGTGGTCTCCGACCACGGGGAGGCGTTTGGAGAGCACGGCGCCGAGGGGCACGCCCGGGACCTCTTCGCAGAGGTGACGCGCACCCCATTTATCTTGAGCTTTCCTTTTCGGCTTTCTCCGGGGGGGGTTGTGGAGGGTCCGACCGAGAATATCGACGTTTGGCCTACCCTGCTCGATATGCTAGGCCTTCCCGGGCTTGAGGATCCCGACGGGGAATCTCTCGCGCCCCTGCTCCTCGGCCAGCCGGCTAAACCGAGGTCGGATATGGGTTTCGCACAACTCGACCGGAACTGGGGCAAGATCGAATCGGAGGAGTCACCGCTCATCGCGGTTCGCAAGGGGAACTTGCGACTGATCCACAGTCTTGAATTTCCGACCCGGGATTTGCTCTTCGATGTCGATCTCGACCCGGGCGAGCATAGAC
>DUCH01000269.1 GCA_012959865.1 Myxococcales bacterium | reverse complement strand
GAGTCGCTGGGATTTTCTCCGCCGGCTTTGGACCAGACGGTGGAAAGATAGAACTGGGCGTTAAAGGAATTGCCCAGAAGATCGATCTCGTCGATGGCGGTTACGTACAGGCTCAACCGCAAGGTGCCTCGGGGAGGAGCCGGGTGTCGTCTCCCGTCGGTTGCCCGGTCTCAACGGGGGTGAGTCTAGTCCGAGGCGAAGGCCTATGGTATACCCGGCGACGAGTAAGCGGATGCGCTCGGCTTCCTCTCTCTCTCTTCCCCTCCCTCCCTCCTCCCTCCGAGTCCTATCCCTATTTCAACTCCGTCGCCGTTCTCAGTAGTGGGTGCTCTGCAAAAAAGAGGACAAAAGAATGACCCGCCTTGGCTACCAGATTCCTAATTTTACTTATCCCGGCGTCGCGCCAGACGGCATTTTCGAGAATGTCGTCGCCCAGGCGCGGGCCGCCGAGGCGGCGGGCTACGACCGGGTCTTCGTGATGGACCACTTCTACCAACTGCCCGGGATCGGTGCGCCCGAGGAGCCCATGTTCGAGTGCTACGCGATGCTGTCGGCGCTGGCCCAGCACACCGAGCGTGTTCGGCTCTCGGCCCTGGTCACCGGCAACACCTACCGGAACCCGGCCCTGCTCGCGAAATCCGTGACGACCCTCGACCACGTTTCAGGAGGGCGGGCCACCCTGGGCATCGGATGCGGCTGGTTCGAGAAAGAGCACGTAGACCTCGGGTTCGAGTTCGGCACCTTTAGCGACCGCTTCGAAAAATTGGAAGAAGCGCTCCAGATCATCGTTCCCATGCTCCGGAGCGAACCGGTCACGTTTTCGGGCAAACACTATCGGGTTCGCGAGGCGATCAATTCACCGGCGCCCATTTCGAAAATTCCGGTCATGATTGGGGGTCAGGGTGAGAAGAAGACCCTGCGCATGGTGGCGCAATATGCCGATGAGTCGAACCTCGTGGGAGATAACGCGGCAATCCCAAGAAAGCTTGAAGTTCTGGCCGAACATTGCGAGCGCTTGGGGCGCGACCGTTCGGAGATCACTGTGACCAAGTTGCAGATGATTGCCGTGGCCCCGACCCAGGAGGAACTCGACGCCGATTTCGCCGCCATCGCCGAGGTCAAGGGATGGACCGATGCGCACATTGCGGCCGCCAAGGGGGCTCTGATCACGGGGGATCCGGACACAGTGGGTGAGATTCTGCAAAATGCGGTGGCGTCAGGTCTCGATGGGATCACCGTGGACCTGCCCGTAAACGGCCACAACCCCGAGCGCATCGAGTTGCTCGGCGAAATCGCCAACAAGATTCTTCGCTAGCCGTCATGATGGGTGGATGGAGCACAGAAAAAATGGCCGAACTCGGCGGCCGGCACGCGGAGCTCGAAGCCCAGGGAGACCTCGCTCCGCTGCTCGACACGCTGGCGCCCGGCCCCGTCTACGAGTTCTATCCGTTGGGCCGGGGCATGCGAGGCGACGAAACGGTAAAACGCTTCTACGCGCAGTTCGTCGAGCACTTCCTCCCCCTGCGCTCCCGAGTAGAGATGCTCGGTCAGTGGGTCAATGCAACCTCGGTGGTCCAAGAATACAGGCTGGATTTCGACGTCAACGGCATCAACGAGCGCCACCACGTGGTGGGTATCCTCTATGTGGACGATACGAGCGCAGCGCTGGGAAAACTGCGGGGAGAGCGGGTCTATTCCAGCGAGGACTTCGTTAGGCGGTTGACGGGGGAGATGTTCGCCGAATTGGTCCCTCTGGCTCGACCGGGCGTATACCAGATGGGCGATGAATAGGCGCGGTCCTGCACAACCATCGTGGCCTCCGGAATGATCTCGGTTCCAAGCCGAACTACGTCGTAGGCGGTCCAGCGCGGCGTGGGGATCTCGATCACTCGCGTATAGTAGAAGGCCCCCTGTGCGGGGTCGAAATCCGGGTCTTGCCAATAGCTTGCCCATTGCGCCTGGCCGACACGATTCGAGTACGTGGCTTTCTCGACATTGACCGTGGATCCGATCTTCTCGGCAACGGCGACGTCGTAGACCTTCTCGTGGGATTCGCCCCGGGCATCCAGCCACCCTTTAACGATTTGTACTCGCTCGAGATTGGCTCCCAGGGGGTCCTTCAGGGCCATGATCAAAAAGCCGGGAGGGGTTGTGCTTTCGGCGGGGCGTGGGGGCAGGTCGCCGCCCATAGGCACGCCCTTGCGGTAGCCGGAGAATACGCTGTCGGGTTGAAGGAGATCGTTTTCGCCGAAGCGCCAGCCGCCGAAGAAGCGCAGCTGGATTCGTGATCCGGTGGTGGCGTAGACTTCACGTCGCTTCATGGCCTCGAAGATCGAGTCTCGGGTATTGCTCGTAGCCCAGACGCCCGCGTACCCCGAGGCGACCTGCTGCCACGCGATGATGTCCAACTCTTCGCTGGCGGCCGACCGGATGAAAGTTTCATTGGTTCGTGGCGTTCCGGGTTCGACCAGAACCGCCTTGCCCCAGAAGTTGTTTTCAGCACCCGTGGCCAGGGATGTGTGGGCGTCGGTGCTGCCGATCATTCCGAATTTGTAAGGGTTCACCCCAGTTTTGGCTTCGATTTCAAGCCCGGTTTTCAGCGCCGAGCGGGCGTATTCGTGCTTCAGCATGCCGGCTTCCTTGGGGATCGTACCCGAGAGTGCCAGGTTGCCTTTGTCCCAGGTCTCGAAGTCGGCGAACTCGTCGTCTGGCGAGAGCAGGGGGTGCGTCTCTCCGTCTCCCTTGATCTGGGTCACCTCCATCAGGGGTTCCCAGCGAGAACGGGTCACCGCGTACGCCTGGCCGATGGGTTTTCCACTGGAGTCCTCCGTGGCAAACATGCGGCCGTTGCTCAGGTTCGCGTTGTGCGGGATCGCGAGGATTCGGCCGCCGGTTTTCTCTTCGTAACTTTGCATGAAGGCCCAGAGGTCTTCTGGGCGATCCCCATCGAATGCCGAAACCGGGATCATCTGCCCCGCCCGATCGGCGTCGTCGGCGTAGACGACTACGCGGTGAAGGTTGTCGCCTCCCGGCATCGATGTCCATTCGAAACCGATCAGGGGCGTGAAGACTCCTGGCTGGTTGTAGCGGTCGGCAAGCAGCGTGATCTCGGTCCAGATGTCCTGCTTGGCCGAATCGTTGTTGAATATCGGCGTATTGGTCGCGAGAGAATTCACCAGCTCGTCCACGATCGATCGGCCTACTTCGGGATCCCCATTGAGGGCTGTGAAAATCCGCATGCCATCGGGATCCGAGAGCAACACGGGATCTTCGGCCCGTATCTTGGGCAATACCCCCATATATTCGGCGTGGTCCGAGACTACGAGGAAGTCCAGGGGTCGGTCGAGACGAACCGATTGTCCACTGTTCGCAGTGACCGTTTCACCCCGGGCAAACCGGTAGGCGTCGCCTGGATCGAGCCGTGTGTTGCCCATCACGTTTGCATCCATGCTGAATGAACTGTGGACATGGGTATCGCCCCAGAGCAACTGCATGGGAAATTCTTCGCCCGCGTAGGGCGAGTATTGGGCGTCTTGTTCCGCCAGAGCACCGCTCGCAAAAAGCACCCAGCCAAAAGTTCCCAGGGCAATGATGAATTTGGTCATTGGTTTTTTATGTCCTTCTTTTGAACGTTGAATTCATTTTCCCAGCTGCCGGTATGCTTGTTGGATTTCCTGGCTCTTCTCATGAGCGAGCCGCTGCAAATCCTGGCCCAAGTGGGCGACCTTGTCGGGATGGTATTCCTGCATTCTCGCTCGGTAGGCCGATTGAATTTCCTTGCCCGTGGCCGAGCGATTGACACCGAGGACCGCGTAGGCGTCGAAGGCTTTGGGGTGCTTGGATCCGGGCGAAGCCTGGTGATGCGAGCTTCCTCCGCCCGCATCTTCTCTCGCCTTCGGCCGGGCCTGGTCCTCCAGAAAGCGCCGCACGTGCTTTTTGTAGAACCAGGTCAGGAAGGCGAGCAAAGCGACGTCATCGATGCGGCCGGGAATGCCGAGGAAATCCGGAATCAAGTCCACGGGAGAGAAAAAGTACACAAGGCCGGCGACAACGAGCCACAGCATCAATACCTTGGGGTGCATTCCCTCAAACATCTTGAAACCCTAGCGCCCCCGGCAAGTGCTGGCCTTTGCGAAGCCAGAGATTGCGCAGCTAGAGATACCCGAGCCGGGCCGCCGCGTGCTTGAGCTCGTCGCGAAAGCTCGGGTGTGCCAAGCCGATTAGGGCCTTGGCACGCTCCCGGGTGGAGAGGCCCTTGAGGTTGGCGGCGCCGTATTCCGAAGCGATCCAGTGGACTTCCGTGCGGGGGGTGGTCACGATGGCGCCGGGCTGGAGAGTGGGCACTACCCGAGAAACGTTTCCACCTTGGGCGGTGGAGTAGAAGGCGATGATCGACTTGCCGCCCGGGGCGTCGAACGCACCGCGCGCGTAATCGTGCTGTCCCCCGGTGCCCGAGAATTGATTCGTCCCGATGGACTCGGAGCAGCACTGACCCGTGAGATCGATTTCGATAGTAGAATTCACCGAGATCATGTCGTTGTTTCGAGCGATATTCCCTGGGAAGTTGACGTACGAAACGGGTCGCGCCTCGATGTAGGGGTTGTCGTCGAGAAAATCGTACATGTGGCGGGTGCCTGCCGCGAAAGCGTAGAGGGCCTTGCGGGGGTGAAAGGCCTTGTTGGATCCGTTGGCGATGCCGGCCTCGATCAGGTCGACCATGGAATCCACGAACATCTCGGTGTGAATCCCGAGATTCCGATGGTTCATCAACGATTTCGCCACGGCATTGGGCAGGCCTCCGACGCCGAGTTGAATCGTCGCGCCGTTGGGGATCATCTCGCAGATCAGGGGGCCAATGGCCGAATCTTCTTCGCGTTCGGGGGGTGAGGCCAGTTCGAAGAGGTCGGTCTCGTGCTCGACGATGACGTCGACTTCGTCGATATGCACCCAGCTGTCTCCATGAACACGGGGCATATTGGGGTTGACCTCGGCCAGCACAAGATCGGCCGCCGCCACCGCCGCCTTGTTGGTATCGACGTTCGTACCCAGGCTCATGTATCCGTGTTGGTCCATAGGTGAGACGCAGATCATCGCCACGTCGATGTCCATGAACTCGGTGAACAGGCGAGGGATCTGGTGAAAGAAAGCCGGGGTAAAGAGCGCCGATTTTTCGGCAATGAGCTTGCGGTCGAACGGGCTGGCGAACATCGACTCCCACTGAATGACATCGCGGCAGTCCTCACGGAAAATTGAGGACGCGCTGGCATCGAGGGGTAGGAGAGCACTCATGCGAAGTTGGCTGAGCCCGCCGCTGGAAGCCCGGTTCGCCACCGCGTGGAGCAGGGCAGGGGGCTGACCAATCGCGCTACCAAAGATGACGAAGCTCTCGTCGGGAATGAGCGAAACCGCTTCCTCCGGAGTGCGGAGCTTGCGCGCGTAGTTCTCCTTGCTGGGGGTCGACATGCTGAGCGGTACCTCGTGTTTCAATCTCGTCGGGTGAGTGACAAGAATAACCCCGCTCACGAAGTCGCCCAATTGTTTTCCAACGTCTCTGGGCCTTCGGTCTCAGGAATCCCGCCTCGTCCAGGGGCATCTGTGGGGGCTATCACCTAGGGTCTGAGCCAACAGCGGGCCGGTTATTACGGGGCGGCCAGGCGCCGCGCGCAGGGGTCCTTGTTGAGTTTTGGCCTCGGACTGAATCGACAGGAAACCCACTCATGGCGGAAGCGAACCCACTATTGATCGAACGCGAGGACGGCGTTCTGACCCTCACCAACAATGATCCACCCATCAACCGGATGAGCTTCGAATATATGGACGCGCTCGAAGCAGCGGTTCACGACGCAGCGAGCGATCCCGACGTACGCGTGTTGGTTTTTACGGCGGCGGGGGAAAAAGACTTTTCGGTGGGGATGGATCTGAAACAACTGCAATCGGGTTCGGCGGCGCGCGGGGGTTCGGAAGCCGTCTTCGACCAGCGACTGCGGGTACTGGCCGCCATCGAAAACATGGAAAAGCCCTCGATCGCGACCCTCTTTGGCTATTGCCTGGGGGGTGGTTTGGAACTTCCCCTGGCCTGCCATTTTCGCCTGGCTGCCGCCGAAGGCGCGAAAATCGGGCTACCCGAATTGGATTTGGGGGCGGTGCCGGCGTGGGGGGGCACCGCGCGGTTGACCCGCTGCGTGGGTCGCGATGCCGCGCTCGACTTGATTCTTCGCGCGAAGAAGATCGACGGGAACGAAGCCCTACGAATCGGTCTCGTCCACGAAGTTCATCCGCTCGCGGAGCTGAAGGAAGCCGCCCGGGCCCTGGCTCGAGAACTCGCCGGGATGCCCCCGATTGCAGTAGCCGGGGTTCTTCGCTGCGTAGTTGGAGCGGGGGAGGCTTCTCTCGACGAAGCTCTGGCGGCCGAGCGTGCAGCGGTTCTGCGGTGTGGCCGAACCCGGGACCAGGTGGAAGGCATGATGGCCTTCATGGAGAAGCGCCGACCGGTCTTTACCGGCGAGTAGGGCAGCTTGGGGGGGGCACCCAGGACACCCAGGCGAGGGTCACGTGCTGGACAAGAGAAAACTTCTTGATGCGGTGCGGGCGCGAGTTGTCGGGCAACTCGACGCTCTGTTGAAATCCCAGCAAAGTAGCCAGGCGGGTGCGACCCACGAGGAAACCCGGGCCGAAGATCCGAAGGACACGCGAGCCACCGAGGCATCTTATCTCGCCCGAGGATTGGCCGATCGTGTGGAGCAACTTCGAGGCGAACTCGATCGGCTTCGTGCGTTGGATCTCCCGGACTTTGGCGCGGAATCCTCCATCGGACTCGGGGCGCTTGTCCGGGTGGAGGAAGAACAAGGGGAGGACGGAGAGACCGAGGGGCAAGGCGGGTCGATGACATACTTCCTTCTCCCCGCTGGCGGGGGCGAATCCCTCGTCGCATCACGCACCGAAGTGCGCGTTCTTTCTCCCTCTTCCCCGCTCGGCCGCAAACTGCTGGGCTTGGAGGTGGGCGATGAATTCGGATTGGATCTGCCCCGAGGCCGAGTCGTGCTCTCTGTGGTCGAAATTGCTTGAAATCCCTGTCCCCAATTCCTGTCTCAAACAATCCATTTAGCCTATCGTGAAGCTTTCAACCCAGCCTCACGGAGAACCCCATGCTGACGCTTCACTTTGCCCCCAATTCTCGCGCCGGAAGAATCGTTTGGCTCCTCGAAGAACTGGGGCTCGAGTACGACCTGAACCGCATGGACTTTCATCCCAAGGATCTGAAATCCGACGCCCATCGCGCGCGTCATCCCCTGGGTCGGGTTCCGGTGCTGGACGACGGCGATATTCGAATGTGGGAGTCCGGGGCTATCGTGGAGTACATCTTGGCTCGATACACCGACGGTGCGCTCAAGCCCGCTGTGGACTCCCCGCTCTTCCCGCAGTATCTCCAGTGGTTCCACTACTGCGAGGGCATGGTGATGCCGCCCATGAACACGATCGTCGTGCAGACGATCTTGCTTCCGCCGGAACGGCAGAGCAAGGAAGCGCTCGACCAGGCCACCCGGCTTCTCACCCGGGCTCTCGCGCCCATCAATGAAACGCTTGAGGGCAAGGACTATCTGATCGGCGATTTTTCGGCGGCGGACGTGATGCTCGGTCATTCGTGTTTCATGAGCAATCGCTTTGGGTGCGTGGGCGAGGAGTTGACCCATCTGCGCGCATACGTCGAGCGCATTGAGGCCCGGCCCTGCTTTCAGAAAGCCATCAACACCTGAGACGCGGCCGCGTCGCTAGAACCAGGGTATATCGGCGGCGTGGTGCTGCGTCGCGTTCGATTGCAAGTTGGATTCCGAGCCCAAGCTCAATGGAGACCTTTGATTCGATTCAAAAAGATCGAGGGGGCCACCGCAGTCGCAATCGAAGCCAATTCCTCTCCCGCGAAGGCGGGCTCTCGACTCCGAACCCAAGGCAAGGGATGCGAACTCGACTTTTGAACTCGCAACGAACCGGCATGGCTCGCTGCTTCATTTGGGCATTCCTGCTTGGGTGGGCCTTGGGTTGCGCGCCTCCGCCACCCGCCGGTCCGCCCAATATCCTGCTGATCGTGGTGGATACCTTGCGCGCCGATCACGTTGGCCTGTACGGCCATGAGCGCGAAACTACGCCGAACCTCGACCGCTTGGCTGCAGACGGCAGTTTTTTCCGTCGTGCCTACGCGCAGTCGAGTTGGACCCTGCCTTCCATGACCAGCCTGCTTACCGGATTGCTTCCGCACCGGCACGGAGTGGGTCGCGATCCCGACGTAGCTCGGCGCTTCGGGCGGCTCGCCCCGGAAATTCCGACCCTAGCCGAGCAACTTCTGGCGGTCGGTTACGCGACCGGGGCCATCGTGAACAATGTATTCCTGGCACCCGAGTTCGGACTTCAGCGCGGCTTTGGGGAAGATTACGATTACCGGGGGGCGAGCAAAGCATCCATTCGCTCGGCGGAAGAATCGGTGGACGCGGCGCTTGCCTGGATCCAACCTTCAAGGCATCCGTATTTTCTGCTTCTGCATTTCATGGAGCCCCACCTCTTTTATGACCCCGCACCCCAGGTGCGGGGGACCTTCACCGGCGATGGGCAACCGCCGATCCCTGTTCCATTCGGAAGTGACCGCGCGATTCGGGTGTTGAAGAAGTCCCGGCCCGGACCCGCGAGCGAAGAACTCGAGTACTTGAAAAGGCTCTACGACGAGGAGATTCTGGCGGTGGATCGAGCCATGGGCCGGCTCTTCGAAGAACTCGAGAAGCGGTCCGATTGGGAGAATACCGTGGTCATCGTCACCGCGGACCACGGCGAGGAGTTCTTCGATCACGGAGGCTTCGAGCATGGTCACACCCTGTACGGCGAGTTGACTCGGGTGCCCCTGGTGGTGCATGGGCCGGGCTTTGACCTAGGAGAAATCGAAGGGGTCGTGGAGCACGTCGATCTCAGTCGAGGGATCCTGGGATTGGCAGGCGTTCCCAGCGACAAGGAGTTGGACGGGGATGACATCTTTTCAACGATCAAGCGTGGCGAGATGCTCGAGCCGGGCACCAGTGTTTCGGAAAACACGCTCTACGGACCGCCGCGTCTTTCCTACCTCGACGGGGATTATCGAATGCATCTGCTGCCCGGGCGAAAAAGGGTGGAGATCTGGAAACTGAATGCGGACGGACTCGAGGTTCGGCGCCTGGTGCCTCCGGAATCGAACCGCGAGATTGAACGCATGAAGCTCGCCTTGGCGGCAAGACGGGGTGACCTGTCCGCGAGCGCCGTCGCGGAGGGCCCCGAACTTTCCGAGAAAGAGCTCTCTCAACTGATGGCTCTCGGCTATTTGAACGAGGAATGAAGAAACTCGAAGACTCTGGCGCGGTAAACCCGAGTCCATTGCGATTCAGAGATTTTGCGGGTCAATTGGGTTTGGGAATACCGTCATGAGCGGCGTTGGCTAGGGGCCGGCTTCGCGAAGAAATTTCTTCCAGCGAAAGGGCGCGGCCATCACGGCGAGGTAGCCGCCCGGAAAGTTGGGAAGATCTGCGATTCCCGTGTAAACCGGAGGCTCGCGATCCTCAGGCAGCCAGCGGGTTCCGAATACGATGTCCCAGAAAATCAGGTTGCCCCCATAGTTGTGATTGGCCTCGAGGGTGACGGGGGAGTGATGCCAACGGTGCAGTTCCGCCATGCTGAAGATCCAGTTCAGCGCACCCAAGCGACAGGGCAGATTGGCGTGTTGGTAGACGCCGTGCACCGCCGAGAAGATCAGCATCAGGGCCAGCACTCGTCCATCGGCCCCCAGCGCCGCCAGGGGGATTAGCTTCCCCGGGCCCACCAGAAGGATGTCCGCGGGGTGAAAGCGTAGGGCGTTGAGCCAATAGAGCCGAGCCGCGCTGTGGTGAGGAGCGTGAAAACGCCAAAGCCAGGGAACCTCGTGCATAACCCGGTGGCACGTATACTCCACGAGTTCGGCGAGAATCAGCGCGGGAACGAGTTGCAGGGCCAGGGGCCACGCGTTGGGCCAGATCGTCGCGCCATAATTCGCCGAGGCCCACGCCGCAACGCCGACGGATCCCGCAAGAATCAGCGGCTGGGCTCCGAGATTGACCACGCCGTTGGTCACGGCCAGCGCGACGTCGGTCCGAACGTCCCCGTGCGAGCGCGACCATTCCCGGTGCAGGGGAAAAACGCGCTCAAGAAGTGCGATCCATAAATAGGAGGCCAGAATGATCCAACCGGTCACGACCTCGGGGGAGTCGCCTCGGTTCATCAGCGCAATTCCACCTCCCACCGAGGCAGTGATGGCTAGGGGGAAAGCCATTCGTGCGACCCATCCATTTATTCTTTCATACACATGGAAACTGTAGCGACTCGCCGGTGTAAAATTGTCCTACTATCCAGGCTTCGATCGGTGAGGGCCCAGCCATCCGCTCGAGCGCCTGTATGCCCCTTTTTTCCATATTGATCGGCTTTTTAGCCACATTGATCAACATTTTCTTTCGTCGTTAAGCCCGAATCCCAGGAGATATTTCATGCCCGCTGCCTATATCATCGACGCCGCTCGTACGCCCCGGGGAGTCGGCAAGCCCGGTAAGGGTTCGCTTTCGGAGATCCATCCTCAGCGGTTGCTTGGCAGTCTGCTCGCGTCCTTGCGCGATCGGAACGATCTCAATACCGCGGATGTGGACGATGTGGTGATCGGCTGTAGCTCCCAGATAGGAAAACAGGGAGCGTGTGTGGGGCGAATGGGTGTGCTGGATGCCGGTTGGGAAACGGCAGCTCCGGCGTTCACCCTCGATCGCTTCTGCGGTTCGGGGATCACGGCTGTCAATCTGGGAGCTGCCAATATCATGAGCGGGATGGCGGACCTGGTGGTGGCCGGGGGCGTCGAGATGATGTCGTATACCGGGTCGGTGCAGCAGCCCGTGGCCGTGGCCACCATGGATATGGGGAATACGCACCTGCGAGGCCTTCATCCCCAACCCCACCAAGGAATCTGCGCGGACATGATCGCGACTCTCGAGGGCGTGGGCAGAAAAGAAGTCGATGAACTCGGCTGCGAGAGCCAGCGCCGGGCGAAGATTGCCATGGACGAAGGCCGCTTCGACAACAGCGTTGTTCCGGTTCTTCACGACAACGGCGAAGTCGCCCTGGCCAGAGACGAGTTTCCGCGTCCGGGCACATCTATGGATACTCTGGCGAAGTTGCCCACAGTGTTTGATCAATTCATGGAATTGCCCATTGACGCCACGGGCGAAACATTTGCCCAACTCGTGGCGAGAGCCTACCCCGACTTGGAGATCAACCACGTCCACCACGCGGGCAACAGTTCGGGTGTGGTCGACGGCGCTGGGGGGTTGCTTCTTGCCTCAGAGGACTATGTCGAGAGAAAGGGCCTTACTCCCCGCGCCAAGATAGTCGCGATGGCGACAACCGGCGGGAGCCCGACCCTGATGCTCAACGAACCCGGCCCCGCAGCCCGCAAGGTCTGTAAGAAGGCCGGCATGACGCTTTCCGATATCGATCTCTTCGAAGTCAACGAGGCATTCGCGGTGGTCGCCTACAAGTTCATGCGCGACCTCGATATCGATCCCGCAATCTGCAATGTGAATGGAGGCGCGATCGCGCTGGGTCATCCCATTGCGGCCACGGGATCGATGTTGATCGGCACCGCGTTGGACGAAATCGAACGCCGAGGTGATTCGACGGCGCTGATCACCATGTGCACCGGAGGCGGCATGGCGCCGGCGGTGATCATCGAGCGCGTGTAGCGGTTTTGTTGCCGAAGCGATTTTTGGATCGAAAGAATTTTTCTTTTCGGAGACCTTTGCCGCGGGTACGTGCCCCCACGACGAAATAGGAGGCACGAAGCCCCCCGGTGATAAACGTGTTTTTCTTTTTCGTCGCCAAGGAATGAATTCATGACGCTCAAGCTGGGCCTGATCCTGGGCTACTCGGGACCCGAACTTAAAATCCCATTGGCGACGGTGAAACTTGCCGAGCGCCTGGGTTACGACGCGGTCTTCACCGCAGAAGCCTACGGCTCGGATGCCATCACTCCCCTGGCCTGGATCGCGGCGCAAACCGATCGGATTCGGTTGGGGACCGCGGTGATTCAGTTGGCCGGTCGGACACCGGCAATGGCGGCCATGCAGATCGGAACCCTCGACGCCCTGGCTCCGGGGCGGGCCATCTGCGGGATCGGAGTTTCGGGGCCGCAAATTGTTGAGGGTTGGTACGGACAGCCCTGGGGCCGTCCGTATTGGCGAATTCGTGACTACGTGACCATCATGCGTAAGATTTTTCGCCGCGAAGGCCCGGTTTCCCATGACGGACGCGAAATTTCTCTCCCCTATACGGGTGAAGGCGCCCTGGGGATCGGCAAGCCCCTGCAGTCTATTCTTCATATGAATCCCGATATTCCCATTTGGCTCGGAACCGGAACCGAGACCAATGTGCGCCTCACCGCAGAAATTGCCGATGGCTGGATTCCGCTTAATTTCGTGCCGGGCAGCCTGGAATCGTATCGGACCCACATCGAGGAAGGCTTTGCTCGGGCGGGCGGTGGAAAGTCGTGGGGGGATTTCGAGATTCGTCCCATGGTGAGCGTTGTGGTTACCGATGACATTCGTTCGGCGCTGCAAATGCCCAAACCCAATGTCGCTCTCTATGTAGGAGGCATGGGACACAAAGACAAGAATTTCCACAAAGACATGATGGTGCGCCGCGGGTACGGGGAAGCGGCCGAGCGAATCCAGGAACTCTACTTGAGCGGGCGAAAGGCAGAAGCCGCCGAAGCGGTTCCCGACGAATATATCGACGAGGGTGGTCTGGTGGGGCCGCGCCAACGGATCCGTGAGCGCTTCGCCGACTGGGCGGAATCCGGTGCTACGGGTCTCACCGTCTGGGCTTCAAGCGACGAGGGGATCGAGTTGCTCGCCGAATTGGCTCGCGAGCAGACGTAGAGCCGATCGGGTTTTCCAGATCCACCCATTGGCGATCGTACCCCAGGCGAAATCAATCCAGGCGAGCCGACGGACGAAGCTTGATCACCGTGAGTACTCTCCTGACGGGTCTGGCTCATCGCATCGAGGAGGTACCGCTTTGCGGCGAATCGCACGTAGAGTCAGTCCAGTTGGGAGCCCGTCTGGTCGGAAACAAAGCTGACCAGAATCGCGGTCAGTAGCCCCGTGGCAGCCATGGCGAAAAACGCGCCGCTAAAACCGTAGATGGCCTCGACCCCGAGAATGATCTGGCCGCAGAAGGCGCCCCCGAGGTGGCCGAAACCATCGCTCAATGAGACTCCCGTAGCCCGCACCGAGGTCGGGAAATTTTCTCCGGTAATGGTATAGAGAATTGGAATGACGAATCCGATTGTGAAAGAAGCCAGAAATCCCAGTAGCGGAATTGTACTTGGCGACGCGTAGATGCCGATTCCTGCAAGAGTGAAGGCCCAGACAATCGCGAGTAGAGCTACAGCCCGGCGCCGGTCGATCCGGTCGCTGGTGTAGACCGCCGCAATGGCGCCGCTCACGAAACCCAGCCCCGTTACCGAAAGCGACGCGATGCTCTGTGCGAGGCTGAAGCCATGCTTGGCGAAGAGTTCGGGGGCCAGAGTGAGCCAGGCGTAATTTCCGACGTAATAGATGAACCAGATGATTGCCAAAAGAATCAGGCGCCCGAGAATGGGCGGTTTGAGAAGATCCCCCAGGTGGACGTAATGGTCGGGTTCTGCTTGGGGTTCGACGCACTCGGGCGCGTCGAGGGAGTGGCCGAGTGACTTTTCGGCAAAGGTCTCGGCGGCGAGTGTCGCCGCCTCGGCGTCTTCCAGGCGACCTTGCGCCACCAGCCAGTGAATAGAATCGGGCAGGCTCCGGCGCATGAAACCGATCAACAGCCCACCCAGGGCTCCAGCCACGAAAAGGGCACGCCAGCCCCAGTCGTAGTTCGGCACGATTTGCAGGGCCACCAGGGGCACTGCGGCCAACCCGGCAAAAGCGCAAACAATTGTCCAACTCGTGTAGCGGCCGCGCAGGGGGGCGGGCGAAACCTCGGCCATATAGGTCGTCACCAGGGCGATTTCCGCGCCGATTCCCATCCCCGAGATGAAGCGCCAGAAGATTAGCCAGTTGAGGCTGGGGCTGGTGGCGGAGAGCAGAGAGCCGACGGAAAATGCCGCCACAGAAAGGAAGAGGCTGACCCGCCGTCCATAGCGGTCACTAATCCGGCTGTCGAGAATCGAGCCCAGGATATAGCCGATCAATCCGCTGGTAATCGACCATGAAGCCATTTCGGCCGAGACGTTGAACTGCTTGGAGAGGGTGGGGAGTGCGAAACCAATGGTCACGATGTCGAAGTAGGCGAAAAAAAACCCGGCGCCCACGATGGCGAGAACCGAGCGCGGGTAGGGCCAAATTGGAATACGATCCAGGCGAGCGAGGAGCATCGCACCAGACTGAGGCGAGTGAGTCACCCGGATGAACTCCTTCTAGAGCGTCGAGTAGGACGTTAAGGACAAGAAAAGTTTGACCGAAATTCTCCGCTCGGCCATCAATGGGTAGACGATTGCGGACCGACGATACCCGAGAAGGTCGCCGCGGCCCCGGGTTTCCCGAAAACTCGCGGCCCCGGCCCTCGTTTCCCAGCGCGAGGCTGCCTGGGGAGGTGTCAGAAGAAACGCGTCGCCTCTTTGGGCGACATCGCTGATCAGGTGGGCGGGGCCGACGACAGCGCGCCGAACTCGGAGGAAAGGTCGGGTGGGGAGGCCGGGTGCGCGGAGGCTTGAGGAGCACCCAGTAGGTAGAACGTGGGCACGACAAAGAGCGTGAAGAGCGTGCCGACGAGCATTCCGGCGGCGATCATCAGCCCGATACTGAAGCGGCTATTGGCCCCGGCACCCGAAGCGACGAGCAGGGGAACCACGCCGAGTACCGTGGCTGCGGTGGTCATCAAAATTGGGCGCAGCCGGAGGGAGGCGGCTTCGAGTACGGCTTCGCGCCGGTCCATCCCCTTGGCGACTTGATGGTTCGCAAAGTCGACGATCAGAATCCCGTGCTTGCTGATCAGTCCGATCAAAGTCAGCAAGCCAATCTGCGTATAGATGTTCAAGGTTGCCGCGCCCAGGGCCAGGGTTGCTACGGCACCGAAGATCGACATGGGAACCGCGATGAGGACTACGAGGGGATCACGGAAGCTATTGAATTGAGCGGCAAGCACGAGGAAGATAACCGTGAGTGAGAGAGCGAAAAGAAACGCAAAGCTCGATCGCTCCTGAATGAAGCGCCGGCCCTCGCCTTCAAAGCCCGCACGATACCCGACCGGGGCTACTTCGTTCAGCGTTTTTTCAAGAAACTCAAGCCCCACGCCCAGGGAATTCGGGGGCATCATCATCCCCTGAATATTGGTGCTGTGGAGTTGCTGATATTGAGTCAGGGAATTGGGCTCGACCTTCTGCTCCAAGCTGACCAGAGTGGCCAGGGGTACGAGATTGCCCGAAGTAGTTCGGACGTAGAAGTTTTCGAGTTCCTTTTCGGTCAAGCGAAAATCGGGAGAGGCTTGGGGAATGACTTTGTAGCTTCGCCCTTCCATGGTGAATCGGTTGACCTCGGCTTCACCCAGCATGATGGACAGAGTATCGCCGATGGACTGCATGGAGATGCCCAGGCGTGCGGCCTTGGCGCGGTCGATGTTGACTATCGTTTCGGGTCGCGTGAATTTGAGTGTCTTGCTCACGAAAAGGAACAATCCCGACTCTCGTGCCTTTTGCATCACCGCCTCGGCGACGGCATCAACTTGTTGGTAGTTTTCGTTGGAAGCAATGACAAAGTTGACGGGCAGTCCCGATTCCGCGCCCGGAAGCCTGGGGTCGGCGAAGGTGAACACCTCCAGTCCGCTAATCCGATTGAATTGGGGCTGCAGTTCTTGCATGATTTCGGCTTGACTGCGTTCCCTGTCATTCCAGTGAACGAGGGAAAGGCCGCCCATGACGAAGCGCTTGGAACTGACCTGCCAGGAATGCGCGACCTCGGGCACCTTTTTCCAGATGTCTACGATCTGGTCGAGAAAGTGGTCGATATAATCGAGGTTTGCGTATTGGGGGGCTGTCGCGATTACGGTAATTCCCCCCGAGTCTTCTTTGGGGGCGAGTTCTTCGCCCGAAAGTCCAAAGAGGATTGGGAGGCTCAATAGAATGGCCGCGCTAAAAAGCAACACTGCTCCTTGATTCGCCAGGCTGAGGGCCAGCGCCCCCCTGTAGGATTCCCTGAGCGAGTGGAAGCGCCGATCCAGCCAGTCAGAAAAACGAGTTTGGCTTTCGCGTTCGCGAAGGAGGTACGCGCACATCATGGGGCTCAGGGTCAGTGCCACAAACCCCGATACCAGCACGGCCCCGCCCAGCGTCAAGGCGAACTCGGTAAAGAGGGCGCCGGTGAGCCCGCCCAAGAATCCAATGGGCGCATAAACGGCCACCAAGGTCAGCGTCATGGCCACAACAGGTAGGGCCACCTGGCGAGCACCGCGAAGGGCCGCGTCGTATGGGGTCGCTCCCTCTTCGATGTGGCGATGGACATTTTCCACCACCACGATTGCATCGTCCACCACGAGCCCAATGGCGATCACCATGGCGAGGAGAGTCAAGAGGTTGATGGAGAAGCCCATTCCGTACATGAAGAAGAGCCCGCCGATCAGGGAGAGGGGAATGGCGACGAGGGGAATGAATACAACGCGAAGAGAGCCCAGGAACAGATAGATGATGAAAATGACGATGACCGCCGCCTCAATCATGGTCAACATGACCCCGTCGAGGGCCTCGTTGATGTAGGTGGATGCGTCGAAGTCAACAAAAGCCTCGAGGTCTGCAGGCATCTGTCTCTGGAGTTCGGGGATTACGGCGTGAACTCTTTCGGCCACTGCCAGGGGGTTGGCACCGGGAGATGGCTTGACGGCGATGAATACAGTCGGCCTACCACTGGAGAACGACGAGAACTCGATGTTCTGACCCGAGAGTTCCAGTTCCGCCACGTCACTCAGAATCACGCGCCGATCGCCCTCTTGCCGCACCACTATTTGCGAAAATTCCGAAGGCTCGGAGAGAGCAGTGTTGGCTTCGACACTGGTGAGAACCCAGACCCCCTCGGTGGTGCCGCTGGTGGAGATGTAGTTGTCTCGGCGCAGGGCATCACGGACGTCTTCGGCAGTGACGTTGTGGGCAACCATTTTCTCCGGATGCAGCCATACCCGCATGGCGAAGTTCTTGTTGCCCAGGAGTTCGGCCTCGCCGACTCCTTCGAGAGTTGTGAGAATGGGTTGTACCGATCGTGCGAGGTAGTCGTTGACCTGGGGAATGGAGAGCTCATCGCTGAAGAAAGCGATGTACATGAGCGCGTCTCCGGGGGCCTCATTGCTCACTATGGGGTCTTCAATTTCCTGGGGAAGTTCGTAGCGAGCCTCGTTGATCTTGGCGATGACGTCCGAGAGCACGCTGCGTGTATCCTCACCCAGGCGGAGGTGTAGCTCGATGGTCGAGCTGCCCGGCCGGGTGGTGGAGCTGAGGTAGTCGATGCCGTCTGCTTTGGCGAGATAGCGCTGGAGCGGTGTAGTGACAAAACCCAGTACCGTCCGCGCGCTGGCGCCTCGATAGAGGGTTCGAACGCTAATTATCCCGGTTTCGAGCTTGGGGTATTCGCGAACCTTCAACTCGCCGGCCGCTTGCAGGCCAAGGAGAAGCAGCATCAGGCTGGCGGCCGCCGAAAGAACGGGCCGCCTAATGAAAGTGTCGGTAAACGCCAAGTCTATTCTCTCTAGAAAATGACTTCTTCGTCGACTACGACCCGGGCACCGCGATACAGCTTATTCTGACCCGCGCTCACCACCCGATCGCCGGGCTCGATGCCCTTGAGAATGCTTGTCTGGCCGTTCCGGGTTTCGCCGGTCTCGACGATCTCCGAAGTGGCCGTGAGGACGCCGTCCGGCGCCTCGGTGATGAGATAAAGGGTGTTTCCATGCAGCGAGTATGTCACTGCGGTCTGAGGAACAGTGACGACATCTTTGCTTCCGCCCGGAAAAATTCGGAGCGTGGCGAACATTCCGGGTAGGATACCGTCGCCCTGAATGATTTTCGCCCGGGCATTGAGGTTGCGCGTACTGGGGTCGATCTGGGAATCAACCGCAGAAAGTCGAGCCTCGAAGACACGGTCCGGGAAAGCGTCGACCTGGAGTTCGATGCGTTGGCCCGGTCGCAGAAGAGGCGCACGCTGCCCGGGTAGGCTGAAGTCGATTTCGAGTTCGCTCAAATCCTGGAGCGTAGAGACGATCATTCCGGGCGAAACGAAGTCGCCGAGTTCGATCTGACGGATTCCGGCAACGCCTGCAAAAGGCGCCCGGATCCGTTTGTTGGCCAGGATGGCTTCGGTCTCGGCGAGGTCCGCGTGGGCACGGTCAAGGTTGGCTTTGGAGCGGTCGTAGTCCGAACGCGAGACTGATTTTTGTTCGAGCAGTTCCCGGTTGCGATCGAATTGCAGCCTCGCCAGATTGAGGATCGCTTGCTGGCTCCCCCGGCGGGCAGATTCCACGCGATCGTTGAGAACGATCATCAGTCGACCCGCTTCGACGGCCTCTCCAGACTCAAAATTGATCCGGACCACTTCGCCGCTTTCTTCCGAGCTGAGCCGGATTCCACGAATTGCCTTGATGGTGCCGACCGCAACCAGATAGTCGCTCCACCCCTCGACTTGGGCGAGGCTGGCCGCCACGGTGATGGGGGGACGTTCAAAAGAGGCATTCGCCAGCGCCGAAAATTGCGCGTACTTGTAGCCCCCGATGGAACCAAATATCCCGAGGAGAAGCAGAATAACGACGAGGTAGGCTTTCAAGAGCGAGCTCCAGCGGGTGAGGAAGAAGAGCCGATTGTTTTGTATTGAGCGCACATGTGGATCCGGTCTGCTGCCCCGAAAAATCCCTGTCCAGAACGCTATCCAGAAGAGTAGGAGGGCTTGGGGAAGCTCTCCAGCCCGGGTTTTGGGGACCGCTAGGTGTCTCTCCCTGCCCCACCGAGGGCCTCGGAAATTGGGGTATTCTGGTGGGATTCGGGGAACACTCGCATTTTGCAGTCGTCCCTTCCACTCCCGGTTGCGACCCTCCAATCAATCCCCGCCCCGCGAGGGGCTCAACCCCCTTCCCCTCTACCCCCCTTCCCCGTTCGTATCGTCGCTCGATCGCGTGGCGAAAGGAGAGTGCAATGAAAAATCGTCTCGAAGATGTAGCCTCGGTCCGTTCTGTGCTGGATGCGTACGTCGAAGGCAGTGGGGGTGACGTCGCTCGGCTTCGCTCGGCCTTTCACCCGGACGCCCGCATGAACGGGTATTTCTCGGGCAAGTTGGGAATTGGCTCCCCCGAGCCTTTTTTTTCCGAGGTGGCCAAATTAGACCCGGTGACGTCAACAGGGAAATACCATGCTGAGATCGAGAGCATCGAGGTGATGGGGGACGTGGCCACCGCCACGCTGGTGGAAACAGGTTTTATGGGCAGCGACTTCATCGATTTTTTCCATTTGATCCGTGTTGACGGCGAGTGGAAGATCATCAGCAAGACCTTCTACCAGGCCAGCTAAGGAATCCCTCTCGCTGCCGACTCTTTTGGGTGTAGGCTTCTGGGTTGAGGCTGCCTTGGTGAAGGCTGCGCGGAGTAGGGAATGCCTTGGGGTTGCCGAATAGGCTCCTTGGGTTTTCGATCAGCAGGGAAGGATATTGGCATGACCAATCTCGAAAAAGCAGCAGATCCCGAGGGCCAAGCCCTGTGGCATACCACCGCGTGCATTCTCTGCAGCATCAATTGCGGTTTGCAGGTGCGGATTGACAATGGAAATTTTCTCAAGATCAAGGGCGATCGAAACAATCCCCGCTCCCGGGGCTATACGTGCGAGAAGCCCGCAGGCCTGCGCTACTACCAGGCGAATCGCGATCGACTGACAAGCCCCTTGCGGCGTCGAGCGGACGGAACTTTCGAGGAAATCGACTGGGATACGGCGATTCGCGAAGTGGCTGAGCGCCTGGGCGGGATTCGCGATGAGCACGGGGGCGAGAAAATTCTCTACTACGGGGGGGGCGGCCAGGGCAACCACCTGGGCGGAGCGTATAGCGCTGCGACCCGTCGGGTCTTGGGCATGCGCTACGCCTCGAATGCCCTGGCCCAAGAAAAGACCGGAGAGTTTTGGGTCGAGGGCCAGATGTTCGGTGCCCGCCCCGAACCCGATTTCGAAAATGCCGAAGTCTCTGTCTTTATTGGCAAGAACCCCTGGCATTCCCACGGCTTCGAGCGGGCCCGGGTTACGCTTCGTGCGATTGCAAAGGACCCCAACCGATCGCTGATCGTGATGGACCCCAGGCGAACGGAAACCGCTGAACTGGCTGATTTCTTCTTTCAGGTGCGTCCGGGAACCGATGCTTTCGCGCTGGGCGCGATGCTGGGCGTCTTGGTCCAGGAGGGCCGCATCGATCAGGATTTCATGGCCCGCCACACCGCCGACGCCGGACCCCTGCTGCAACTCCTCTCCGAGGTCCCAGTGGCCGAGTATTGTCGGCGCGCCGACGTTCCCGAGGATCGGATTCGAGCGGCGGCTCGCCGGCTGGGGGAAGCCGAGAGCGTGGCGGTGCTCGAGGACCTGGGTATCGAGATGGCGCCCCACAGTACGTTGAATTCCTATCTCCAAAAGCTCCTCTATGTATTGACGGGTAATTTTGGTCGCCCGGGCACCATGAATATAGGTACTCATCTCGGCAAGCTCTTTGGTGAGTCCAAGACCGACCGGCGCACGCCGGTGGGTGGCCACCGCATCATTACTGGCTTGATCGCGTGCAACCACCTGGCGGATGAGATCCTCGGCGACCACCCCGACCGGTTTCGGGCGGCGCTGATCGAGAGCGGCAACCCGGCCCACTCCCTGGCCGACAGTGCCCGGATGCGCGAGGCCCTGGACGCTCTGGAATGCGTGGTCGTGATCGATGTGGCCATGACGGAGACGGCCCGGCGCGCGGACTATATCCTTCCGGGCTCTTCGCAATACGAGAAACCCGAAGCGACTTTTTTTGGTGGAGGTTTTCCCGATCATGTCTTCCAGATGCGGCATCCTCTTTTCGAGCCCGCCCCAGGGACGCTCCCCGAGCCCGAGATCCACAGCCGGCTGGTGGCCGCCTTGGGGGGGTACCTCTATGAGGATTTGACCGATCTGCGCTTGGCTGCCGAGTCAGGACTGCCAGCTTTCGGCTCGGCGTTTAGCGCTGCCTTGGCCGAGCGGCCCGAATGGGGGGGCATTGCGCCGGTGCTGCTCTACGAAACCTTGGGCCGCTCGCTGGGCGACAGTCTCGCGCCAGCGGCGCTCTTTTGGGCCGCCGCGCAGACGTGCGCAGCCCGCTACCCGGACTCGGTCCGGCGAGCGGGCTTCGTGGGGGAGGGCGCGCGTCTAGGCGATGCGCTCTTCGAAGCAATTATCACGCGACGCGAAGGCGTATTGATCACTTCCGATCCATACTCGGTGAGCTTTGATCGCCTCGAAACCAGTGAAGGCCGCATTCGACTCTTGATTCCCGAATTGTTGGAGGAGTTCAGCCTTCTGCGGGACGAAGAACCCGCACCGGCTTCATCCGATTTCCCGTTCATCCTGGCGGCTGGCGAGCGGCGCGGGACTACGGCGAATACCATCTTTCGCGATCCCGGTTGGCGGAAGAAGGACAGCGAGGGAGCTCTACGGATCTGCCCAGCGGATGCCGAGGAACTGGGTATCGCAAACGGAGGCCGGGTTCGAATCACCACCAAGCGGGCCCGAGCCGAAGCAGTCGCAGAAATCACCGATACCCTTCGGCCAGGACACGTCACCCTGCCCAATGGCTTGGGCCTGGGCTATCCGGACAAAGACGGCCAGCGTACCGTTCACGGGGTTGCGCCCAATGAACTCACGGTTTCGGAGGATCGCGATTGGCTGGCCGGAACCCCCTGGCATAAGCACGTCCGGGCGCGTATCGAGGCCTTGTAGCCGGGATCGATGCGTTTGGGTGCAACCGGAGCGCACGATTCAGCCGCCCGGCATTCCATGACGGGCGAGGCCGCCATCCGGATGCACTGCGATTTCCGGTAAGCCTTTCGCGCTTCCCCGTCATCCCGCGATGACTCGCCCGACTCAAGCGAGTTCCCACCGATTCGGGGCTTGTCGAGGGTGCAAGCCCCTGGTTTTCTCAGGGTCTCAAAATCATCGACAGCACACTCGCGGCCCCTCTTTTTTTCTTAACGCCGCTGAATGAGCCTTGCAAACTCGGCTCTCGCCCATGCGGGGCCAAGTGCCTCGAGACCCGCTGTCCCCATCGAAATTATGACGATGGGGTAAGGCCAAAGGCTAGTTTTTGGCCCTAGAAAACCCGGACTCGAATAAATGTAATCTCCTCCGAGTTCTCTGAGTTGCCGGCTGGTTGCATCCACTAATCGCAGACCATTCTGGTGAACTACCGAAGGCTTTCCGTTTTTCTCACCACTGAGTGTTTCGCCCTAGTTCGGCGCGTCCTAAGTGCGCTTAAGGCGCCTGTCGGAGTGTAATCCTCAGAAAGCCTTCATGCCGCTCGGGTATTACTTCTAGGTCATTTTGTTTCTGTGGGATGGGTCTTTAGCCCTCACACAGAATACGGATAGCAGTACGAATACCAATCCGAATACCAACCCGAATACCAACCTTAGAGGTAAGAAAAATGATCGGAAGCGGCGTGCTTTCTCGAATTACAACGTTTGCAGCCTTTGTTGCTGTTTGGGCTTTGACTTTCTCATTGGCATTCTGGGCGATGTCCCGTCCTGCCTCCGCGCAGGCCACGGCGAATGCTTCGCCAAGTGGCGACCTTGCTCCGACTCTTGAAGATATGGATTTCATCTTCAAGCAGATTCGGATTTCAGAGCGTCACGTAGCGGGTGAAGAGCTCGCCGACATTCTGCCGAATTCAAGTATTCCGTGGGGTCTGCGGACTGTCGACGGGAAATTCAACAATCTTCTCCCCGGACAGGAAAACTTCGGCCGCGCCGATGAACCGTTCATTACCAACGTGGAGCGCATTTTTCCCGCCGGTCAAGACCTTAGCGTCGAGTTGGAAGGCCTTCCCGCTGGAACCCCTACGACTTACAACTCCGATACGATCGTAGAGGATTCGACCCCCCGTCTGATCAGTCACCTGATTGTGGATAACTCGGCCGGCAACCCTGCCGCCGCCGCCGCGGCCG